>NZ_JBJXBN010000001.1:0-389521 GCF_046116915.1 Collinsella sp. wc0583 | reverse complement strand
CGCCGGGCGCCTGCCGCTCGGGCCCGCTCCGCTTGCGGCCGCCTGGGCGGGCATCGTGCTGGGCAGCCTGCCCCTCTACGCGCTGGGGCTCGGCGTGGCCCTGCGCCTCGGCCGCAACGCCGCCATCGGCGCCGGCGCGGCGGGGGTGCTCCTCGCGTTCTTCTCAGTGGGCGGACTTGCGCACGGCCTCATGACCGGCGAGCTCACCGGTGCCCTGGCGACGCCCCTGAGCTGGGTGCCGCTCGCCTGGCCCGCGCGCCTGGGGTCGCTCGGGGTGGAGGCCTTCATCGACGCCGCACGCGCGGCGGGCCCTCTCCTCACGACTGCGCTCGCTGGCCTCGTGCTCGCCCTGGCAGCCGACGTCGTCCTTCTCGCCTGGTTCTGCCGCTTCGAGGACGGGAGGGCAGATGCGTAGGAGGCCGCTCGCCGCCGTGCTCGTCCTCCTCTCCGCAGCGCTCGTCCTGGGCGGGAATGCCCTGCTCGACGCCGGCTGGGGGTGGGCGCTGCACTCGATCGCCGACCGCGTGCTGCCCAACCCTGAAATCGCCATGTGGGCGCCCGCGCCCGAGCCCGGCAGCCACGCGAGCTCCTACGCCGACGCCACCGGGGCGGGGGCGAACTACGCCTACCTGGTGGACGCGGCGGACGACAGGGGCAATGTCCGAGAGCTCCAGCTTATCTTCTTCGGGCGGGAGTCGGACGGCGAGGGCTGGCTCGAGATCGAGGCGCGCGGCGGCTCGGGCGTGCGCTACCGCGCGTGCGACGCGGCCGAGGCGCCCGCGGCTGCGCGCGGGGCTCTGGACCGCTGAGCGCGGCGCTAGTACAATTCCGACGAGAGTTTCAGGAGGTCGAACATGGCGAGGATACTGGCAGTGGATGACGAACGGGCGATCCTCGACGCGCTCGCGCGCGTCCTCGGCCGCGACGGCCATGAGGTCGTCAAGGCGGCGGACCCGACGGCGGTCCCGGGGATGGACCTCTCGCGCTTCGACCTCGTGCTCTGCGACGTCATGATGCCGGGTCTCGACGGCTTCGAGCTCGTGCGGCAGATCCGCCCGGACTTCGACGGGCCCATCATCTTCCTGACCGCGCGCGTGGCCGAGGAGGACGCCGTGGCCGGCTACGGCCTGGGCGCCGACGACTACGTCCGCAAGCCCTTCGGGGCCGCGGAGCTGCGCGCCAAGGTCGCGGCCCATCTACGCCGTGAGCGCCGGCCGCGCTCGCACGCCCTCTCCTTCGGGGAGGTGCGGATCGACCTCGGGGCGCGCGGCCTCGCCGTGGGCGGCAAGGCCGTGCCGCTCACGCCCACCGAGTATGCCATCTGCGAGTACCTCGCCCGCCACCCCGGGCAGGTCATGAGCCGCGCGCAGATACGCGAGGCGGTGCTCGGCTGGGAGAGCGACGCCGACGACTCGGCCATATCCATGCAGGTCAGCCGCGCCCGGAGGAAACTCTCCGAGGCCGGCGCCGATCCGATCGCGACCGTCTGGGGGATGGGGTACAAGTGGCAGCTCTGAAGATCTGGGCGCGAGGTCGCGGGGGCATGCCGCTCTCCTTCGTCATCGCGCGCTACTTCGCCTACGCGTTCGCGGCGGTCGCCGCGGCGTGGCTCGCCTCGTTCATGGCGCTCTCCGCGGCGATCAACGCGGGCTTCGTCTACGAGGCAAGCTGGGGGCCGGCCAATGCGCGCGAGGTCGCGGAGGGCCTGGCACGCGACGGCGTCTGCGGGCAGCAGGACGTGCCGACGGCGTACCGCTACCTCATCCTGAACAAGGACGGATACGTGCTGATGACAGACCTCGAGGGCACGCGGCTCGAGGACGCGACGGAAATGGCCCGTGCGGCACTCGCCGCTGATCCGGGCACAGTGGAGATCGAGGGCGGGGGCTCGGGCCTCACCTACGCCGCGTTCCCGCTCAAGGGCGGCGGGGCCTGCGCGCTCGTCAGCGAGTACCTGCCGCAGTGGGTCTCGCGCGACCTCGCCGGCCTGCTTCCCAACCCGCAGAACCTCATGCTCGTCGGCGCCGCTGCGGGAAGCGCGCTCGCGCTCGCGCTCGTGGCGCGCCGCGCGAGCCGCGTGATCTCGCGCAAGATGGCGCCGCTCGCGGAGGCGGCGGGGCGCGTCGGCGCGGGGGAGCTCGACTTCGCGGTCGGCAGCACCAACGTGCGCGAGGTGAACGACGTCCTCGCCGCGATGGACGCCATGCGGACCTCCCTCGCCGAGTCGCTCGAGGCCCGCTGGGCCGCGGAGCGGGGGCAGCGCGAGCAGGTGGCGTCGCTCGCCCACGACCTCAAGACGCCGCTCACCGTGCTGCGCGCCAACGCCGACTTCGTGGCGGAGGAGCTGGAAGACGAGAAAGACGCCGACCTCGCGGCCGCCGCGCGCGACATAGCCGGCGGTGTCGAAAGGCTCGACGGCTACGTGCGCCTGCTCATCGAGGCCTCGCGCGGGTCCGGCGGGGCGGAGAGGGTCCCCATGCGGCCGGCCGAGCTCTGCGAACAGGTCCTCGCCGAGGCCGCCCAGATCGCCCGGGCGCGAGGCGTGACGCTCGACGCGGCCACGGGCCCCGCTGTCGCGGGCGCGCCCGAGGCCCCGCTCGACCGAACCGCCCTGGCGCGAGCCGCCGCGAACCTCGTGGCCAACGCCGCCGAGCACGCGCGCTCGCGCGTGGCTGTCTCCTGCGACGTCGCGGGCGGGCAGCTCGTCATCGAGGTTGCCGACGACGGACCGGGCTTCTCTCCCGCCGCCCTCGAACGCGGCTGCGAGCGCCTCTTCACAGACGACTCCTCCCGCTCCTCGCGCGACGGAGGCCGCCACTACGGGCTCGGCCTCCACGCCGCTTCCGAGGCCGCGAGCGCCCACGGGGGCTCCGTCTCGCTCGCCAACAGCCCCTCGGGCGGCGCGGTGGCCACCATCGCGGTCCCCCTGTGCGGGGCCTGACGACTCAGGCCCCGCGCACCGGCGTGGCTCGCAACCAAACGCTTCCCGGATAATTCATGAGGCCGTACTCGTATTCGAGCCTGCCTATCTCTGCGGCAAGCGCCTCCGTCATGTAGAAGGTTTTCGTGCGGCCCGTCGACTTCGCCAGGCGGTCGTACCTGTTCGCGAGGTCCTCGGGGGTTCTCAGGGCTGCGGTGGCGGTTGCCATGATGCACCTCCCGGTTAGATGTAATACGTGTATTACTTTCTATCACATCACCCGAACCCCGCACCGGCGTACGGTCGTATCTGCTTTTTTACCTTACATTTTGTCAACCGGCCCATGCTCGGCTTGTTCAGCCGGATTAAATCAACTGTTAAATCAATCCAGGCCTGTAGGGGGCGGTGGAAATCTTTCGAGGACTGGGGGCGCCGTCCCTGGGTCGGCTCCTCGATGGCCGCGGCTGAATTCCCCTGCCATCGGCTGCGTGGGTTCCGGCACGGGGTTCTGGCGCTGCTCGAACTGGGCGCAAGACTCGGCTGTTGGTCGTACCGGACGGCATACGTTTTGAGACCGGCAAGCTGATGCCGGCTCGAGGACAGCGGCCCGGTGCACCGGGCCGATCGATAGCGGTCTCAGGTTCACAGCGCAGCTTCTCAGGGCTCGCATATATAGGAAGACTTGATTGGCAATCGATTTTAATGAAGTCGGCAGCGCATGTCAGAGTTTTCAACAAATTTAACATGCCACCCTTTATATCCGCACGCGCGTAATTCAACTCATAAGGACCGGCTATCCCTTACCTGTGACACAATCTCAAACGCACAGAACAGAATCATCAGTCCAATCATCGCATAAGAGGCAGCCGAACCTTCAAGCACTATTCCACAAAGAACAATCTCCGCGCCGCCAATAAGAACTGTTATCAGGCGCTCTGCCTTTTTGCTCTCGCCGCTCGCATAAAAAGGCGGCAAAGCGCACAAGATCACATATAGCCCGGGAAGGGAATACAGGATCGATAGTCCAAGCCCCCCATCAACCGCAGTGTTTTGCGTAAGAATCAACTGAACCCAAACGGCAATTATCACTGAGCAGGTTGTCGATAAAAGAAGACTAGAAATATAGCACGCAACAAAGTCCCGTCGCATTCGAACAGAGAAATCCGCGAACTCTCTTCGCCGCGTGGAAACAATAAGGTACACAGAAATTGCAATAGAACCAATCAGAGAAAACAGCGGAACAACCAGCAATTCAAGCTTATTACCCCATCGATCAACCACACCCCCACTCCAATGAGCGGGAATTGTATCAGGGAGGACTGACCAAGCCGCCCATAGAATCAGAAATGGAAGAATAGAGAGGATGAAAGATGATAACACTGCAGTAATTTTTTTTGAGGCTCTCATCGATTCCGCATCTCCTTGCGCGCCCACATTCCACTCCGCCTTAAATCAAGTATACGTTTTGAGACCGGCAAGCTGATGCCGGCTCGAGGACAGCGGCCCGGTGCACCGGGCCGATCGATAGCGGTCTCAGGTTCACAGCGCAGTTTCTTGGGGCTCGCATATATAGGAAGACTTGATCGGCAATCGATTTTAATGAAGTCGACAGCGCATGTCAGAGCTTTCAGCAAACCGCAGGTAAATTCGTATACCAAAAATTGGTACACGGATTTACCTGCGATGTTCATGCTTGGTCAAAAGCCCATCAAGCGATATATCCATTATTTTAATGCGCGCGCCTGAGCTTTTGGCTGAAGTGGCAGTCCGACCGCCGGCAGGCGGCCACGCTATGTCCAAAGGCCACGCCTACTCCCAGTGCCCGGCTACGTCGACGACCCAGTGCTGCCCGTCGAGTTCCTGCCGCAGAGCTACATCAGGGACGTCTTATTGGGGGACGACCACATGGAACCCCGGGAGATCAAGCTGTACGGCTGATCCATCCGTCAACAACATGTCAAAGCCCCAAAATCCAACAGGATCGCGAACGAGGGGATGAATTGACCGCCCGGGTATTTGCGCCCGGGCGGTCAATTTTATCAACCATGGGTTCGATTCTGTGAGGCCATTTTTCTGACATCCGCCGTCTGCTCCGGTCTCAACGCACCCATCGACCGTTCAGTAATCTTTGCGAACGCGACCACGTGCGCATTTGTCGAACAATCAAATGTCCGACAATGTCTGACGGAGCTGTCAGGCATTCACGCACGAACAGGCGAGCTTCGCGAGCGATTGTAGGCAACTAGTAGCCCCAGCTGCGTCTTTGGCGCAGGTTCGACGTCTGACATCTTGAATGTCTGACGTTGAACGAAGCTGGTTGATAACAAGCAGGTGGAATAAACATGGAGCCCGACACCTCTCGCCCATTCGGCGCGCGGCAAGGGTCTGGCCCATCTCATATGTTGCCAACGCTAACGGTGAACCTGAGCACCAGGGCACATTCTTTGTTGGCTGAAACCGGCATAGCAACTAGCGGAAGGCATCATCGAAGGAGTGTGCTGGAAAGCACCCGTCTCCTTAACTGTTAGAAATGCAAGTAAATAATCTATGTGGTCAATATAATACCGTTGAACCCGCATATCGATACCGCTCAGCCATTCGCCTCGCCCCCATCGCACGCATCTTCATTCGGTCTGTCATTATTAATCTAACGATGCTTTGAGAAATGTAGGTGCTTCTAAATGTACTGTCGACTTCTTCTCAAACTAATCCTAAGAGACAGGGCCGTATGGATCTCTACGCTCGTTCTTGCCGCAGCCTTCTCCATCCCCATTGCGTTCAATTCACCCATTTACGGCCCCTTCTTTATGAAGCAGGGCATGCAGGGCTTTGTCGACGCATTCAATACGCGCGCACCCCAAGCCAACGGCATAGATCTATCGCCAGAGCAGCAAGTCGACGCGGAGCTTGCAAGATACGCGAACGCCGCCCTTGCCGCTCAAACCGACGCCGCCTTTCTCGACTCTGCCGAGAGCTACTACGCGCTCATGGACGAAGGCTTCCAATCCGGATCCATCGTGGGAGACCGAGAGACCAATGACGCGGAGCTCGCATATTGCCGTGCCCTGAGCAGCTCCGGCATCACGGATATCCCGGCCTCCGCAAACGACCTGCCATTCCTTTCCTTCCTGCCTTACGCCATTGCCACGGCGCCGTCTTTCCTCCCCTTCATCCCCTTCCTTCTCTCGTCGATACTCGTGCTCGGCGCCACAAGGCCCGGGACCCTGGCGGCGAAGGCGCCCGTGCCCAAATTCCGGCGCCTTATCCAGACCGTGTTTTCGATAATCGCCGCGGGGACCGCGATGCTCCTCGCCAGCCTCGCACCCGGGGGCATTTACGCCTTGGCCCTAAACGGCTTCGGGCAAATTGGGTACCCGATCGCCTTCTTCCATGACGGCGCGCTTGCCACCACGACCGCGGGAAACGTCTTCACAGCCCTGCTTATCGCGCTGCTTGCGGGCGGAACCTTGATATCCGTTTGCTCCGCCGTCCTATCGACCGCAACGAGGCGCGTCCTCGCGGGCCCCCTTACCTCCGCGCTGCTTGTCGCGGCCCCGGCATTCCCGTTACTGTCCGATTCGGCACTGGAGCATAACGCCGCGCTCAATCTCCTGCCGCTGGCCGTATTCTCGCCTATCGAGGCAACGGGTTACGTAGGATGCTTCCCGACAGAATTCATTGGCTCCGGTTCAGGCAGCGCATCGATGCTTGCCGTGGCCCTGGCATACGTCGCGGTCCTTTTTGCGGTCGGCGCCGTTGCGACACGTTCGCCCAAACAGCCTGGACCCGCGAAAAAGCACCATGGGCTCGAGCTTCTGGACGCGAGCGTGGGATACGGAAGCACGACGATACTTTCAATCGGATCGCTTTTCCTGAGCCCGGGAACGGCGGCGGGCCTCGTTGCTCCCAACGGCTCGGGGAAAACCACCCTTCTTGAAGCGCTGTCGGGCCAATTTCCCACCCGCATCCGCTCGGGAAGCCTGGCGGCAGACGGAATCTGCCAACGTCGATCAGCCGAATTTGCAGAACTCGTCTACCTGAGCTCTTCGGGCAGCGCGGATCTCTATCCCACGCTATCGGCCATCGAGCACCTTGCTTTCGTTAGGGAGGCGTGGAAATCGGCCGCCGACATCGACTCGCTCTGCAGCTCCCTCGGAATCTCCCCATATCTCGACAAGCCGACCCGTAAACTCTCGACAGGAATGAAGCAGCAGGTAAAGCTTGCCATGGCGATAGCGACCGATTGCCCGTACCTCATCCTCGATGAACCGCTGAACGGCCTCGATCCGGGAAAACGGAAAACCTCCTGCGACGCGATGCGCAGCGAAGTGGCGCGGGGACGCAGCGTGCTCATTTCAAGCCATCTACTCGACGACCTGGCAGACCTCACCAACTCGTTCTACTTCATCGAGGCCGGCACGCTCGTGGAAAAGATCAAGTCGTCCTCGCAGACGCTCAAGCAGGAATACCTCGATACATACGAGGGAGGTGAATGACATGATAGGCAAGAGCTATGCAAAGATAGCGATTGTTGGCTTTGTACTTTGTCTTGCAATGGTGCTATGTGCATCATTTGCGAGGTATAGGTCCGAGCAGTCGTTCATCGATGGCGCTGAAAATGGGTTTGGCATAGACGGGATGTATGTCAACGATGGCGCGACCAGGCCGTCTATGGCGATTCTTGCAGGCGAAGACATGGAATGGCAAATCTGTAATGACGATGGCTCTTGTCTGAGTGGTCGTTTGGCCGCAACGAGCGACCCGAATTCGTTTGATCTTCTCGACAATGATGGATCGGATTGCGGTTCAGTTCACCTGTCGTATGCATCACGAGATGGGATGGACGGCATTCTCTACGTCTCCCATGAGTCTGGCGATTTCAAGATGCGCAGGACTAACCGAGTGCCGGCTTTTTTCGAGGAGTGAGAATTCCCGGCGGTCTGCCGATCAGGCCGCCGGGGTATTGAACCCCGCATTCATCCGTACACACACGGATGAATGCGGGAAGTGTCCGGATGAAGTTGATAATCAAGGAAACAAAGTCGTTCTTCCTGGGACGGCTTTGGCCTGGACTTTAACTACAACATCGCAATCGACACTTATCAGCTCGCGCAACGCGCATGGCCAGATCTCGGACGCTGGTGCATGGAGGACCTTCGAGATTTGCTGGACATCCAAAACGACGACGCACACCGCGTGCTCGCCGACTGCGAAGACGAGATGGCTGTCTACAATGCGATCAGAAACGGCGTGAAGTCGGGAGAGCTTTCTGTGGAACCGCCGCGCCGTCACGCGAGCCGACCGGGCAACCCGGGCAATCTGGTCCCGGCTCTCCCGGTCGTATTCCTACGATATCGCCCCTAGATCACCAATGTGTCAGATAAAGAATGAGGCAATGGTTATGATCACGCCTACGGCAGATGCAACGACTACGCCTTTTTTCCTCTCCTTTAGTCCGACGAATAGGGTTGCCGTAAAGTAAAGGGCGGAAATGCAGTCTATGGCAAGCAAAACGAGTTCCTTGGGCGGTTTCAGCAAAAGGTCGCTAGCAAAGAGTAATGCAAGCAGGGCAAAGCCGATTGTGTTCAAGTATCTCGATTGATTTTGCGACAACATGGCAACTTCCTTTCAGAACATGCAAATGAAAAGTCGGTACGATGTCATTGCGGTTGCAAAAAAGCCGCCGCTAGGACCGGTTGTCACGAGACCGGCGATAACTTCAGCGGTGCCAACAAGCTAGAGATCGCGCAGGCAAGCCTCCTCCTTCGCGTTCAGCTTGACCTTGTGAGGGACGGGGCGGTTATTTGCAGATCCGTGAGAAACGCCCACGCCTTGGAATATGAATCCGCGCAGCGCTCGCGCTCAAAAAAGGGATATATCGTAATTTTCGTCGTAATTGACTCCGACGTAGATCTCGCTGCTCTCGGCGGGAGATCCCTCGTCGGCATGGGCTGCCGCAACGGGTACAAATGGTGTCATGACAAGGGCGGGGCAAAGAGTTGCTGAGACGATGGAGGGTAGGCATTTCTTCATGGCTGGCTCCTTAATCTGGCCTTTGATAGTTACTCGATGTTGCCTCCTTCCGCTTTATATCCGTTGTATTCGGCGTATTTCTTTAATAAGGCAAGAGGTTCTTCCTCTCCTTCGGATGGGCCGATGATGTTTCCTTGATCATCCAGTATGAATACGGACGGAATATGCTCAAGTTCATATTGGTCATACACGGTCTTATCTTAATCTATGTATATGGGAAAGTCTCCTTCATGGACCGAGGCTTCGTTTTGAAATGGGGTGCCGCTTCGATTCGTTCCGGACGCGGATGTGGACGTAGCTGGTCTCAGTGCCAAGTGCGATTTCAGTGCTGTATATGACTTAACGGGAATGTCCGAGCAGTGCCGGAGTCTCCATCTGGATTGTTCCGACTGGAACATCAGCCCGAATACACTGCATAGCGACTCCGACAAGAACGTCCCCGGCGTAATCCTTCCCAAGGCATGGCAATAGCCAAGATGCCGCAGCGGCAAGACAAAGACAGATTCCCGCGATAACCCTACGCTCAGCTCGTTTCTATTCACCCTGAGCGAAGGGAGTGTCGCATATGCATGCAGCGGCGCAGAACCTCCGGGGGGGGGTATCTCCTAGAGGTATCCGCCTCCGGAGGCCAAGGAATCATCGAGTACGTCCTGATCATCGCGGTCATCGGCCTGGTGATCGTGTTCGCGGGACCCGGCGTGGCCGGAGCCATCCGCAACCAGTTCAACCTGGTCGGCAACACGGTGAACAATGGGACGGTTGGCGGCGTCGAGGGAGGCGCATCCGGCGGAGGGTCTGCAGGTACCGATTCCGCGACCGTCCAGGCGGCTATCGCCAAGGACGCGAAGGACTGGACCCTCGAAGAGCAGAAGGCCGTGGCCGAGGACATCGCCGCGAAGGGCGAGGCATCGTCCGCCTTCGCCAAGGCGGAGGCCGCGATGAATGCAGGGACGAAGTTCTCGATGAAGCTCACCGATGGTCAGACGCTCGAGTACAAGATTATCGGCATCAACCACGATGACTTGGCCGATGGTAGCGGCAAGACGGGCCTGACGTTCCTCGCCGCCTCGACGGGTATCAAATCTCGCGTGAACGCCACCAACACCAATGCCGGTGGCTGGGAGAAGTCGGAACTCCGCGCGAAGATTAACTCCGGCGAGATCTGGAACCTGATGCCCTCCGATTTCCAATCCAAGGTGAAGCCGGTCAGGAAGCTGACGAACAACGTTGATGGAACCGACAAGAATGCCGCCGTGACGGCGACCTCGGACAAGCTGTTCATGCTCAGTTATTCCGAAATCGTCGAGACCCCTTATAGCGGCTGGTCTGGTTATTCTTGGATCGGAAACGAAGGAACCCAGTACGAGGCCTTCAAGGGTAAGGTGACGAACAATTATTCGGGTAACGATTGCCTGAGTGTTGGCGTCGCTTGGTGGGAGCGTTCCTTGAATCCGAGCGCCTCTGCGCTCTTCCTCTATGTCAACAGCAACGGCGATCCGTCGTACAACTACGTCGCGACGAACTCGAATCGCGTCTGCCCAGCTTGGTGCTTCTAGATTCATCTGTTAAGCCCGCACGGCCTGTGCGGGCTTTTCTTTTGGCGGTTACTCGAACGGTTTGATGTTTGTGGCATAGGTTATCGGTTTGAGGAGAAATGGGGTCACACAGCGGCTCTCAGAGCGCCTGCCGCACTCCCCCGCCATTACTCCTGCGGCATCCTCGTATAGAGCCCATCCCGCTTGGCGTTTCGTTGCAACAGCTCACTTGTCCATCGATCAAGTGAACTACTGGAATAAATACAGCGACACGCTTGTTCGTTACAGTCGCTATATCTACGTAAATCGCCGCGATAAATACAGCCTGTATTCGGCTGTATACCAGCTACGCGTATGTAGATTCATATCGCGTTAATAAATCGGCTCAAGCGCGTGCAAAACGCGCAAGTAGCCGCAAAAGGCGATTATCGCGTAGGTAGATTTTTGGCACCCTATTGCTTACTGAAAATTAAACAATTGCTTAAAACAAAAAAGGTCAGGCACTAGGTGCCTGACCTGCAAACTTCTGGTCGGGACGACTGGATTCGAACCAGCGACCCCTTGACCCCCAGTCAAGTGCGCTACCAAGCTGCGCCACGTCCCGAAGCTTTTGTTTGTTGCGCTGCTCTCGCTCGCAACAGGGAGTATATTAACCCGAAACTTTGCCCTTGTGCAAGAACTTTTTTACAAATTTTGAAGCAAGTCCAAAATTGTATCCGCGAGCTGGGGTTTTGTTAGAACGGGAAGTTCTTGCGTACCCGCTGTGCTCACGATCCAGGCCTTGTTGGTATCGGTTCCAAAGCCCGAATCGGCGCGCGAGACATCGTTGGCGATAATGGCGTCGCAACCCTTGCGGGCGAGCTTTCGCCGAGCGTACTCCACGACGTTATCGGTCTCAGCCGCAAAGCCGATCACGCACCGCTCCCCCTTTTGGCGCGAAAGCTCGGCCAAGATATCGACTGTCTCGACCAGTTCAATGCCATCCAGGCGCTCGTTAGCCTTTTTGAGCTTATGGTCGGCAGGGGCTGCGGGGGTGTAGTCGGCGACGGCTGCGGCACAAATGGCCGCATCGGCCGTCTGAAAGGCGCCCAGCGCAGCCTGCAGCATCTCTGCGGCGGTCTGCACGCGCACGCACTCCACGCCGCGGGGAACATCGAGCGATGTCGGGCCCAGCACAAGCGTGACCGCAGCTCCGCGGCGAGTGGCCTCCCCCGCCAGGGCGATGCCCATCTTGCCCGATGACCGGTTGCCGATAAAGCGTACGGGGTCGATCGGCTCGTGCGTGGGGCCGGCGGTAATCACGATGCGCTTACCTGCCAGGTCCTGAGGCGCGGGGGCGAGTACCTCGCAGACGGTCTCGACGATGTCCTCGGGCTCGCTCATGCGTCCCGTGTCCACGTCGCCGCAGGCAAGGTAGCCACTGCCGGGTCCCACCACATGGACGCCACGGTCGCGCAACGTGACCATGTTGGCCTGCGTCGCCGGCGCCTTCCACATGCCGTTGTTCATAGCGGGTGCGATCACGATGGGTCGCGGCGTGGCAAGCAGCGTGGTGGAGATGAGGTCATCGGCGATACCGTTTGCCATCTTGGCGATGATATTGGCCGTCGCGGGCGCCACGACCACCAGATCGGGCTCCTGCGCGAGCGAAATGTGGTGGATGGGGTCGGAGGGGTCGTCGAACAGACCTACAGCGACCGGCTCGTTGGTGAGCGCGCGGAAGGTGAGCGGGCCTACAAACTCGGTGGCATGCTCGCTCATAACGACCTTGATGCGTGCGCCGCGCTTTTGCAGCAGGCGCACGATATTGCACGACTTATAGGCGGCGATCCCGCCGGTAATGCCCAGCAGGATCGTTTTTCCCTCAAGTTGCATTGAATTGTTGGGTGCCGCCGTCATCGTTAGGCTTCCTTGTTGGGGAGTACGAGCAGGCGGTGGCAGTACGGGCAGTGCGTAATCTCACTACCGTCGTGGTTGAGGTCGCTCATGGACGACGCCTGCAGCGCGGTGTGGCAGACCGTGGGGATGTTGCCCTTGATGGTCTCGACGGCCAGGCCGCGGAACTGCTTGAGCAGGTGCTCGTAATCGGCGAGCACATCGGCGGGCAGCGTGGCGGCAAGCGCGGTGCGCTCCTTGGTGGCGGCATCAATCTGAGCCTGGAGGTCGGTGGCCTTGGCGCGGGCGGCCTTGGTATCGGCCTTCACGCCCTCCTCGAACTTGGCGATGATGGCCTGCGCGCGAGCCTCGCGGTCGAGCGCCTCCTTGTGGGCGACGACGACATCTTTGCGGGTGTGCTCAATCTTGTCCAGACGCTTGGCCAGGGTGGCGAGCTCGTTTTCCAGGTCCTGAACCTCGCGGTAGTCAGATCCGTCAACGTGACGCTTCTTGGCGGCCTCGATGGCGTTATTGGTCTGGATCTCGGTAGTGTTGAGGTCGTCGAGCTCAATGTCCAGATCCTTGCGCTGGGCGTAGAGCTTGGTCATCTCGGCCTTGAGCTTAACGTAGGTCTTACGCTTGGAAGCGAGCTCCTTGAGCTCCGGCATATTGGCAAGTTCGCTCTTGTTGCGGGCGAGCTCCAAATCGATCTGTTGCAGCTTGAGTAGCGTAGCGCCGGCGCTCATAAGTTCTCTCCTTTTGTCACAGTCCACCATTGGCAAGGGTTCAGTATTTTAATCGCATGACGGGGGTCGACCCCGGCATCAACTGCAGAGTTCATCAATATATCAACGAACGGCTCCTCGGAGCGGTCGTGGCCGAGCAAGATTACCGGTAGCCCGCGCAAGGCCAGGTCCTGCGCCACGTGGTAGCCCGTCTCGCCCGTCACGACAACGTCTGCGCCCGCGGCGATGGCGAGCTCTCCGAAGTCGCCTAGGGAGCCGCCCAAAATGGCGACGGTCCTGCACGGGCGATTGGCCTCGCCCCACACGCGGGGGTCACTGCCAAACGCCGTAGCGGCGCGCGCGGCAAGGTCGCGCAGGCTGCAGGGGTCGTTGAACGCCGCAAGGGCGCCCAGGCCGCAAGCCTCGGGGTCGTCCACATGCTCCAGCGAGCTCATGGGCTCAGCGCCCAGCAACTTACTTAGGCGAACACGCGCTTCGTGCGAGCGGTCCAGGTTGGTGTGAAGCGAGATGATGCTCACGCCGCAACGAGCTGCCTCGTACAGCGCAGCGCTGCACTGGGGTCGCGCGGAATCGGCCGGACAAAAGGCCTCGGGCGCCTTGATATAGATGGGATGATGCGTCAGCAGCACGTTAGCGCCGGCCTCGAGAGCGCGATGCACGTTGGCCTCGGTCGCGTCGAGTGCGCAGGCAACACCGGTGATCTTGGCAGCAGGGTCTCCCACAGATAGCCCAACATGATCCCAGCCCTCGGCGTACGCCTTGGGGTAGCGCGCCAGCAGGGCACGTTCAAGCTCGGAGACGATCATGCGGCACCTACGATCGAGAGCAGCGTCTGGGCAAATTCGTCCAGATCGGCCGGATTCACGCGGTCATCGAAGGAGATACGCAGTGCGCCCAGAGCCTGCTCGCGACCGATGCCCATCGCGCTCAAAACGTGGCTGGGGTCCATGCTGCCACTCGAGCATGCCGAGCCTGCCGATACCTCAAAGCCGGCGGCGTCAAGCTTGATGATGAGCTCCTCGGAGTCCATGCCGTCAATGTAGATCGATACCATGCCGGGCAGACGGTCGGCCTGTGCGTAGTCGCCCATGGTGGCGTGAATGCGCGGATGGGCCGTAAGCATGGTGTAGAGCTTGTCGGAAAGGGCTTGCAGCTTCTCGCGCTCCTGGGCCACATGGGGCGCGAGCGTGCGAGCGGAAGCGGCAAAGGCCAGCTGTGTGCGCAGGTCCTGCGTGCCGGCGCGACGTCCGGCTTCCTGTCCGCCGCCAAAGATGCGGGGGCGCAGCGGCGTGCGGGTCTTAACGTAGAGCGCGCCGGAGGCAACGGGACCGCCAATTTTGTGGGCTGCGACGGACATGGCGTCGACGCCCAGCTGGGTGACATCGAGCGGAATATGCAGATAGCCCTGGATGGCATCGGTATGGAACAGTGCGCCCACGGTATGCGCGGCGGCGGCAAGCTCGCGGATGGGCTGCACCACGCCGGTCTCGTTGTTGGCGACCATGATGCTCACGAGCGCCACGTCGTCGCCGAGCAAGTCACTCAGCGCGTCAGGCTCGATGTAGCCCGCGCGGCAGGGCTGCACCAGGTCGACGGTAAAGCCGGCGGCACGCAGCAGCGGCAGGTTGTCCAGGATCGAATCGTGCTCGATGGCAGATACGATAACGCGGTTACGCTTGCGGTCGCGCTGACGAGCGCCCTCGGCAAGACCGAGGAGCGCCAGCTGGTTGGCCTCGGTGCCGCCGTTGGTCAGGACGATCTCGGACGGGCGAACGCGTGCGCCAAAGCTGCGGGCGATCTCGCGACGTGCGGCCTCCAGGCGTGCGGCGGCCTTGCGACCGAGCGAGTGCAGCGAGTTGGGGTTGACGCCCGCAAGCTCACTATCGTCGTATTCGCGCTGCGCAAGGAGCGCCTCGGCGCGCATGGGCGTCGAGGCGGCATAGTCAAGATTCACGGGTATGCGGTTTTGACCTGCGGTCATAAGGATTTATGCCTCCTGTGCAGCCTCATTGCCCAGCTTCTGCAGCAGCGCAACTTCGGCGGCGGGATCTTCGGACTTAAATACAGCGGAGCCGGCCACGAGGACGTTGGCGCCGGCCTTGACGACCTCGGCAATGTTCTTGGAAGAAATGCCGCCGTCGACCTCGATGAGGGGCGAAACGCCGTGACGCTCGCACATGGCCTTGAGCTCGTGCAGTTTGGCGATGGTACCGGGGATAAAGCTCTGGCCGCCAAAGCCGGGGTTCACGCTCATGAGCAGTACCATGTCGACAACGTCGATGATGCTCTCGAGCACGCAGACGGGCGTGGCGGGGTTGAGCACCACACCGGCCTTGACGCCGCGCTGCTGCAGATGGGTGAGCGTGCGGTGCAGGTGCGTGGAGGCCTCGTAGTGAACGGTGATCATATCGGCACCGGCGTCGGCATACCAATCGACGGTCTCGTCGGGGTTCGACACCATGAGGTGCGCGTCGACCGGCACGTCGGTGGAGCGCTTGACGGCCTTGAGGATATCGACGCCAAAGGTGAGGTTGCCGGTAAAGTGACCGTCCATGACATCGAAGTGCACAAAGTCGGCACCGGCGATCTTGTCGAGGTCGCCCTTAAGGTTGGCCATATCGGCCGAAAGGATGGACGGAGCGATTTTAATGGAACCCATGGTAGTAGCCTTTCTGCACTAGTCGGTGAGTCCGTAGAACTCTTGCGATGGGACGCGGTCGGTGAGAATTTCGAGCGCCCTATCCAAAGTAACACCGTTGTAGAGCGTTTGCTCCACGGCAAAGGTGAGCGGAATGTCTACGCCCAGTGAACGGGCGAGCTCGCTGACGCTGCGGGCCGCAACGGCGCCCTCGACCACCATGTGCGTGCGTGCCTGGTACTCGTCGAGCGACACGCCGTGGGCAAACTCGTAGCCAAAGGTGCGGTTGCGCGAATGCTCGGAGGTGCAGGTGGCAATGAGGTCACCCATGCCGGCAAGGCCCATGCAAGTCATGGCCTGCCCGCCGCGGGCATG
This sequence comes from Collinsella sp. wc0583, assembly GCF_046116915.1. NCBI lineage: Bacteria > Bacillati > Actinomycetota > Coriobacteriia > Coriobacteriales > Coriobacteriaceae > Collinsella > Collinsella sp. wc0583. The sequence goes on along the minus strand of NZ_JBJXBN010000001.1, from coordinate 373,399 downwards.
CACCAGTCGGCTGATCTCGGCCAGGCCGCGCGTCATGATAAGGGCGAGTGTGTTGTCGCCCGCACCGGTACCGGCGGAGATGCCGCACACGATGGCGATGACGTTTTTCATGGCGCCGCATACCTCGACGCCGGTCATGTCCTGCGACAGGTAGATGCGGAAGGCCGTGGATAGAAGCAGGTCCTTAAAGGTCTCCCCTATCTGCGGGTCTTCGCTGGCGATGACGGCGGCAGAAAGTCCGCCGCGGCAGATCTCCTCGGCATGGTTGGGTCCCGAGAGCGCCGCCACGCGCCGCTCGTTGCCGATCTCGCTGGCGATGACCTCGCTCATGAGCAGGCCGGACTCGGGCTCAATGCCCTTGGTGAGGCAGAGCACCGGGGTGTAGGCGGCGATGAAGGGTGCTGCCTGATGGCATACGCTGCGCAGGTGCGTGGAGGGCACGGCAAAGATGACGGCCTCGGCGCCGTCGAGCGCCTGCGTCAGGTCCGTCGTGGCGACGACGTTGCCGGGCAGCTCGTAGTCCACCAGATAACGGGGGTTACGGTGCTCGCCATTGATGCCGGCGGCCGTCTGCTCGCTATGGGCCCACATGATCACGCGCTCGGCTCGTGCGGCAGCAAGGCCGGCGACGGCGGTTCCCCAGGAGCCGGAGCCAATCAGCGCAACATTCATGACTCTCTCCTACTTATCGTCGGGCACGGTCACGCGCTTGGTAAACGAGAGCTTGGACTCCTTGCCCGTCATGAGCTTTTTGATGTTCGCACGATGGGCCCACACCACGGTGATGCCGATCAGCGCCATGCAAAATTTGAGACCCAGGCTGCAGTACGGAAAGACCGCGCAGACGGCGATGGGAAGACCGATGGCCGCGGCAAGCGAGCCCACCGACACAAACTTGGTGATGGCGACGGCCACGATAAACATGCCCAACAGCGAAAGTCCGATGGGCCAGTACCAGGCGAGGATGACGCCCAGGCCCACGGCGATACCCTTGCCGCCATGGAAATTGAGGTAGGGCGAGAAGATGTGGCCCCATACCGCAGCCAGGCAGATGACGCCGAGCATCCAGTCGCCGGGGGCTCCAGGCGCCATGATGCTCACAGGGAAGCCATAGCCCACGCCCGCGATGAGCGGACGGGCGATAAGGACGCAGATAGCGCCCTTAAGGCAGTCGAGCAGCAGCGTGAGCGCGGCCACCTTGGGGCCGGCTACGCGCAGGGCGTTGGTGGTGCCGATGTTGCCGGAGCCCGCCTTGCGAATGTCGGTGTGGTTGAACACGCGGCCCAGGATCAAGCCAAACGGAATCGCTCCGATAAAGAACGAGACCACGGCGCAGATGGCGGTCAGCAGAATCGGATTATGCATCCTTTTGCTCCTTCTTCCTAAAGAAGAGTCGAATGGGCGTGCCGGAAAAATCGAAGGTCGAGCGCATACGGTTCTCCACGTAGCGCTGGTAGGTGTCGTTTACCAGGTCGCTGTGGTTGACGAAGAACGTAAACGTCGGCGGGTTGACGCCCGTCTGGGTCACGTAGTGCATGCGCAGGCGACGCTTGCCGTCCACCACGGTGTGGCCGAACTCGCGCAGGTCAGTGAGGAACGTGTTGAGGCGCGAGGTGGTGATCTTTTGCGAGCGCGTCTTTTCGGCTGCGTCGACCATCGCCCAGATCTTCTCGACGCTGCGGCCGGTCAGGGCCGAGATGCGCAGGTACTGGGCCCAGGGAGCCATGACGCCCAGACGGCGGTCGACGGTCTCCATGCAGGCCTCGCGCTTGCGGTCGTCGTCGAGCAGATCCCACTTGTTGAGCAGCACCACGATGGCGCAGCCGCGCTCGATGGCCAAGCCCATGACCTTCTGGTCCTGCTCGGTGACGCCCACGGAGGCGTCGACGACAAGCAGCGCCACGTCGGCGCGGTCGATGGCACGCAGGCCGCGAACCATGGAGTAGTACTCGATGTTCTCGTACACGGTGCTCTTCTTGCGAATGCCCGCAGTGTCGACCATGCGGTAATGCTTGCCGTCGCGCTCGACGACGGTGTCGATAGCATCGCGCGTAGTGCCGGCGATGTTGGACACGATGGAGCGGTCGGCGCCCAGGATGCGGTTGAACAGCGACGACTTACCGGCGTTGGGGCGGCCGATGATGGCAACGTTCAGCGCGTCGGGGAACTCATCGGCGACCTCGTCCTCTTCTTCCGGAAGCAGGGCCACGATATCGTCGAGCAGGTCGCCCGTGCCATGGCCATGCAGGGCCGAGAGCGGCGTGGGCTCACCGATGCCGAGCGAATAGAACTCCCAGATGCTGTCGTTCTCGCGATCGGGATTGTCGAGCTTGTTCACCAGCAGAAAGACCGGCTTGTCGCAGCGCTTGAGCATGCGAGCGACCGACTCGTCCTCCTCGGTGACGCCGGTGCGGCCGTCGACCACAAACAGGATGACGGCGGCTTCCTCGGCGGCGGCGAGGGCCTGGTCGCGAATGGACGTGGCAAAGACGTCATCGCTCTTGAGCGGCTCGATGCCGCCCGTGTCGACGATGGTGAACTCGCGGCCGTTCCAATCTGCCGTGTGATACGAGCGGTCGCGCGTAACGCCGCGGGACTCGTGGACGATGGCGTCCGAGGTCTGGGCCAGGCGGTTAACGAGCGTGGACTTGCCCACGTTGGGGCGTCCGACGACGGCGACGATAGGTTTCATCTGCTCTCCTTTAATGGGTAGGGTCAGCGGGAATAGTTGAATTGGCGGGCGTTATGCCAAGGATGTGCTCCAGGGTATCGAGCAGCTCATGTGGCATGGTCGATACCACATGAACCTCGGCGCCGCGACCGGTAAGGCTTGCGAGTAATTCGTCACGATGATACTCGTCAAGGGTCATACCGTCGGCGTTGAACATGAGCTTAGGCACAAAGAGCATAACCCCCGACAGGTCCTGCGGCAGCTGCTCCAAGATGTCGCAGGCGACGATGAGGCCGGTCACGTCCACGTTGCCGCCAAAGTAGTGGTTTTTGATGGCCGTGACGGTACCGGCAAGGCCGTGCGGCGATTCCACAAAGCGGGCCACGGTGTCGCGCGCGCTGGCGCCCGAGAGGCACAGCAGGCGCTGGCCACGGGCGGCGATTGCCTCGCGAACGCGGCGCAGGCGCTCGGCGTCGGCGGCGAGCACGTTGTCGGTCTCGTCCAGATAGGAGCGGATCATGCCGATGCCGTCGTAGTACTGCGGGTAGCCGTCGTAAAAGTCTGCCTCGGGCGGCTCGATGCCGGCATCCAGGTAGAACTCGTCGCTCATCTGGAAGGTGTGGCGGCCAAAGCGTTCGAAGGCGCGGTCCTGGTAGGGTCGGATCATGGCAATCGTCTCGCGCGCCAGCTCGGGTTTGTCGCTGTAGGACCAGCTAAAACGGTTCTGATGCTTGGTAAAGCCGAGCGGCACAATGCCCAGGCTCGTGATTTGCTCGTGCTCCTCGCAAAAGCGCAAGGTTTTTTCCAGCTCCTCGCCGTCGTTCATGCCGGGACACAGCACGATCTGCGCGTGAATCTCGATGCCGGCGGCCATGATGGCCTCGAGTACGTCCATGCCGCGCTGGGCGTTACGGCCCATCATGCGACGGCGGACGTCGGGGCTCACGGCGTGAACCGACACGTTCATGGGGCTCATGTTGCGATCGATGACGTTTTGCACGTCCTCGTCGGTGAGGTTCGTGAGCGTGACAAAGTTGCCTTGCAAGAAACTCAGGCGGTAGTCATCGTCGCGGATGTAGAGCGTGGAGCGACCGCCCTTGGGGAGCATCGTCATAAAGCAGAACACGCAGGCGTTTACGCAGGTGCGCATGCCGTCAAAGATGGGGCCATCGAACTCAAGCCCCCAGTCCTCGCCGGGAAAACGATCGAGCTCGACGGGGGTGACGGTGCCGTCGCGCGGATCGAAAACCTCCAGCTCGACGGTGTCGTCGTCTGCCTCCCAGAGCCACACGATCATATCGGTCAGCTGCTCGCCGTTGACCGTGAGCACGCGCATTCCCGGCTCGATACCCACATCCCACGCGGGCGATTCGGGACGCACGTTTTTAACGAGCGCGCCCTCACCCGGCTCGGGGTCGCGGCTGCGCCCGTAATCGGCCACCTCGGCGGCGTATGCGGGTACGGTCTGGTCCATGATTAGCGGCAAAGCTCCTTGATGCGCTCGACGGCGCGCTCGATGTGTTCTTGCGGGGTGGAGGCTCCGGCGGTGATGCCGATGTGGCGGGCGTTGACAAACCATGCGGCCTCAAGCTCCGAAGCTTCCTCGATGTGATGCGTGTGCTCGCAAGCATCAGCACAGATCTGCGCCAGGCGGCGGGTGTTGCCCGAGTTCTTTCCGCCCACCACAACCATGCAGTCGCAGCGGTTGGCGAGAGACGCCGCCGCCTGCTGGCGCTCGCTCGTGGCTGCGCAGATGGTGTTGATCACGCGCAGTTCCTGCACGCGTGAGGTGATGGAGGCCACTACCTCGGCCAGGTTCCGTGCGGTCTGGGTGGTCTGCACGACGAGGCCCACCTTGCCCTTGAGCGGTAGCGCGTCCGCATCGGCGGCGCAGCTCACGACCTGCGCGTCATCGCCGGCGTGGCCCAGGATGCCCTCAACCTCGGGATGGCCCGGCTCGCCCACGACGAGCACGCGATAGCCCTCGCGCACCAGGCGCTCAGCGGCCACGTGGACCTTCTTGACGTAGGGGCAGGTGGCGTCGACCACGTCGAGGCCACGCTCGAGAGCGACCTCGATCACCTGCGGCACCACGCCGTGCGCGCGAATGATCACGGTGCCCGATGCGGCATCGTCCAGGGTCTCGGCCAGGCCGACGCCCGCCTCGGCAAGCTCGCGCACCACGATGGGATTATGGATGAGCGGGCCCAGGGTGTGGACCTGAGCGTTCTCCCCCGCTTGCGGGGCGGCCGCCAAGGCCATATCGAGCGCGCGCTGCACGCCGTAGCAGGTGCCGGCGTGGGCAGCGATTTCGATGGTGGGGGCGTCTGCCTTGCCGGTCACAGCCTCGGCAGTGTTCATGACATACTCGCCCATGGCTAGAACCTGCCCGGGTGCTCGGCGCACAGGTCATCGCGCATGGCGTAGACGTGACTCATGGCTTCGGACTCAAACCATGCCAGGCGTTCCTTGCGCTTGAGCTCGGCCGGAGCATCGGCAAGCGAGACGGCCTTGCCGGCACGGATCCAGCACTTTTTGGGGCGCATGATCTTTTTGCCCGCAGGCGTGATATCGGACCAGCCGCAGATGGCGAGAGGGTTGACGGGCGCCTTACCCATCTGGGCGATAAGCGCAAAGCCGCCGTGGACCTCGGGCTTGATTTCGCGCGAGCGGATGCGCGTGCCCTCGGGGAAGATCAAGACGTCCTCGCCGCGCTGCAGCGCATGCTGAGCGGCGCGCAAGCACTTCATGTCGGCGGTGCCGCGCTCGACGGGAATACCGCCCACACGGCTAAAGGCCCAGCGCACGATCTTGCTCTTGGCAAACTCGGATTTAAAGATGGGACGAATGCGGCGGCCGCCAAAGAACAGTGCCGTTTCCACGGCCAGCAACTCGGCCATCGAGGTGTGGTTGCAGATGACCACGCTGCCGCGGCCTTCCTGTCGCTCAAACAGCAGGTCGGCGTCCTCGACCTTCCAGCGCCACATAAGCTTGGAGAAGGCCCACAGGATGCCCATGACCACGAAGACGGTGCCGCGGATGAGAGCGGGGAACTCAGCGTAGGGGGCGTTGTAGTAATCCTCGGGCGTCTGTTTAAACAGGCGCATGGGCTACCTCCTTTGGTTGATAAGGTCCTCGATGATCGAGACGACCTCGTCGATGGTGTGAGCGGTGGAGTCGACGTGCACGGCGTCCTCAGCGGGCACGAGCGGCGCGACCTCGCGGCTGCTGTCGAGCTTGTCGCGTTGCTTGAGTGCGTCGAGGGTTTCGTCGACCTCGGCCTTGCGCTGCTCGGTGGTGAGCGGCTGGACGTCGTTTTGGTGGCGCTGCAGCACACGGCGGCGGGCGCGCTCACGCGGGTCGGCGGTCAGGAACACCTTGACCTGCGCGTTGGGAAACACGACGGTGCCGATGTCGCGACCCTCGGCGACAATGTCGCGGTCCTCGGCGGCGCGGCGCTGATGGATAAGCATGGCGGCGCGCACACCCGGGTAGGCCGAGACCTTGGACACGTTGGCGTCCACCTGCGGGGTGCGGATGGCGGCTGAGGCGTCCTTACCGTCGATGGTCAGGCGCGTGTCCTCGCCGGTGCCGTTGGTAAAGCGAATCTCGATCTGCTTGGCGAGGGCGTCGATGGCCGCCTCGTCGTCCAGGTCGATGCCGCGGTCGAGCGCGGCGAAAGTGACGGCGCGATACATGGCGCCCGTGTCGAGCTTGTTAAAGCCCAGCTGGCGGGCGATCTCCTTGGCGATAGTGGACTTGCCGGATCCGGCGGGGCCGTCGATGGCGACGATCATGCAATGCTTCCTTTCGGTGGTTGACGTGCTGGTATGGGACGCGAGCGCTGTTGCTTGGTGTACTGGCTAACCCGTGTAGCGCTCGCGGTAGGTGTTGCGCTTGGGCGCGGAACCGTGGCTGCCGTGGTGACGCGTGCGGGTCGCGGGGTTGACCGCTGTCGCGTTGGGGTCGCCCTGCTTGGAGCTGGCCTGCTTGGGCGGGATGCCGCCGGCCTTGAGAATCTGCACCTCGCGGTCGGTGAGCTCGCGCCACGAGCCCTTAGCCACGTCTTTGAGCTCCAGGCCGGCAAAGTTGCAGCGATGCAGGCGGATCACCGGATGGTGAATCTTGCTCAGCATGCGCTTGACCTGGTTCTTGCGGCCCTCGCGGATGATGACCTCCACGGCGGTGGTGCCGGGCTTGATGCCTTGCGGGGCTACGGCCTCGGCCTCGCGCGCGTTAATGACGCGGCAGATCGCCGGTTGGCATAGGCCATCGTCGAGCTCGATGCCGCGGCGCAGCGGCGTGAGGTCGCGATCGGTCAGGTTGCCGTCCACCAGCGCCTGGTAGGTCTTGTAGACGTGCTTGCTGGGATGCAGCAGGTCCTGCGACAGGTCACCGTCGGTGGTAAAGAGCAGAAGGCCCGTGGTGTCGCGGTCCAAACGACCCACCGGAAAGAGCCCCGGAAAGCGGTCGCGCGGGACCAGGTCGGCCACGCAAGGGCGTTCCTGTGGATCGCTCATGGTGGTGAGGTAGCCGGTCGGCTTGTAGAGCATCAGGTACACGGCACCCTGGTTGAGCTTGACGGGCATACCGTCGACCTCGATGTGGTCGCGGTCGACATCGACCTTGGTGCCCAGCTCGGTCGCGACCTGGCCGTTGACGGTTACGCGGCCGGCAGTCATCAGGTCCTCCGAGCCGCGGCGGCTCGCTACGCCCGCGCGCGCCAAAAAGCGCTGCAGGCGCATAGTGTGCGGGTAGACGGGCTGGGCGTCGCCCGTGGGCGCTGCGTTGTCCATGGCGCTTGCGAAGTGCGTTTCCTCTGCTTCGTTAGTCCTCGTCATGTATATCCTCCGAGGTATCTACGGTGGGCAGAAGCTCCTCGCCATCGGTGTCCTCAACATCGGTATCGATCAGTTCGCGCTCTTCGTCCAGGTCCTCGGCCTGCTCCTCGAGCGTGGACTGAATGCTGCGGCCGCTCAGGCGCTCGCGGATAAACTGGCGCGACTGCTCGTCGGGGGCAAACTGCTCCAGATCGGGCAGGTCCCGGGTGGAGCGCAGGCCGAACTTTTCCAAGAAGGCGTTGGTCGTGCCGTAGATGATGGCCTGACCGCGCTCGGGGTCGCGGCCGAGTTCGCGCACCAGGCCCTTATCCACGAGCGACGCGATGACGCCGTCGGAGTTGACGCCGCGGATGCCCTTGACCACCTCGCGCGTGACGGGCTGGTGGTAGGCGATGACGGCCAGGGTCTCAAGCGCCGCCTGAGACAGCTTTTGCGTGTCCCAGCTCAGCACGTAGGCCTCGACCACATCATGGTAGGCGGGGTGTGTAAACAGGCGCCAGCCACCGGCGACCTCGCGCAGCTGAAAGCCGCGGTTGGCCTCTTCGTACTCAACCTTGAGCTCGGCCAAAAGCGACGCGCACTCGCCCGGGGCGATATCCAGCGCAGCTGCCAGCGCGGGTGCGTTCACGGGGTCGCTCGACACCAGCAGCAGCGCCTCGAGGGCGCCTTTGAGGCTGTTTGCCTCCAGCGTGGAAAGGGTTGACATGGTTGCCGCTCCTATTCGGTGAGCTCGGGGCCCTCGCCAGGCACGTATGCCTCGGCGCCCTCGACGCGGTTGATTTGAATGGTTCCAAAGATCTCGTCCTGGCTTAGCGTAAGCGAGCCACGCTTGGCGAGCTCGAGCATGGCCAGGAAGGTGACGACGAGTTGCTCGGTGGTGGCGTCGCCGTCCAGCAGCTCGCGGAAGGTGCAGGTTTGGTGTGCCATGGTAAAGCGGTCGACCGAGGCCACCGTCAGGTCGAGCGGCACGCGATGTGGCGCCACGTGCTCGGCCTCCAGCAGGAAGGTCTGGCGTTTGCCATCCAGGTCGGCGCAGATGACGGCGAGGCCGCGCAGGGTAATGCCGGCCAGATAGTCGGGCATAAGGCCTAGGAACTCGGGGTCGGGGCCGGCCACGCGCGGATGCATGCGGCTCTCGGCCTGCATACGCGCGCCAAGGGCTGCCGCCGCGCCCTTAAACTGCTTGTAGGCGATCAGGCGCTGAATCAGGACCTCGCGCAGGGCGTCGCCGTCGAGCGCACTGAGCTCCTCGAGCTCATCGTCATCCTCGTCATCGTCGTCTGTCTTGCGCGGGGCCTCCTGGGGCACCAGCGAGGCGGCCTTGATGTCCAAAAGGGTTGCCGTGACCAGCAAAAAGTCGCTCGCCACGTCCAGGTCCAGCGCCTCGATGCGCTCGGCCTCGGCCAGGTATTGCTCGGCCACCTCGCTGATCGAGATGGCTCCGATATCAACTTTTTGGCGGGTTACCAGCTGAAGCAGCAGGTCGAACGGTCCGCTGTAGACCTGCGTCGACACGCGATACGACATCTTCGACCTCCTTTGACGGCGCCTTCGCGGCGCGGTTTGGGTGCATGTTGCGACCGTTTTGCACGGTCGACCTGTAAGTTTACCTTAGATGCCGGCGATTGCGAAGTTGAGCAGCCACTCGGCCAGCGGATACACGGTAACGTCGAAATACCGTCCGATCACGTCGATGCCGGTCCACATGGGCAGCAGATACAGCACTAGGATGAGGATGGGCATGGCGTATTGCTGCAGGCGGTAGTAGTTGGTGAGCGCCTTGCCCTTGAGGAACGGCACGATAATCGACGAGCCGTCGAGCGGCGGGATCGGGATGAGGTTGAAGAACGCGAGCGACAGGTTGACCACAATAAAGGTGGCACCGAAGTTCATGATTTGTGATGCCACAGCAAAGGACATGCTGGCGTAGAGGTTGCCGTATGCCGCGTGCATGAGTGCGGCCGCAAGGCATGCCAGCGCAATGTTCGATGCGGGGCCGGCCGCGCTCACCAGGACTTCGTCGCGCTTGGGGTGCTTAAGGTTATTGAGGTATACGGGCACCGGCTTGGCGAAGGCGAACACCGGGCCGCCGGCCGCGAGCATCAGCAGCGGCAGGAGAATGGTGCCAAATGGGTCGATATGGTTGAGCGGGTTGAGCGAGACGCGGCCGCGCGAGCGGGCCGTCTTGTCGCCGAGCGCCCAGGCCGCGGCGGCGTGCGCACTCTCGTGGATCACGATGCCGACGATGACGGCAACGGCGCTCGCGAGCAGGTTCATGAGGTAGCTGCTGGACATGTCACTCCCCTAGCGGACGCGGCGCGAGGCGCGCGTGAGCAGGTGGTCAATCACAAACAGGATCACGGCGACGATGGCGTAATCCAGGCGGAACACGCCACCAAAGGGCGATGTGATGACGCCGTAGCCGGCGATGGCGCTCGGCAACGCACGCGAAAGCTCGACGACAAAGCCCACGATCTGCAACTTGGCGGTGAGGCCGCTAAAGCACAGCAGCACGGTCATCGCGCTCATAAAGATGCCGCAGATGCGGCACGCGATGGCGATGATGCTCATCGCCACGGCGGTGGCCTTACGAGAGTTCACGCGCGGTCTCCTCTTCGATCTGGGTGGAAAGTTCCAGCCATTCGTCCTCGAGCTTGGGCAGCTCTTGCTTAAGGCCGTTATATTCCCCCAGCGCGGCGTTGAACTTATCCTGATCGGCATAAAGCTCTTCGCTTGCCATCAATTCCATAAGCTCGTCATAGCGGGCACGCTTTTTGTCCAGCTCTGTCTCGATCTTCTTGAGCTGGTTGCGCACGCCCTTGAGCTTTTTGTTGAGCGCGGCACGGGCCTGGGCCTCGGCGCGCTTTTGCTCCTTGGTCTTTTTGCCCTCGGCCGGCTTAGGGGCCGCGGCTGGGCTGCTGTCCTGGGCCGCGTTGGCTTTGGTGGACTTGGCCGCGGCAGGTGCGCTCTCCCCTGCTGCCTCGGCGGCGGCGCGGGCTGCGAGGTCCTCGCGCTTGTAGAGGTAGTAGTCGTAGTCGCCGTCGTAGACCGTGACCTTGCCGTCGCGGATGTCGATCACGCGGTTGGCCACGGCGCGTACCAGGTGCTCGTCGTGGCTGATCAGCACGATGGTACCGGGGAAGTTTTGCAGGGCGTTCTCGAGCATGTCCACCGAGTCGATGTCCAAGTGGTTGGTGGGCTCGTCTAGGCACAGGAGCGCCTCGGGCGCCACGAGCATCTTGGCCAGGGCCAGACGCGCCTTTTCGCCGCCGGAGAGGACTCGAACCTGCTTCTCGATGGAATCGTTGTCGCTAAATAGGAAGGCGCCCAGCAGGCTGCGCTGCTGCGGTACGGTCCACTTGGGCGTGACAGTGTCGATCTCTTGCAGGACGGTGTTGGACTCGGTCATGCCCTCTAGCGCGTGCTGGGCATAGTAGGCCACACCCACGTTGGTGCCCAGGTCGCGCGTGCCGGTAGTGGGCGGCTCCAGGCCGGCGAGGATCTTCATGAGGGTGGACTTGCCGGCGCCGTTAGGGCCGACAAGCGCCACGTGCTCGCCGCGGTAGAGCTTAAGGTCAATATCGCTGTAGATGTGCTTGTTGCCGTAGGACTTGGACACGCCCTCTAGGCCCACGACCATGTCGCTCGAGCGTGGCGGGTCTGGGAACTTAAAGTCGATGTGCTTGTGGCCCTCGGGCAGGATGACGAGCTCCTTTTTGATCTGCTCGATCTTGCGGATGCGTTCCTGCGCCTGGGCGGCCTTGGTGGGCTTGTAGCGGAACTTGTCGACGAAGACCTGCATATGGGCGATGTCGCGCTCCTGGGCGGCACGCTTGGCGCGCATCTGCTCCAGGTTGTCCTCGCGCTGCTTGAGGTAGCTGCTGTAGTTGCCGGTGTAGGTGGTCACGCGGCGGTTCTCGAGCGCGGCGACGTGGTCGACGCAGGCGTCCATGAAGGCGCGGTCGTGGCTGACGATGAGAACGGCGCCGTCGTAATTGGCGATAAAGCCGCGCAGCCACTGGACGCTCTCGAGGTCTAGGTGGTTGGTGGGCTCGTCGAGCAGCAGCAGGTCGGGGTGGCGCAGGAAGAGCTTTGCCAGCGCGATACGCATCTGCCAGCCGCCGGAGAACTCGGAGCACGGGCGCTCAAAGTCGGTAACCTTGAAACCCAGGCCGGACAGGATCTTGCGGGCGTTGCTCTCGAGCTCGTAGCCGCCCAGGTGCTCAAAGCGGTCCTGGACCTGGCCGTACTCGTTAAGGAGCGCGTCGACGTCCTTGCCCTGCTCGGAGAGCTCGGTGATCTGGGCTTGCAGCTCGTTGGCGCGCTCGCCCATGCGGCGGATTTCCTTGGCGGCGGCCATGACCTCGGCAAGGATGGTGGTGTCCTTTTGCTCCAGGTTGGTTTCCTGCTCTAGGTAGCCCACCTGGCAGTCCTTGGCGTACTGGACCTGGCCGGCGTCGGGGCTGTCGATGCCCATGATGATCTTGAGCATGGTGGTTTTGCCGGCGCCATTGGGTCCAACGAGCGCAAAGCGCTCGCCGGGGTTGATCTGGAAGGACGCGCCGCTAAAGAGGACGCGCGCGCCGAAGCTTTTTTCGATCTTGTCGACCAGGAGGATCATGGTGCCGCCTTTGACCTTGTGTGCCTATATGAAAAAAGGCCCCAACTTGCGTTGGAGCCTCATTCAATGCTCGGGTGGAGACGAGGGGGATCGAACCCCTGACCTCTTGACTGCCAGTCAAGCGCTCTCCCAGCTGAGCTACGCCCCCGTGCGAAGAAGTACTATACGGGAACTCGGACGGCGATGCAAGGACAATTTCGGAAAAACTTTCGGCGGCGGGGGCGAGGACGCGGGTCGGGCTCGAGACCGAGGGGCCGCGATGCCCGATCCGGCCCGCGGGGCGCGCCCCGCGGGCGGGCGGCGTCAGCGCCGCACGCCTTCCCGTCTCCAGTCCGGCCGCCCCCGGGAACCTCCCGCCACGGAACCGGCCCATCTACTACGTTTGGGCGGCATCCCCCGACCATGGCGTCTCGGGCAAAAATAAAACCGCAGGTAGACGGCCTGCGGTTTTCGCGAAATACGGGGTATGGTCGAGGGGTCGGGGCTAAACGTAGTAGATGGGCCGGTTTCGCGGCGGAGACCATACCGGGAACCCGACTCAAAGCGTTCGGAAGTGGGCAATCAGGCTACTTGTAGGAAAATGTTGCCGTGAAAAAGAAAACAGGCCAGACATATTGCCTGACCTGTTGAAAAACCTGGTGGGCCCTCCGGGATTCGAACCCAGAACCCAGGGATTATGAGTCCCCTGCGCTAACCGTTGCGCCAAGAGCCCTTGTGATTAGTGGTTGCAAAGGTAATGGAGGACTTCCATGTAGAGAAGCGTTGCACCACGACGTGAAATACTATCATGCACGCGGCGCCCGTTCAACGCACGATCTTGTCGACCGGGAGGATCATGGTGCCGCCTTTGACCTTGTGTGCCTATATGAAAAAAAAGCCCCAACTTGCGTTGGAGCCTCATTCAATGCTCGGGTGGAGACGAGGGGGATCGAACCCCTGACCTCTTGACTGCCAGTCAAGCGCTCTCCCAGCTGAGCTACGCCCCCGTGCGAAGAAGTACTATACGGGAACTCCCCCGCCGATGCAAGGACAATTTCGGAAAAACTTTCGGCGGAGGGGACGAGGACGCGGGACGGGCTCGAGACCGAGGGGCCCGCGATGCCGGATCCGGCCCGCGGGGCGCGCCCCGAGGGCGGCGGCGAGGCCGCCGCCCTCCTTCCCGCCGCCCTCGGGGCCGCCCCCGGGGGCCTCCCGCCATGGAACCGGCCCATCTACTACGTTTGGGCGGCATCCCCCGACCATGGTGTCACGGGTAAAAATAAAACCGCAGGTAGACGGCTTGCGGTTTTCGCGAAATACGGGGTATGGTCGAGGGGTCGGGGTCAAACGTAGTAGATGGGCCGGTTTCGTGGCGGCGGCATCGCAGACAGCCGACCGAGGGCGCCCGGAAGTGAGCAGGGCACCCATTTAATGACCAATTTCCAGCCAATTGCACAGTACGTTGGCCCTTAGCTCCGTTTCCGCTGCCCTTTGAGCCTTTATTTTGCACCTATAGCGCAAACCCAAGCGTGAGCAAAGACTTCGCACGATCGCATCAAGCTGTTCGGCCTCATTAAGCATATCGTGTGTAACCAGGAAGACGTCATACCCCATACTTTGCAGCGCCGTCATGCGTTTGGCATCGTGGTCGAGCACGGCGCCTGATCCGTGGATGACCTCTCCCTGAATCTCCACGATGCCTGCCTTCATTATGGTTGGATTCACGATCACGATATCCCCGTAGCAGACTTTTTGCCCTGCAATGCTCTGCGCCGATGCGGTAAGCGGCGTAAAGTCGTTGACGTAAACGTTTCTAAAGCCGGCACCGCCGCGAGAGCGAGGAAGCGATAGCAATATAATTCCTGCAACTTCGAGCGGAGAAGCGGCTATACCCGTCACCAGCTGCGCGGCGTTGTAAAACTTCGTACCCCACTTGCGGCTTTTCATCTTCCTGGCGTATTCATGAAGCTCGTTCAATTCGATGAGCGGCTTTCTCATCCAGAGCGATGTGCCCTTTAGCTTTGTGACCTCTTTCGTTTTCTTTTGCCCGTTTGGTCCCTTTGCATTTACCTGCTCCTTGGTTTTTACGCGCGCATAAACGCGTTTCCATTGCGCTTCGTCTTGGCTCTCATCTAGTTCAAAGAGGGATTCGGTCGTGGAATCTTGAGCGGCGTCATCAGCCTTGCTCAGTTCTGCTTCGGCTGCGGCGGTGGGCTCAAAGACTGAGAACCATCCGCAGAATTCGTACATGGCAAGGACAAGATCGGTTGGAGACACAAAGCGCGCCATGGTAAATAGCGTCGCAAGTGGATTGGTAACCCTAAAGCTCATCGCGGTTTCCAGCGTGCTGTCCACCTCAGAAGCATCATCACAGCGGATTGTTGTTCGTAATCCCGAATGGTAGTTAACGCCACCGGGCACTGTTGTAGTAATAATCGGGGTCTTGAGGACGTCGACCACAAAGGGCGATTGGGCTAGGGCTCTCCAGCCGTCTTCGGCGTTGGGTAGGCGCGGGTAGAGGTCGCGCACCTGTTGTGATCCGAGCACAAATGTGGAGACAGGGACCGTATGCCCAGAGCGCCTTCCAGCGGATATCTATCACACGAAGGTTTTCCGGCGAAACCCGTCAAGCTTTTGGTTTGCTTCCGGTACTTACCCGCATGATGCCCCGGTCGATAATCGGCCATGTCCGCAATCCGCATGGCCCACGGCCGATACCAGGGGAGGCGCAAATGGACGAAATCGTCTGCGCAAACACCGCATTCCGCTACTGGCGCTGCCCACAGGGGGAATTCAATGAAAATACGCATGCGTTTTATACAAAATGGGCAATGGCGTCAGCAAAAAGGGTGCGATAAAAAATAGCGCCCTAGACAACTAAGATTTATTTTTGGTGTCAGCCTTGGTGTCAAAAAGAAAAAGGCCAGAGGCTTAACACCTCTGACCTGTGCTTTAGATGGTGGGCGATACAAGATTCGAACTTGTGACCCCATCCGTGTGAAGGATATGCTCTACCCCTGAGCCAATCGCCCGTCGCCTTTCGGCAAAAGAGATACTATCATAGCCGCGCGTGGTTTACCAAGAACTTTTTGCCCCCGATTTTAAATTCGTGGGCACAAGCCGCGCCGCTGCAATTAGGGCAGCCGACAAACCACCAGCTAAACCGGCCTCTATCGCTTGATCCATGAAGTCTCGGGGCGGCAGATAAGTCGCGCGTTGTTGTAGGCCATGTCGAGCGTGAGACAGGTACGCGCGGCGTAGAAGCCGTCCTCGCGCTGGATAGTCAGCGCCAGCTCGGGCTTGTCGCCGGTCAGGCACAGCGGCAGCAGCAGCTGGATCCGGCCGCCGTAGAACTGCGGCACCGCGAGCGTGTAGTTGGCGGCGGCGCGGCGGGCGGCCTCGACGACGGCGCCCTCAAAGGCGCGGCGCAGCAGCAGCGAGTTGTCCTCCCCCATCAGGCTGGCGGGGATGCGCGTCAGGTTCTCCTCGTCGCCCAGAATATGGTCGATGTTGGAGCGGATGGGCAGGCGGTAGTCAAAGACCAGCTCGGAGGGGTCCTCGGCAAAGCGCACGCGGCACGGCAGGTACTCAAACGAGACCAGCATGGGGTCGCTCTCCTTAAAGAAGCCCTTCAAAAACCAGCGCTGGCGTGCGTCGGGCTTGGTATTGGGCTCAAACAGACCGTAGATGGTCTCGTAGCGGCGTGTATACAGGCCGGTGTTAAACAGGCAGCGGTCGTCATCGAACACCAGCGGCAGGTTTGACGGTGCGGTCTGGTCCACGTCGCGCTCGGTCAAAAATACCGCGCGGCTAAACGAAAACGACAAGTAGTTTTTGAGGATGCGGTTGCTAGGACCCCAGTCCTCGGGATCGGCGAGGTCGACCAGGCGGTCGTAACAAGGCTCGGGGCAAAACGCAAACTCGTACACATTGCTGCATAGGGTGCTAGGGATTTCCATGTGGTGTCCAATCCATTCAATTACTGGCGTGCGGATGCTTAGATTCTATACGTGCGATGCAATTCCGGGGAGCACAACACAGTGACATTAGGAGTCGTACTCCAGAGCAATCGGTTGCCAGACGAGGTCTTCGATAGTGCAGTTTAGGGCATTTGCGAGCGCTAATGCCGAGGAGACCGAGGCGCGGCGTAGGCCGAGTTGGTTATGCTCGTAGAGTTGTATGGCGCGAAGCTTAACCCCCGATTGGACGGCGAGCTGTTTTTGCGTTAGTCCGGCCGCCTTTCGTGCCGCTTTGAGGCCCTTTTTGTCTGCCTGGGCGTTGTTCCATTTATCGATGACAATCTGGGCGAATTTGTCTTCGGAGGCCTCGTGAAGCGGATGGTACGAGCCGATGATCCAATCGAGCGGGGCGACTTCGAGTAGCTCATTAAAGCCCAAGCCGCACATCCATTGCGTATAGGCCAAAACCCAGCCCGCCCAATACTGAGGCGAACGATCGAAAGGATAGGTCTCCCTGCATTCGACGGGGGTCAGTCCCGCATGGGCGATAATATCGCGCGCGAGCTCGTCGCCCGCCATGCCGCAGACGACGCGAGGCGTACCGCGCTCAAACTGTTTCATCTCAAAAGCGTTCGACAGGATGGCCGTCAACTCGGCCGGAGTCAGCCCTTGGTCACAGAGGGCAAAATCGACCGCCTCGCCCAGCGTTCTCATGGCATCCTCGAGATACATCTCACTGTAGGCGTGGATCATCGTCCGTCATCCCCTCTCGAATGATATCGACGATACGGATTCCCTCAAATGGATTTTCGGCAAGTAGCTCCCGATATTCAATACTGGCTTCTAAGACTCTCCGAGTTCGGAAGTGCGGGGAAAGACCGAGTTCCGCCAACCAGACCCCGGTTATACCCTTTCGTGACCTGCGGTTTTGACGCCAAAATTTGGTTTGTGCTCGGCTGGTTGCGATTTTTCCCCGCACTTCCGGAAATGGGCGTTATGGCTGTGTTGTGCACGGCAAGAAAAGCGCCGAGAAAAGGGCAATCAAGCGGCAGCCGGTAGTCTTGGGAAGCGTTATGGGTATTGCGGTGGCTGTAAGCCTTTACCGGATGAGGTCTGCCAGGCACAACTCGCCCTTGGGGATCTTCGAAAGTCGCTTGTATTCCCTGGCGGCTGCCGTAAGCGAATCGGCATCCCAATAACTTTTGAGGAAGCCTTCCCTCTTTACCTCGTGCATGCCGAGCTCCTGTTTGCAGAAGTCGCTCGGTTTCATGCGTCCGCCGTGCCAGCGTCTCCACGAGCCCTCTCGAATAATGGCCAGCACCTCTATCTCGGGATGGGTCACGTAGCTAACCACCGGGAAGCGGCCGGCGTACAGGTTGCCGAGTTTGAAGCGTTCTCTCCTCGAGTCCAGCACCCTGACGATGCAGACTGGCCAGTCATAGTCTAAGTTGAGGTAGTTATCTTGGATATCGGAGGCTTTGCGCAGGCGGGTGACGTCCACGACGTCGGCCTCTGAAAAGACGAGCGCATCCGCCTCGAGGAGAATGTCCACGGCCACCTGTTCCGCTGTTCCCTCGCAGGAGATGATCGGATGATATCCCGCAAAGCGAAAACCGTTATCACCGCTCATCGGACACCTCCTCTGCGACGAGCTCTTTAAGCGCGCGCACGTCGGCGTAGCGCGGAGCGGTCCCCTTCACAAAGTTCGAGGCGAATACCTCCGATTTCTTGTTCTCGATGCGTTTCACGCGGTCGGCGTACTTCACCACGCGCGCACCGCTGTTGCGTCGGGCGAGAAAGAACACGTTGTCCTTGCGGTGCACGTGATCGAGGAGCTGCGGGTAGTGAGTCGTGAAAACCAGCGTCGCGCCGTTGGGGTTGGTCCCGCGGGCGGCAAACAGATCAAGCACGACGTTAACCAGTTGGCGGTTAAGGTGGTTCTCCACCTCGTCGACTAAAAGGTAGCCGCCGGAGCGCAGGACCCTCATTGCGCGCTGCACCAGCCCTAGGCCACGTACAGTGCCAGAGGAGAGCACCTCGGTGAGCCCCCGCTCGGAGATCGTGATGGGCTCGCGACCTGTAAACGTCAGTACGAAGGCGCGACCGGAGTCCCGGACCTCGAGGTGCTCGATGCCAGAGTCGAAAACACGAAGCACGTCGTCGAGACCGTTGAATTGCTCAGTGAGGCGGAAGCCACCGTCGCGCAATGCTATCGCTCGGATGCGATGGCCGAAGTCCTTGGCGAGCACAGCGGCTGCGACGGAAACGTCAGGCGGCGTAAGCGCCGCCCAAGAGTCCGGCATCTGAGCACGGTCGCACAGCGGGGATGCGAGTTTCTTGATTTCGGCCCAGGATGCCAGGGTCGAGCGCTTGAGGGCCTTGGCTGGCAGCGAAGAAATCACCTCATCGGAGAACGTCAGCTCGGGACCGTCGTCGCCTCCTTCGACAGTCTGCAGCACCGACTCGAGCAAGTAAAGACGATCTGCGTGCCATATGACGCACTTGAGCTTGGACGGGCCGTCGAACGCGGCGGGGAACGTTGATGGGAGCCCGCCGCCGCGCGCCGGAGAGCCGTCAACAATGCGGCAGGCGAGCTCCAGCAGGTTCAGTGCTGTTGTCTTGCCCGTAGCGTTAATGCCCGCCAGCGCAACGACGCTATTCACGTAGAGATGGTCCGCCAGTTCGAAAGCCGACTCATCGGAGGCCGTCACGCGGTCGGAGGCGAACAGGTCGATTTCGAATAACCCGTCTTCGAACATCGAGAGATGGTCGAAGCAAACCTTTAACAACTTCATCTCAAGCCTTTCGAATACTTGAAACAGAATTTATGGCTCAAGTATAACACATGAAGGATATCGCGAATTAAGCCTGTCACTAGGCAGAAAAGGCTTATCCGCATTGCCGACCTCGTCGATATGCAGGTTCAAATGCTTAGACATTTGATCAAATCGTACAAAAATGGCGAGGTACGTACCTCGCCGATCTGGCACCTCCAAGACGACAGTCTCTTCGGTGGTTAAATTCTCTCACGCTTCAGGAGCTTTTAGAGCTGCATCGATTAGATCGGCGCCGTTGTCGAAGCGACCGGACTCCCCCGTCACTAAGAACGCATCACCTTCGCGAATGGCCTGGAGGGTCACCGGGCTGGGTTCTCTGGAAGGGAAAGGCCGCGGGCTGGCATTCGCAAGCTCCTCGTCCTGCTTGCAGTGCTTCATAGACACGCACCTCATCCTGCTCGATGCTTTTGCGGAAGGCAGGGCGCATGTGCTCTGGTGGGTTGGTGACGATATCAACCTTTCGCCCAAGTTCTATCTCGAGCTCATAGGAGAGTTCGTAAAGCATGCCGAACGTCATGGTGTTGCCGCAGACTAGGCGCAAATCAATATCGCTATCGGGCGTTTGCTCGCCTCGGGCAAACGAGCCAAATAAATATGCTTCGCTGACGTCGTATTGAGCTAGCACGCGGGTGGCGGCAGTGGATATGTCGGTAGTCGAAATCATGGGTTATTTACCGTTCAACAGTAGAATATCAGAGGGCCAGCGCCGAAACATAGTCCTTGTTTCGGAAACGCATATGGCTGTACGTTAGACATTATATGCACGAAAAAGCAACGCTCCCTTGCCGAAAGCGTTGCCCTTAAAGCTCCTACAGCGCTCTTGTATCGCAGCCAGGTGCATCGTACCGCATCAGCAGTGATATGCGGCGCTCAGAAGCACTGTCCCCAGCAGGAATAGCGTTATGGAGGCAGCTATCCAGTAGTTGTCGCCGGTCTTGGGAAGCGCCGGTGTTGTTGCCGTAGTGGATTTGGGCTTGGTCGTCTTGCTGACTGTGGTCTTGGTGACCGATGTCTTGAGCGACGTAGTCGCGGGTTTCACCGCAGGATCCGTCGCCGGCCCCGCACTGGGTTGCCCCGCAGCGGGGTCGGCGCCACCAGTAGGCTCGCCTGTGCCATTACCTGGCACCTCGCCGCCGGGTGCAACGGTCTCCGCCGACGGGGCGGTGGAGCCGTCGGGCTCGATCACCACGTGCGGTGCCACTGCCCCGTAAGCATCAACCACGCTGGCAGCGCCAAAGGCCCCGCCTGCGGGCGTTACAAAGTGCGCGGCCACGAGCGACCCGCGATCGCAGGCAACGCCGGCATCCGTACCGGTCGCATCCAGCCAGGACGCATCCATGACAAGCATCTCGCTCGCAACGTCAACACCAAACCCCTCGTCGAGCAACCGCACGCCATAAAAGCGCAAGCCCGCATCGGTTCCCGCGCCCGCGGCAACAACGCGCCCGCCGCCACGTACTGTCAAGCTGCCTGCGGCAATGCCGGCAACGGTCTGGTCAAGAACGCCTGCTCCGTCGGCCCTGGCATCGACCGTGCAGCCGTCCACCATCAGCACCTGGGCCACATGGATCCCGCATTGCGAACCCGTAGCCGTGAGCGAGCCGGAGCCGATGAGCGTAAGGTTCCCCCACACCTCCATGCCGCTCATGGAAATGTCCGCATCGGGCGCATGCGTCTCGACCACGGAGTTTTGCCCCGCAAGCGTCACCACCAGGTCGCCGTCGGCGCCGATGGCCTCGCCCGCATAACCGTTTAGCTCCAGATGGTCGGCAGCGGTCCAAGCCCAACCGGGACCCGACGCGCCCGGTTCGTAGTACGTGGCGCCCGCAATGAACAGGCTGTCCGCGCCCGCGGCATAAGAAGGCCCGCCCAGCAAAACGCATAGGCAGGCCATGACAGTAAACAGGATGTAATGACGGCTGTTGTGGAACGCGGTAGCAAACATAACCGCTCCGATCTTCGCAAGAGCCAATGGAAACTACACCAGGAAATGACCTGATAGCAGCAGTTATTAGTGTAGCGAGATCGGGCAAGTGGCGAACGAATTACCTGTAAACGAACCCAGAAATTAGGTGTAAATCGTTTTGCCAATCGGTGAAAGGAAGCTTCGGAAACGTCGAGCAAGCGCGCGGCAGCAGAAAGCCATTGAGCGACTAAATGCAATCACATATATACATCGGAATCAGTCGATATATCCTGCGCCCTTTCATTTAACGTTGCTATTGCCTGCTTGATGTCATTGCGAATCCATTTGGTTCTCAGTCCGCCCATGCGAGATTTAGACCCCACTTTGACAAGTTGAGTGTCAATCATTTTTAACCATTCAATGGCTTCATTCAGGCTATGCTTGTCTGTATATCTCTTCATGCCGGTATGAAAAAATGAATGTAGGGAATTTTGTGAGTCGGCTGTTCCTTCATAGGTTGACATGGCCACTGTCTCAGCTGGTACATTCAGTATTCTATTTTGGTACTCGGATTTTATGGCTTCTTCAAAAAACGCAGAGATAGTTTTACCTGTACTCTGGTCAACTTTAGAAAACTCAAGACTGATGCGATTTAAATCTCGCCCCCTTTCATCTTGTTCAACCTCAGTTATAAGTTTGTCCATTATGAGATTAGCATCTGTACCATAAAAATCATTTATATTTGCTCGTTCTTGCCTCAAGGCGGCAGCGTCGCACTTGGGGTCATGATTAGCGGCTAGCCGAAGCGAATCGAGAAGCTTCTCGCGAAATGAATCATCCCAGAACCCAAGATTAATAAGATCGAGCGAATGTCTAATAATCTTATAGAACCATCCTTGAGAATACTGTCCCTTAGCTAGCATGTTTTTAAGATCGTTCGCGAGCAATTCAACCTGACCGTCTTCCAAGCTCCGTAAAGCGCCCCAATGGTGTTCCATTTCTTGGGCCTCGACACCTGCGGCAGAATTGGGATTTTTCTCTTGTACAAATTTGTTGAAAGAACTCTTAACAGTTTCTGGGTCTATATCCTTCCCTTCAGTTAAGGGAGCAAGGGCCTTTGATAAAGTAAGATAATAATCGTATTCTTGGAGTTCGGATTCGTCGAAAATGCTCATTGAGCTATTTACGTCTTTCGGCCTATTAGGAACTATTCCTGCTGATGCTTGAACTGCATATCCAACAAAATCTGAGAACGCTTTTACTCTTCCATGAAAATCTATGGACTCATCGACAAGAGTCGACGAGCTTAATACGTAGTTAATACACGGGATTGATCTTGATAGAGCTCTTGCATTGATAAGGGAGTCCTTAAGTCCGTCGATAACTGCATCCTTGACTTTGAAGTCAATCTGTTTGGGAATGGACAACTGATCCTTTACTATTGCCCGGTAAAGCACTTGTAGATCTGGCTCATATTCAATTTGACTAATAACCGCTTTTTCTATAGAGCAGTCATCCTCAAAAGACAGCGGCTGATTTCTGATAAGCATCACATGCCAGCCATGGTTTTCGACCATATTGTTAACAAAGCCAAGAAATGAGCGGTCATCATGAGCGAAGCTGCTACGTTCGCAATCGTCCAGTATTACGAGAACTTTATTCATTCCAATTAAAGATAGTAATAAGTCAGGTTTAATGGAAACCTGAATTCCAATTTTTGCTAGCCGCTTGCTTGCAATTGACTTACTAACGTCAATTGCGCCTTTCTTAAAAACATTTTTTGCGGCATCAGTGCGCATCGTTGGGTTTTCAGAAAAATGAAGCCAAGAGGCTAGGACCCTATTGCAAATCTCGTCATAATCGGAAACGCCGAATAGCGATACACGGCATACCTTTATACCTAATTTCTTAAGCGCAGGCTTAAGATCGTTCTCGCAATAATACGTCTTCCCCGAACCCCATTCGCCATGCAGGACTAAAGCTTGAAGGCCAATGGTGTCACATTGCATGTAATTTTTAATTGTCTCGGTGATTTCTTTGGCATGCATCGCATTGTTCTCCAATCGACTGTTTTTCGCTTTGCAGTGCTAAGTCAAGTGTTTTTTAGCGACCACGTCTCTAACAATTTTTATTTTGCCTCATGCCAGCCAGTGTTCAATTCGTGGCTGTGGTATCTGACATTGTATATTCGAGTTAACAAAGGACGGGGGTGTATCGGCGCTGGCCGATACACCCCCGTCCTAAGGTACGATGATCGTGCTGTGATCTTGCCTTAATCTGAGTCCGCCCACTGCAACCAGACGCCTCTCCCCTAGTCCCTCTTAAACAGATCCCTCGTGTACACCTTGTCCGCCACGTCCGCGAGCTCGTCGCCCCAGCGGTTAGCGACGATCACGTCGCAGCCGGCCTTGAAGGCCTCCGGGTCGTGGGTCACCTAAGAGCCGAAGAACGCCGGCGCGTCGAGTGTGGAGTCGTAGACCACCACGGACGCGCCCTTGGCCTTCGCGCACATCATGACGCCCTGGATGGAGCTCGCGCGGAAGTCGTCGGAGTTGGACTTCTAGTGGTGTACGCTGACGTGCACCTCGGGGCCTTTGATTGCAGCTGTCTAATCGGCAGGGCCCTCTTTGACCAACAGCGCGTACTCATCAAGTCTGACATCAAAGAGGAGGAACTGGGCGCGGCAGAGGCCTCAAGGTCCATCCGCTTTACATCAAGGACCCCACTAGGCGCCATCGTTGACCACCGACGAGATCGAACACGCGTTATTCTTATGCAGTCGACATTACGCGAGAAAGGTTGGCGTTGCGAGAATTTAACCACACTAGGATCGTTTCCTATGACCGCAGTGACTGGGCCGTAGGATTTTTCATAGACCGTTGTCTTTATATCCTGAAGGAGGGACCTCACAATCAAATCGCGACGATTAACGACGCAATAGAGGCACATCAACTCAAGCTCACATTCGAAACGGTCCCTGAATTGTTCGAGAAAGCTGAAGACATCGATGTTGCAAGGGTTGTTTCCGCGCTCTTCGCGAGTGCTTGCAAGTATACGAGGGAGACGCTCAAGTCTACGGGGATCCACGATATTTATGAGGAAGTCGAGATGCAATACGCCGCTCAGTTTTGGGGCTTGGTGCACGCCTGCGGCGCAGAGACGCTGATCTCCGGCGAGGAAATTGACGAACTTCTCTCGCGACATGTCGAATGCTTAGCTTCTATCTTGGAGAACGACAAACTCGTCAAATTATTCGATACTGAGCTAGGAAAATCACTGATCGACAATCCGTGTTATTCCGCTGAGCTGATCATCCACGAGTACGCGACGGAATCAAGGAACCAGAACGCAATCTACCTCCCGAAATGCCTTTCCCAGGGCGACTTCGATTCAATAATGGCAGGCTACCTTGACGACCAGCGCGCCAACCCGAATTATATGGAGGCCCTTTTCAATTGGCCTTCCGGCGCAACAAAATGCAGATTCTCTCCGTCGCCGGACGTCAAAGTGCGTGCAAAGCAGGCCCACGATAAGGCTATGGATGAGCTATTTCGACAAGGCACCGGGCTTAAGTACGGAGCCGGGGTGCAGATCGACCCTGAACAGATTGCTTGCAAGGGTGTTAAGGTCGAAGGCCTAACCTTGACCTACAGCTTTAGCGAAACCTGGCTCGACAAATACACCGATCACGCAAGCATCATGAACAATTGCAGATACCTACTGGACGTAGTAGACCGAAGCGGTCTCATGGCCTCACCTGCTCACTCCCACGAGGAGAGCGGCCTGCTTGCGACGCTGGGGCCCCACGTGATGGGGGAATACCGAATGAATACGATATCCAACACCCGGGAATCTCTCGCCAATGTCGAAGTTGTCGCATACGCGAATTTCCTCGAAAGCCGCGGTACAAGGCTCGAAGATGCACTCGAATGGACGTACAACGTTTATTTTGCAGAGGAGTACTCAATCAGTGGTTTCAGTTTGGCGCTGCCGTCAAGCGGAGCTTCGTGGCTCGACAAATGCAAGTCGATAGGGCCAGAGATCGAGCGCGCCGTTAAGTCCTATTCAATATATTCGAGGATTGGAAAATCGACGGCGACTATTTCCCCTATGAAAGCTTTAAAACTTTTGGCACCCTCAATGCGCTCTCTGAGAAAAAGTACGCAATCGACGGAGCCAACTTTAACAGGTGGGGATTCTATCTGTTCTCCGACCAGTGCATGCTGACATACAGAAGAGGCCATAACGACCATGCTCGCTGCTTCTTCGATTTAATTTCGAATGCTATGGTCACCTTCGACGATTATGATGCTGTAAAAGCCGAGATGCTCCAGCAATTAGTCGACCGACAGCTGGTAAGTGCGTGCGAAGAAACAGGCGCCCTCTCCCCAACCCCTCGATCAATTTGCCTGAAGGCCGTTTGGGATAATGGCGCAATTGCGCTTGGGGGATGCGGAGACGGTGATTTAGCGCTCATCGATGGCCTTGTCTCAGACGAAATGCTGTCGTACTGCGGCAAGCTGTTCACACCCGACGAGGCTGCATATCTCGATTACATGTTCAACGACGCCTCTTTCCCTAACTCACAGGGTCTCAGGAACAGATACGACCATGCGCATTCACCGATCGCCGACCCTGATGCGGCGAACATTCGATCCGATTACTATCGCATGCTGACCTTGCTCGTCGCGATTACACTCAAGATAAACGATGAGCTGTCGGCCGCAACGGGCCGTGGGCACATCGAAAACTTCGTAGATTGGCCATATTACGACAAAAGCGTCTTCGAACTCGCTAAAAAGCTGATCGAAAAGAGGCGTGATACAGGCTGTGATGCTGAGCCTGAATAGCTCCAATTACGACAGATCCAAATCGGGTTGATTAAGAGCCATCTGCCCGGACTTCTCTCGAGTGACAACACTAAGAGCACTTCTGCCGGAATCGAAAAACCTATTGCATGGAATGTAAGCACCAAGATCAGCCAGCAGTAGTATCTCCTTTTATCCTGGTCAATTGAGGGCTAACCAATCGTCAGCGTAATGAAAAGCTCCTCATTACCTAACTTAAAAAGATACTGAGATAGTTCTTGAGAAGTCTTCGTTCCAAAGCACCCTCTAGTTAAATAGGGGACTGAACAACCGTGCACCCGTTGCAGATCATCAGTAAGCTCCGTTCTCCTAGTCAAATGAGCGATATCAGTCAAATCGCCAAGCTTAAGAATTAGAGGCTCATATGACCGTTCTTTCCTATTAACGGCGATACGCCATTCAACCTGGTTTGCATAACGAATACTCTTTACAAACACTCCTGCATTAAAATGTGGAATCCCATTTGGAAATACCATATAGGCAGGTAATGGATTATGAGATTTTAAATCCATTGTTGATTTAACAACTTCTGAGGGATTCAACTGAACGCTATCTCTATATTCAACTGGAGCAGCTACAAAGTCATAACCCAATTGCAGAACGGCTGTCCTAAGCCTAGATATAAGTTCACAGGGATTGTCAATAACCACAATCCATGAACCAAGGTCAAGGCCCGGATCGGGCAATTCAATTAAGTCGACTCTCGTATCTACTTGCTTAATGAGGACACACGAAAAGCAGCACACATTACAGTAGCCTGCGCCTCTCGGTAGTGCATACGATTCTTTTGCAAGGACATCGAGTAAATCTTTAGGAAAGCCCCGCATGATATGGGGGTCAAAAGATGCGCAGGCCCCCTCAAGAAAGTCTTGCTGCTCCACGTTTCCCTCATTCCAAAAATACCCTAGGGTATTCATGTATATATCGCCACGCAAAAACTGCTTAGCCCACTTTTGTTCTTTAAAACCACGGATAAGGCGAATCATAGGGAGAACAGACCGGCAGGATAAACGGTGCATAGACCTCTTCTTTCACATCGAAGGTTAAGACGTCAAATATAAACAAAGGCAACATCCGTGTTTAGTTTAACAACCCGTGCGGACCACCCTGACGATCCGTATTCTTGTTCAGCTCATCCGTCTCTTCCAGCTCCGACATATCCGGATACCCCCCTCCTTTCACACTCATGCTCCGCCATGTACTTCAACCTCGTCGTCACCAATCCGAGCATGGAACTTTTACAAAATGTCTGGGATGACCCACACGTAGTTGACGCATTGGCTGAGCCACGACGTTGGAAGACTGTCGGGCTGGATTAAGAGGCCCCACGCAGCCGATTGCAACACAGACGACGTCCCGTTCTTGGTGCATAAGGCTAAAAGCAGGGAAAATGGTGTTCGATGCTTAACGTGCTAAAAACAACGCATCGCCCACCAGCTGCAAAACCCACCAGCTGCAAAAGGAACCGGACTTATACCAAAAGAGGTCATATCGGCGTTAGCCGATATGACCTCTTTCTTGACAAAGCGACTTGTAGATAAGGCTAAAAATCGCGGTTGGGAACCCTCTCCCCTAATCCCTCTTAAACAGATCCCTCGTGTACACCTTGTCCGCCACGTCCGCGAGTTCGTCGCTCCAGCGGTTGGCGACGATCACGTCGCAGCCGGCCTTGAAGGCCTCCGGGTCGTGGGTCACCTCGGAGTCGAAGAACGCCGGCGCGTCGAGCGTGGGCTCGTATACCACCACGGGCACGCCCTTGGCCTTCGCGCGCTTCATGACGCCCTGGATGGAGCTCGCGCGGAAGCTGTCGGAGTTGGACTTCATCGTCAGGCGGTAGACGCCCACGACCGGTTCCCTTTTAACTTCGTAGACGCGCCGCAAATTAATTACACGTTCTGTTTAATCCGCTTGAACAGTTCCGTTTCCTTTAATTCAGACATAGAACATTGGCCTGTTTTAATCTGCTTCCAAAGTTGGCCGACTTCTTCTGCCGCATTTCGGCCAAGCTCAACTTCATTGTCATCAAGAAGCTTATCGGTCTCAATGCAAATAGAATCTGACGCAGCAGAAAACGAAGTAATGAATGAGCTAACGGGAGAAAACTCATGAGATGTATCAAGACTAGCGAGACGACAAATTTCAGCGAGCGGAACATTGACTCTGCCAAGCTGCTCGGCGTAAGCGCTCATGTCTGAAAGGTATAGACCGCTTGATGGTCTTGCCGAATTGCCAAACGCATCAAGCGTGCCTGTTATATGAATGGCAATTACTTTCTCTGAGAATAGTGCTGTGAATAAAACAGCCGTCGCCTCATATAAAGTCAGCTTATCTAGCTCATCAAGAATGTCTTTGATGTTAGACAAATCAATGTAATGCAGATTTGAGACACTATATGTTGCCTCCTTCAGCTGAGGAAATGTTGACTTGATCGCATTAACCCAATTGCGGTAATAATCCGTCTTGATGTAGCGTTCAACAAAATCGTTTCCCAAACAATTATTAATAAAACTCTGACCGAATTCGAATGTCATACAATCAGGGAATCTGAATTCGCATTCGGGGTCGTTCAGTAATATGGGGAAAGGATCGACGGCAAGTCGAAAAATTGAACAGACCTTTACAGTAGTCTTGAAATAATCGGTGAAATCCTCTCGAATATGCCTCGCGCCTTCGGAAACCACCTCGTAGGGCTTGGTATAAAAGGATTCGTGGCCTTGTTTGTGAATATACTTGTTCGCCCTCTTATTGAGCTTGCTGATCAGCTCATTAATTTCGGGCATTTGCTCAAGAAGGTCTCGATATTCAATATCTTTTGAACGCAGCATTTTGGACAGTTCGCTAAATGAGGGGAACCTGTCGAGCGAAACCCATTTCTCATATTTAGCCTTGCGTTCAGATTCTTCTAGATTCGAAAACAACGTTCCAATAAGGATGACCTCTCCAGCTTGTCTGACTGAATAAAAAGCAGCATCGAAGTAACCTTGATGAATTAAATCTAGCGAGTTAGCCAAGAGCTGACAGGATTCGAGTAAAAACTGGTTGAAAGATGGCGTAGAGACTAAACCACTAACGGAATCCGCCAATTGATCTACGTAGTCATAAAGAATACCGTAAGCGAGCTCATCCTCCCTTGCCACGTACCGCAGTGGATGATGTCTCCAGCTGAACATCTGGCTATTTATGCATTCGTCCTTAAAGTTCATCTGAGTCAGCTTCCGAGTCTTATTCCAGCACTGGGTTTTATTCTAATTGGAAATGTTCTCAAAGTCGCGGCAATGAAAGCTGGTGGGTCTTGCATTATTTTAGAGCTTAAGAGTTTTTGCTCAATGGGCTAATGGCTTGAGGTTTGGTGGGGCATCGACCGTCTTAAGCACCCAATTTTTAGTTCAGCGCCATATAGGGCCTGCTAATTTTATTTGGCGCTGAATTGCACCTCGCTTGTTCTGCTGACATAGAGTCTTGTATGAAGCGGCAAGAGCGTTTTCCTTTTCAAAAAGATCTCTCCTTTGATCGGGCTCGCATAGCTTTTCAGAAGCCTGTTCAAGCGTCCATTGATATTCCTTTGCATTCTGGAGCATCTTATTAAATAGAATCTGATACTGATACATTGAAAACAAAAGGGATTGATAAGCTTCTATAAATTCGGCGATTGCGTCTCCACTCTTTCCTTTGAAGCAAAATTTCGCCTCCATAGCGAGCGATCTCATTTCATCAAGTTTTAAATGCAATTTGAGTTGTAGGTCGGCATCTAACACCTTATTAATTGAGGCTGAAATTGATTGCAAGTACGTGGTGTTAGTCAGCCAAAAAAATAGCAGGTCGATAGCCATTTGCGGTTCGTCGTCATATTCCAAGTTCTTCGCGTTTTTTGCGTAAACGCTCATGAGTTTATCGACGGTTATCCAAATATTTAAACGTCGATTTAATAGAGACTGTTTATTACTGAGACGAGCTTGGTAACAAGAAATGAGCAATGCGATGATTGCCACAATCGCTGAGATGTACTCAGGTAGATTCGTTAGATCCATTGTCTCCTCCGCAATAAAAAAAACGATACCACGATTATCGTTCTGCTTTTCAGGATTCTCTGATTCAGTATCCATATCATGGTGTGCGAGATGCTGGAGAGGTACTGCCCGAGGGCGGCAAGGGTGCTCGAGGAGGCGGAGCCCGACGCGCTCGCGTACCTGGACTTCCCGTCGTCGCACTGGAAGCGCCTGCTCACCGACAACGTGCAGGAGCGCGTCAACAGGGAAATCAAGCGCCGCTCGCGCATGGCGCAGATCTTCCCGTCGGAGAGTTCGCTGTTCAGGCTGGTGGGCACCGTCATGTGCGACCAGACCGAGACATGGTCCGGCTCGCGCCACTTCTCGGAGAGAGGGATGGCCGAGATGCACGACGCGGCGCTTCGGAAAGGTGCCTCGGGCTGTCATGGTTGGGCCGAGCTGGTAAAGACCGCCAGGAAGATGGTCGAATCCAGCCTTGAGCTTGCCGACAGAATGGAGTCGGCCTAGGATATCGATAGAATCTGGATCCAGGACACAGGGGCCAAAGAGTCCATTACACCAACTTTCTCGACACTACCGCTCATCCTCCCTTGACACGTACTGCAGTGGATGATGTCTCCGGTTAAACAGTTGTCCACTTACACCTTCATCCTTTAAGTTCATCTGGAACAGCTTTAGAGTCTAATTTAAGTATTGGTTCTATTCTAATTGCCACGGTTACTAACAATCGGTAATGAAAGCCGGCGCATCTTGCCATTGACAAACGCGGAGATATCTTTGGGTTACGCGTGGTTGTCGACTCAAGAAAGTTCAATCGAGCTCTCTGCAACCTCAATACCGGGCGCGTATTTCTCTATCAACGTGTTCAGAATCACGCGATTGCCAGGTGTCATTTTTGGAGAAGAAATGATCTTCATTGATGAAAAAGCTTCATCGGAGATAGCAAGATCGTAATAGGGCGGGATTCCGGGATCGCATTTATCGAGCATGACATCACTTGCTCTGAGAATCTGATCTAGCCGAACGTTTATTACGGAATCGATACCTATGGGAACAGCTGTCAAGATATAGCGCCATTCTTTCTGATACGACCATGCAGTTGTTTTGTGAACTCCAAGTGCATTTAAATCAGCCTCGAGTCCGCCGTTTCCAAATGCGTTAATTACCTTTGGAAACAAAAGAGACTCATCATTTGTGTATTCAACCTCGTGAAGAATCTCACGATCACGAGCCGTTTCAAAAAAATGGTAATTCTTATCCCAAAAGTCCTCGAGGGGCAGATGAAGCCCATCAAATGAACCACCAGGGGCTTTCAAAACCGCTTCACTTGATAACATATTGAGACTGTCATTTGAAACAGAGTACTGCTTAAACGGATAACTTTTCATCTGGATTCTTACTCCACATTCAGCTCCAGCATACTCGCGCCACATGGGGATGCTCTCCTCATCAGAAGAGGTCCAACAGCTGACGAGCTTCATTTTTCCAAGATTTTGAGAGTCTGCCGAACGCTGTTCTTGTGGGTCATCAACCTTATCTAACCGGCTGAACCTGATCGTTCGATTATGCAGAATCAAGGCCAGCGTATCTAGGCTTGCATAATGATAGAGAACGGCAGGTGCTTCCATGTTTGGCTCCTAGCTATAACAATGAGTCCATATCACTGTTCATCAAAATCTATAGATATGTTTATGAAAAATCAACCAGTGCCAAACTGTCCCAAGCGCCCTTTCCTTCCCCAACTTTATCCAAAAAGTTCGCTGTTGTTGACTGGTGTTACCGTAAAATTAACCCCACTTACATATACACGGAGTGTCGGCCTGGCGCCGCCTCCGGGTCTTGACGCCCACCTTATCGAGAGGCACCGCTATGAAACGAGTCTTTTACCGCTCGCTCTGCGCAGTTCTTTGCGTATCCATGCTTAGCGCAGCAATACCTGTAAGGGTTATAGCGGAAGAAGAACGGCGGCAAGAAAACACCTTGGAGCAGTCTGAGACTGGCGCAGCGGACAATTCGGGCGGCAGCATGACAGGCGACATCGATACAAGCGAGATCGGCAATGAGTCCATCAAAAATGATTCCTATCTCGCTAATCCAATTTCACATCAGGCGGAACCTCAGGTTTCCCTAGCTTCCGACATGTCTCCTGATTCGGAACAAGCCACAGAGACCGCAGTAAGTGGATATCAGCACAGCGATAGCGCCACCAGCGGCAGTGTCACCCTCACCGTCGAATGGAACGATCCAGTACTTGGACAGCCAACGACTTTCCACGTGAGCGCATTTGGTGGCAGTGGCAGCTATCTCTTCCGCATGGATGCTCCCTCGTACTCCAACCCCAATGAGTACGTTTACGAGTCGGTCGCCGACCCAAGCCGCGGAGAGTGGACAAAGTACACCGACGCGTGCGTTAGCCACGACTTTACGTTCACAATGACGGCTACTGGATCATATAACTTCCGCTTTTACCTCATGGATAAGGCATCGGGCATTTAATACTTGCGCACCAACACATATATCCAGGTTGCAGATGATGCGTATCCCAGTGTTGCGAGTATTGTTAATAAGGCAGTATCCCAGGCCAAGCAAAACACAAATGGCTTTGAATATGAAATGGCCCTTTATCTTCATGACTGGCTTCTAAATCAGCTTGAGTACGACAACTCGCTGAAGTGGTCATCTGCCGAGAGCGCACTCACGCGCGGCGTGGGCACCTGTCAGGCGTATGAAAGCGCCTATTCCAAGCTGCTCACCGCTGTCGGCATCATTAATTCAGAGACCCGCGATACCTATGACGGCCACACCTGGAATGCGGTTAAGCTCGACGGAAAATGGTACCAGGTCGACTGCACCTGGGACGACACATCCGACAATTTCTATGGCGACCTTGACCAGCGCCACCTGTACTTCTGTATCACCGATGAACTCATGGCAATCGCGCACAAGGGACACGCCAAAATCTACACTGCCGACGGGTACGCCACCCGCTCGACGAGCCTCAAAGACAACTACTTCGTCCACAATGGCAAGGCCGACGAATGGGCCGCCAAGTACGCCGATCGCATCCAGCAGCACCTCGACGCAAAGGAGAACAAGTTCTCTATCGACGCCGACAACCAGTCTTTCCCCCCCAGCATCAGTGGCATCCAGAACGGCATCGTCGCCTTTGCGATGAACCTGCGCGAGTGGAAGACGACCAACGCCAAGGCCGATCTTGCTGCCAATTCTATCGTTGCCATGCAATCCGGGTACAAGTGGATATCAAGGTTCGACTTCTACGCCACCTGGAAGGAGCCCGCATCCTACACGATCCGCTACCACGGGTCGGACGCGGCGCCCGCCGTCGCCAGGACGACGAGGGTCGTCGTGGGCACGCCGACCGCCACGCTGACGTCGTCGGCGCTGGGCTTCTCCTGCGGGCCGATGGCGTTCGCGGGCTGGAAGGCCCACCGCGACTGCGACGACGCGTGGTTCGTCATCGACGCCGCGGGCAACGGCAGGTGGGCGAAGCTGGACGGCGGGGCGCTGCCGGAGGGGCGGAGCTTCTACCGCTACGTCGACGGGGGGAAGGTGTCGGGCACGGCCCCCTCGGGCAGAGTGGACTTCTACGCCACCTGGATAGAAAACAAAGAATACGCCTAGACCATTCCGGTGCCATTTGATCTTATCAGCTATGTCGTTGATAAGATCAGTAAGCAAAAAGCTGGTCTTAGGTCATTTGCTTTAGGTTCTAGCGTTTTATCTAAACTCAGTAGTAAATAACTAATTAAGCAAGGCCCTCTTCAAAGAATCTGGTCGTAATTGTAAGGCTTAGAGTAAACCATGCGACATTTGCCGCTTTTTGCAGCGGGGCTATACGCCACGCATAAGAAAAGCCGCCGTTAACAAGCGGCGGCTTTTTTACTCTCGTCAATTCAATAGCGGCGACTAGAGCGTCTTGAGGTACTCCCCCAGCTCTTCCTCCCAGTCGGGCATGTGGAACCCGACCGACTCGAGCCTGGAAAGGTCGAGCGCGGAGTGGACCGGGCGCGGGGCGATGGGGCCCGCGGCGCTCGCGTAGTAGTCGGCGGTGCTGACCGGCACGACCTTCTCGCCGTTGCCGTTGACGGCCTCGAAGACGGCGCGGGCGATATCGGCCCAGCTCCTCACGGCGCCGGAGCCGGTGCAGCCGTAGGTGCCGTAGGGGGCCTTGTTCTCCAGCACGTGGAAGATGGCCGCGGCCATGTCGCGCGTGAAGGTCAGGCGGCCCAGTTGGTCGTCAACGACGGTGATCTGGGTGAGCTTATCCCCCGGGTCGGCGACGCGGTCGGAAAGCCCCTTCATGGTCTTGACGAAGTTGCGGCCCTCGCCGATGACCCAGGAGCTGCGCATGATGTAGTGGCGCGGGCAGCCGGCCACGGCGATGTCGCCGGCGGCCTTGGTCTGGCCGTAGACGGACAGCGGGCTGAGGGGCTCGTCCTCGGTATGGACCTCGGCGGTGCCGTCGAAGACGTAGTCGGAGGACACGTGGACCAGGGTGATCCCGTGCTCGGCGCAGGTGCGGGCGAGCTGCGCCGGCCCCGTCGCGTTGGCCTTCCAGGCGGTCACGCGGCCCTCGGGGGTCTCCGCTTTATCCACGGCCGTGTAGGCGCCGCAGTTGATCACGGTGCCGTAGAGCGACCAGTCGTACTTGGAGTAGGCGTCCGGGTCTGACATGTCGAAGGTGTCGATGTCGCAGAAGTCGAAGTCCTTGGCGACGCCGCGCTCCTCCGCCAGCGCGCGGACCGCATGGCCCAGCTGGCCGTTGCAGCCGGTGACGAGGGTGCGCCTGGGAGCCATGGGGACGACGTCCTTCAGCATCGGATGGTTGAGGTCGGCCTCGGAGACGGTAGCCTGCTCGAGCGGGATCGGCCACTCGATGGCGAGCTCGGGGTCGGCGAGGTTCACGAACGTGTAGGTCTTCTTCAGCTCGAGGGACCAGTGGGCGTCCACCAGGTAGGTGTAGGCGGTGCCGTCCTCGAGTGCCTGGAAGGAGTTGCCCACGCCGCGCGGGACGTAGATGGCCTTGGACGGGTCGAGCGTGCAGGTGTAGACCTTGCCGAAGGTCTCGCTGCCCTCGCGCAGGTCCACCCAGGCGCCGAAGACCGAGCCGCGGGCCACGGAGATGAACTTGTCCCAGGGCTCCGCGTGGATGCCGCGGGTGACGCCGCGGCTGTCGTTATAGGAGATGTTGTTCTGGACGACCCTGAGATCGGGGATGCCCAGGGCGGTCATCTTGGCGCGCTGCCAGTTCTCCTTGAACCAGCCGCGCGAGTCGCCGTGGACGGCCAGGTCGACGACCTTCAGGCCCCCGATGCCGGTCTCGGCGACGGAGAGGTCCTTCTCGAATGCGATATCTGCCATGTGGAAAAAGCTCCTATCGAAGAGGTTGGATAACCGGGGGCGCTTCGCCGGGGTGTGGCCTACTGGCCCTGTGCGCGGTAACGGGCCTCGGTGGCCTCCTTGGCCGGGCGCCACCAGGACTCGTTCTCGACGTACCAGTCGATGGTCTGCTTCAGGCCCCCGGCGAAGTCGGTGTGGGCCGGCCTCCAGCCCAGCTCGCGCTGGAGCTTCGTCGAGTCGATGGCGTAGCGGCGGTCGTGGCCGGGGCGGTCGGCGACCCAGTCGAAGTCCTCGGGGTCGCGGCCCATCGCCTCCAGGATCATGCGCAGCACGGTGATGTTGTTCTTCTCGCCATTTGCGCCGATGAGGTAGGTCTCCCCCATGCGGCCCTTCGTGAGGATGTCCCAGACGGCCGAGGAGTGGTCCTCGGTGTGGATCCAGTCGCGGACGTTCTCGCCCTTCCCGTAGAGCTTGGGGCGGACGCCGTCGATGATGTTCGTGATCTGCCTGGGGATGAACTTCTCCACGTGCTGGAAAGGGCCGTAATTGTTGGAGCAGTTGGAGATCGTGGCGCGAAGCCCGTAGGTGCGGGTCCACGCGCGTACGAGCATGTCGGAGGACGCCTTGGTGCTCGAGTACGGGCTGCTCGGGTGATACGGCGTCTCCTCGGTGAACTTCGCCGGGTCGTCGAGCGCCAGGTCGCCGTAGACCTCGTCGGTGGAGACGTGGTGGTAGCGGATGCCGTACTTGCGGACGGCCTCCAGCAGGCGGAAGGTGCCCTCCACGTTGGTGCGCAGGAACGGCTCGGGGTCGGCGATGGAGTTGTCGTTGTGGCTCTCTGCGGCGTAGTGCACGATGGCGTCGTGGCCCGGGACGATCCTGTCCAGCAGCTCGGCGTCGCAGATGTCGCCCACGACGAGCTCCACGCGGTCGGAGGGCAGGCCCGCGATGTTCTCGGGGTTGCCGGCGTAGGTCAGCTTGTCCAGGACGGTCACGTGCACCCCGGGGTGGTTGTTGACCACGTAGTGCACGAAGTTGCTGCCGATGAAGCCGCAGCCGCCCGTGACGATGATGTTCCTGGGCTCGAAGAGCTCTTCAGACATATCTGTATCTCCCATTGAATCGTTTAGTACTCGCGCGGGCTGTTGACGATCTCGCCGGCGGCGACCTTCTTCAGGTGCTGGCCGTAGACCGACTTGCCGTAGGCCGCGGCCGCCTCCTCCAGCCGCGCCGTGTCGATCCAGCCGTTCTCCCAGGCGATCTCCTCGGGCACCGAGACCGGTAGGTCCTGGGAGTGCTCGACGGCGCGGACGAACTCCGCCGCCTCGTGGAGCGACTCCATGGTGCCGGTGTCCAGCCACGCGTAGCCGCGGCCGAGGGTCACCACGGAGAGCGTCCCCTCCTCCAGATACATCTGGTTGAGCGTGGTGATCTCCAGCTCGCCGCGGGCCGAGGGCCTCACCTCGTGCGCCTTGGCGGCCACGTCGCCCGGGTAGAAGTACAGGCCGGTGACGGCGTAGCTCGACTTGGGCTCGGCGGGCTTCTCCTCGATGGAGACGGCCCTCCCCTCGCCGTCGAACTCCACGACGCCGAAGCGCTCGGGGTCGTCCACGTGGTAGCCGAAGACCGTGGCGCGGCCCGACTCGGCGTTCTGGACGGCGCGCGTCAGGTGGCGGCTGAGGCCGTTGCCGTAGAAGATGTTGTCGCCGAGCACGAGCGCGCACGGCTCGCCGGCAATGAACTCCTCGCCGATGGTGAAGGCCTGCGCCAGGCCGTCCGGCGAGGTCTGCTCGGCGTAGGAGAGGTTCACGCCGAAGCGCGAGCCGTCGCCCAGCAGGCGCTGGAAGTTGGGCAGGTCGGTCGGCGTGGAGATGACCAGGATGTCCTTGATGCCCGCCAGCATGAGTGTGGACAGCGGGTAGTAGATCATGGGCTTGTCGTAGACCGGCAGCAGCTGCTTGGAGGTCACGAGAGTGAGCGGGTACAGTCGCGTGCCGGACCCGCCCGCGAGGATGATGCCTTTCATTTAATCTGTCCTCTACAATCGAAATGCGCTTTAGATCGAGTGATAAATAAGACTTGGGTATCCTATTTTGCTAAACCCCCTCATTCTTAACGAAATAGGCAAGGTAATGACTGCGGAATATGGCTACCTGAATTGCCCCTTCCATTTTTCGATGCTCGACCAAGGGAGATTGATTCCGGTTATTTCAGGTTGGTTAATCCAATCAGCCATTTTGAGTAAAAAGTCATCTTCTCGTTCGAAAACAGGAAGTCCGGTATCTTCACCGATGATCGCGTGCCAAATGTTGGTAATGGACTCACTTTGCTTCAACGCTATGAAAAGCGCCAGTATCGAAAATCAATTTATAATCCCACAATGATGTGAATTCGTTCGGGCAAATAACGACCGCAAAGTGATACAAGCGAATAAGATCCGGCAAGAGTTAGCGCCCAAACAGCAAATGTCGAAACACCAAGTGGAATGACGAATAATCCAAGCAGTTTCCAAACGGCCTTGAGAACAAGTATATGGCAGAGGTAGATTCCAAAAGAGGCGTTCCCAAGGTCAACAAGCAAAGTAGAAGATAATCGCGACTTGAATGATCCCGGAACCGCCATAAGAAGCGCGATCACAGCTAAAGAGGTCGCGGCAGAACCGAGCTTAAGCTGAGTTGTGGCCATATTGAAATCGCCAGTCAAATACCACCAGAAGCCTGCGACCTCCTGAATTATTAAAAATATAAAGAGCACTGCAACAAGCTGAGTGGTTCGTCCTTCAATGAGCGCAGCCCAACGCCTCCAGTCGAGACCGAAAACATAAAAGATGAGCCACATGGGGCAGAAAACCTGTATTAGAGGCAATGCGATACCGGCAACGGCAGCGAGCTCCCTTAGAAGCAAGCAAGCCGGTGTCACACAATAGACAAAGAACCTATACCGTGAAAGGAGCCTGAACAGTACCGGAGTAAGCAGCACAAGCTGTGAATAGACCAATAGATAGTACATCTGAGCCGATACGGAGCCCACGGCGAACGCCAGAAACCCAGACGCCCATGAAGGGCGGGAAACGCCGCAAGATAGATAACGCTCCAGAACGCATAAGGTCCGGCAACCTTGCTAATGCGGCGTCGAAGACCCCCCCGCATTAAATTTGCGCTCGTCGGTAAGAACACCGGATAAAAACAAGAACAACGCAACAGAAAAGTTGAGGAATGGGCGAATGGCGACCGACGCGGCACATTGAGGAAGACAGTGGATAAGCACCACTGCGGAAATCGCAAGCCCACGAAGAGCTTGAAGGTAGCGATCCTTGGCCATCTAGGCTCTCCTTCCAACGAGTCTCTTTAGTCGTCGTTTAATACCACCAAGCTTGCCGCGGACACGCTGCCAGAGAGTGGGACGGAAATCCCACTTGTCCATGAGATCTGGGATGGAAAGCCCGGCAGACACGTCGTTCAAGAACTCGTCGCGCTTTGGATAAGGCGTGACAGAATGGACGAGGCTAGGGTTGCCCGCGATTACCCCATCAAGCGTCGCCGGACCGTTTGCAGTAAGCCCAGAAATAGCCTCGAATGCCCGCACGCCCTTCTCGGTATTGCATAGGACGGCAGATACGCCCTTGGAGTTGTCGACCTCGGGATGGGTATTCTGGAACCCCCAGAAATCACCGAGCGTGATATCGGCGCCGCTGGAGCGCTTTGCTGGACATGCCAGACAGGACGAACGAAGGCTCGCATTGGCCAGAAACGCTTTCATGTACCAGTCTTTGCCGAATATCTGGGACTCGGTGTCCCCGGTGTTGTCTTTCTCCGCTATGTGCTTGTACATAGCGGAGTAAGACAACCATCCGGTTGTCTTACTCCGCATATTGACGTCGCAGACGTCCGACCCGAAGGCCTCACCACGGTAGTCGACCCAGCGCGACCAGAGCTCTGGAGACGGAACACCGTGGCAGATGACGTCGACGCCGAGGAAGAGGTCAGAGTCGGCGAGTTTCCCCAGGTATGAGCGCATGCCAGCCACCTGGCATGCAGTACCGGCAAAGAGCGCCGGCCTGCCTTCACGCAGGGCAGTGCGGACGCCCTCGAAGACGCCGCGGCCAACCGCGCTCTGAACGTATTTCGAGCGCATAACGGCGCCGAGCGCCGGCCTGTCCTCCACGAGCACGTGACGAAGCTCGCGGCAACCGTCCGTCCACGCGGCGCCCGCCACAACACCGCCGCGCGAGAGAGCGTCACCGGCGAGTAGACCGAACACGCCGCCCGACGACGATCTATCGAGCAAGCCGACGTCATGAGCCTTCGCCCAGAGGGCGAACTCGCACCCGTCCTCCCCAGGGGCGTTGAGCGCCGGGCATACGGCGTCGCACGCCCCGCAGCCTACGCACCCGGAGGCGTCGACGGTGGGGTGTAGGAAGCCACAATCATCGGGTTCCATGGAGATGCTTGACTTGGGGCAGCGGGCAGCGCACGCGCCGCAGCCGCAGCAACGGTCGCCAAGCGAGACGACCCTCGGGGATTTCTCGGAATCATTCATGATGGACCCTATCTAAGGAACGGGAGACGAGAGACGACCGCGATACGTTCGTCCTTCGTTAGGACGGCGAGCCAAAGGGCTATGGCGAAAAGCGCGCTGTAAACGGCGCCCCACTCGAGGAACGCGGGCCATCCGTTGACGGGCAGGACCGCCGTGCCAGCGAGGCAGGCGACGGTGACGGCAGCCCAGGCGAGCAGCACCGGCAGGTTCCGCTTCCAGAAAAAGAGCATGTCGAGACCGACCCGCTTCTGGTAGTACCAGTTCATCCACAGTCCGTTGCCGAGCACGATGCTGACGACATAGGCGATCGCGGGGGCCCACGGCCCCAGCGCCGGGGCGGCCGCGGCGGTGAAGGCAACGTTCCCGACCGCCATCGCAAGGTAGACGAGACTCCTGGCGTGGTGCATGTTCTTGGCCCTCTGGATCTCGATGCCGACGTTCTGACAGAGGGGCACCATGACGGGTAGCGTCATGGCGAGCACGAGCCAGTAGGCCTCGGCGAAGCCCGGGCCCGCCCACCTCGTCACGAAAAACTTCCCGAGAATAGCGAAACCTCCGTACACCCAGCAAAACAGTACCATCTGGTAGCGGCCCACGCGCGTCATAAGGCGAGTGAGCTCGGCGTTGTCGTCCGAGGTGGCGACGATGCGGTTGACCTTCGGAATGAAGACGTTCGACATCGTGGTGGAGAGCGAGTAGAAGACCTGGCGGATGTTCACGGCCACCGCGAACAGAGATACCGCAGTCGCGCCCGAGATGGCCCCCAGCATGATGTTGGGCACGCTCTGATTGACCATCTCGCAGACCTGGTTACCGAAGATCCAGGCACTGAAGGCGGCGATGCCGCGCATGACGCCCCAGTCGGCACCCCTGAGCTCGAAGCGCATGCCCAGCACGACGATGGCGTAGCGCGCGTTGAGGGCAAGCAGGACGAGGTTCACCGCGAGCTGTGCTAGGGCAACGCCCACGGGCCCCATACCGGCGGCCAGCAGGGCCCAGGCGCACAGCGGCGTCGCAAGCGTGGTGACGAGCTGCCTGGTCTGCTGGTAGACGAAGCGCTCGTGCGCCGTGATGTAGGAATTGAACACGACGGTGAACAACGTCGAGGCGACGTTGAGCGTCATGATGGCGAGCAGCTCCCGGGCGAGCGAGACCTGCGCCTCGGTGAACCCGGCCGAGAACACCGCGCCGGCGTTTGCGGAGAAGCCCATGCCGAGGGCGACCGCCGCGGCTGTGACGGCGACGTAAAGCGTGAGGTACATGCCGTTCAGGTGCCGGATGTCGCGCTCGCCGCCGTGCGCCACCGTCTGCGTGTAGAAGCGCACGTAGGCCTCGGAGAAGCCGAAGGACAGGAGCGTCAGCGAGAAGACAAAGGAGTTCGAGCTCTGGAAGACGCCGTAGTCCGCCTGCCCCACGTAGGACAGTAGCATCGGCGTGTAGACGAGGTTGACGAGGTTCTTTGCGAGGATGTTGGCGTAGCCGAGGAGGGCGCCCGCCTTACGCTGGCTAGCCACGGGCGGCCTCCGAGGGAATGCTCAATCCACATCTATCGAGGAATTCAACAACGATCTTCCTCTGAGCTGGCAACCTGTCATACGCCTTTGAATAGTCACTCTCGAGCAGTTCCGAATTACATACGGAAAGAATTGACCGCTCAACGAAAGAAACACCCAGCTCGCTGGCTAGCGTGTCGAATCGGCTGCTCATGTCTGGACCAGTGGACTCACGAGGGCAATAAATCAGCGGCTTCCCGAACAAGATCGAGAAAATTGATCCGTGATATGAATCTGTCGCTACAAGCTTTGCGTGACGGACGGCATAGAGGAACTCTGAAGGCCCGAGGGCGTAGTAGCGCGCATCCCCTAGTAAATCGACCCTCTTGCAGCTAAGTGAATCACAGATTTCGGCAACCCTCTCTTCGTAAGCTGCACTCCCGAGGAAGTACGTCAATACATAATCATTTGGAAGCCCGCAGTGCGGCTCTTTTTCATACCTTTCCCACCAGGAGCCGTCAAACATCAGTGTTGGGTCAATCAACACCTCGGCCTTTAAGCCGTACAGACTGTTTATAAGCTCGGCGCTCTTCTGCTCACGAACGGACAGCCTATCAAACCCGTCGAAATAGCCGTGGAACAGCTCACGCTTCTCCTCGGGAATCGTCGGAGCTGCCAAGCTTGGCGAAAAAGCAATGCGCTTTTCTCTTGGCGAAAACGTGAGAAACATAGTGGAGTTAGCGTCAGGGGAATACGGAGACCAAACTTGGTCGCTCCCAGCAACGAAAAAGTCATAGGATTTAATGTCACGTGGAGGGTTGGAATCAGATATAACCTCCCGGCTAAAGGAAATGTTACGGGAATTGAAATCCTCAAACGAACGATGCCTCTGGATGTGGGCAACGGCAAGCCCCTTTGGAATGAGCGAAGCCAAAGACTTGAGCTTGTATTTGGCAGATCTCGAGTCCTTCTGTCTGAACGTAAGGACATCTGCACCCGAGAGTTTGAGAGTTTCTTGGACAGCAAGGTTCTGGAGCCTCTGCCCATAGTTGTCCCCATGCGTAAATGTGGAAATGCCTATTTTCATGTTCAAACCTGTTCTTCGTCTCTATCAATAATCAAATAGTCTGCAGCCGAGGAATTCCACGACCAAGCCAGCGCTCCACAGAGCAGCAGTAGGCACAAGCAGCAGTTCACCCTTGTAAAGCACTGCGTATACAGAAAGGTAATAAGAATTGTTAGCAAAAGGAGCAAACGAACAATCCGGCCATTAGATCCTTTTTCCTGCTCCATAAACTCACTAACCACGGAGTGGAAAAACGCTACATACGCTGCCGTCTCCCAAACCCCCATGAGAATCAAGAAAGACCCCATATCCGCTTGACCAAAGTGGTTAAACGACATGAACCCGGACGCGTAGAAGCTTGAGGCTCCAAGACCCTCTCCGAGACTCCATGT
The DNA here is from genome assembly GCF_046116915.1 of Collinsella sp. wc0583. Taxonomy (NCBI): domain Bacteria; kingdom Bacillati; phylum Actinomycetota; class Coriobacteriia; order Coriobacteriales; family Coriobacteriaceae; genus Collinsella; species Collinsella sp. wc0583. Next base: position 330,859 of record NZ_JBJXBN010000001.1, on the reverse strand, counting down.
AGCCGGTCTCAAGAGAGCGAAGCCGATGATAGCAATCCTCTCGTTACTGCCGTCGGCAGCAGTACCGACGGAAGCTGAACTGCCAACCATATCGAACAGACCAAACACTTGCGTATCCACGAGGATCTGGAACGCAGGCACCAAGGCGTATGCAATTGTCAGGATAAAATACAAGGCGACAAGCCAAAAGAAGGGACCCGAAACATCCGCTTCTCCCTTCATGACTGAAATAAGCCAGAACATCACTAAAACGAGAGGAAGGATTATGAAGAGCGCCTTATTATCGTTGAGTGTCGCAAGATAGAAGGACAGGACGATAAGGCAGACGTTGTAAGCGATGGCAAGGGATGGCCAGAGAGGACCCCGAAGCCTCCTAATCCAGACGAAGTTGTAGAGCACGACGAATGAAGTGTAAAGGGCCACCGCATGGACGGACGCATAAGAGAACAGGCCGGAGATATTGTCCTCGAAGTAACTGATGTCGTTCGTTGTCGCAGCGATCATCCCATGGGTAGAGTACTGGATAAACATGATCGCCATATTGAGAAGCAATATGGCGTTGAAGACCGGAAAACCTGCATCAAAGAGTCCAAGAAGAAAATCCCTCTTGTTAGTGACCAAAAGAAAGAAGTAAAGCGTATAGACAAACGGGTAGAGGAGCAGCAAAATATTCGCCCTAAACGTTTCCATATTGCCACCCAAGAGGGCACCAGACAGCCACCCTGCAACGGTAATCAGCCCAAGTAGTAGCGCTCTACCGCTATATTTCCATCCGGAGAAGAGCGCCCTCACGCAAATCATGCCGGTAATTACCCAGTTGAGGTATCGCCCCAGACCATAGTACTCAAGGAAGAAAACCTGCGCCAAGATACCTATAACGATCGTCGCATCCGCCAGGTCACCCATGCAAACGGTTAGAACACCTTGCTTATTAGGGAGATACCAACGACCTCTTCGACCAGCCCGCTCCTCCGCTTTATTTATAACGAGCCTCGCATGCCTATGATCTTGCATTGAGTACCTCCAGCAGCACACGTTCAATCAGCCTCGTGTGCATGTGAACTCCCGTGTTGAGACCTACCGAGGAGCATGGAAGCAGGTCTACGATCTCATCTGAATCGACAAGATCGAGCGGACCAGGCTTTCCGCTCCTGAAACGATTGACCTCCCTGATAAGCCGGCTCTTATCCCTAAACAGCCCGATTAGCTCCTCCTCGTTATTCAGCACCAAACCGGACCCATGCTCAACGACAAAGTCGGCGACATTGCCTGCACATGCACTCGAAATCGTATAAGCGTTTGCGGAGTAAGATTCCATACAGGTGTAGCTATAGGTCTCTGGACAAGATGGCCACATGACAACGATGGCAATCTCGCACTCCCTGAGAGAGTCGGTCATGGCATTTGGGTGCTTCTCATCAAATTCGACAAACCGCTTGTTCATCCCTGGATACATATCGTTCGAGCTGTTGAAGACGAAGAACTCGTACTCTTGTTCATCGACCGCAGATACGAGGCGAAGCCAGGTCTCCCAGCCCTTTGTCTTCCTCGGCATCCCCAGAAAGGCAACCCTGATGCGCTCCCCTGCGTTCAGAGGACGTCTGTTGCCCAGATACTCTCCAAGCAGCTTTTGGTGCGGTATTACATCAACAAGGCCCTCGTATTGGGGCCTGAATGAGAGAAACCGATTCTTCGTATAGGTCGAAGGTGCAACAAAACGGAGATTTTTGATGGAGTCAAACAGCCCTTGGATCTTCGACTCCACACGAAGGCTGTTACTGAAGTGGGGGCATTTCTCGCAGGGAGCGTCGCCGAGCCTTGAGCTGTCACAAAAGCCGCTCCTATTTTGGAGGTTATAGCTTGTACAACACAGGTAATAGTCGTGGAGAAAGGCCCTGACCGGTGTTTTGCCTGTAACTTTTAGCAGTTCGGAGACTTTCTCAAGGCTCACGTACAGAAGGTGGTGGATATGAAGCTCAAGAAGGCTGAAGCCGCTTTTTTGCCAGCTGCAAAGGGCCTCGCACACCTGGGCAATACTGAAAACACCAGCCTCCACCCCGTCGACCGTAACCCCGAATTCGCAAAATAGCATCTGGTCGTCCCTGAACAGGGTCTTCTTAACCGAGTGGAGATAGACGTAACTTATGCCGTGCGACGCCATGGCCTGCTGACTCGCCATAATAGCCTTTGGGGTGCCGGTCTTGTCCTTGAGATAGTCGCAAAAGGCAAGCGCTAGGACGTACCCACTATTGTGCGGTTTGGGGATGCTTTTACTCATATCATCGCTTCCCAAACAAGAGGAGAGATCTATTGAAAAGGCTCTCTTGTAGACTGCCGAAATTCAGCCTCGAAGAGAAAGAAACCCTGCACCTAGCCATGAAAGAAGCGTCCATTTTCGATACCAACTCTCCAAGAGCACGCTCTGGAGGAAGAATGCAGTCGGAATAAGTTGAAAGAAGTCCAGTAACTTGCTTTGCAAGAGTAATCTCTCGCGGATGACAAAAACTATTGATTTTCTCAATCACTTTAGATGGTAAATCAGTACTCACACCGACCACATTACGACCATGCTGGCGATATCCCATATGAGGAGAAGCATCGAAAACAATCCGATAACCCAGCAGCACGCATAGATTAGCTATCAGCTTATCATGCATGATGACGGGATGGGGCAGCTCATGCAAGCAAACAACTTCCCAAATACGCCTATCAAATACTTGCGTACATCCCATAGGTGACCCAATGCAAAGCTGGTTGAGAGGGTCGTTATCTCGATAAGATATGCACCTTTGTTGCCCATAGGTTAACCGGCCCATCTCATTACCAGCTGAATCTACAAGTCTTGAATTGCAATGATAAAGAGCCAAATTCTCCTGCTTCTTAAGCTGTTTAATCGCAGTTATCAGTTTATCGCTATCCCAAATATCATCTTGGTCGGAAAACGCATAGTAATCAGCTTCGGGAGCATTCCGCAACAACGTCAAAAACCCTAAAGCAGGTCCTAGGTTTTCTCCTGTTAACAAAGTCAGACTGCCCTCATCTGCATAGCGCTGCAGAAGATCACGAGTACCATCAGATGACCCGTCATCACGGACAAAAAGACGTACGTCAACTTCAGCCTGCGAGAGAATGCTGTCAATTTGTTCTGAAATAAATGGGATGCCGTTGTATGACGCCATTAATACGACGCACTTTGGCACCTTGGAATTACTCAACATATGGATTACCTTATCATTAATGCCTAAAGCAAACGCTCTCGATGTGTTAACCCCTGAGCAAACCCAGTGCAAGCAGTATATCCTTGACCAAGTACTTGGCGCAGTCTTTTGGCCTCGCCCTGAGAACGAGTCGGTTAACCCGTACCCCGTTACGAAAGCCGTCCATAAAGGTATTTCTTTCTATAGGCTTCGTCGAAGGACGTTGAAGCTGTTCATTGTTGGCCACAGCTAGACCAGGATCAACCGGCAAAAGCTCAAGGTCCGTCATTTCTAACAGTTCTCGACCCTTGTCTGTCTGCACAAGTGCGAGGGATATCCCGTTCGCGACCTCATCAGAAAGCTCGCTACCCCATGAATCGCCAAGCGTAATATCGGAGACACGATCACCCTTGGCGTAGCGGCAGGAGTAGCAGCCTTCCGTATACGGTAAACCCGAGAGGAAAGCAATCGAGTAGCGATCGCGGACACCCGTCCTACCCACAGTTTCAGCTCCGCGATAGCGGAGCTGATACTGGACTTTCTTTCGAAAGTCCAGTATCAGCTCATTAGACAGGTTGTTACCTGTCTCTTCCAAGAATCGGCTCAGGACCTTGGGGGACGGTGAACCATGACAGATAAGGTCGATGGTGTAAAGGGAATCGGCTAAACGGCTTCCAACGAAGTTACGCATCGCAGCAACCTGACAAGGAAGACCGATAAAGAGAACCCTTTGACCACCTTGCAGGGCCTCCCTAACCTCGCGGTACGCACCAAGCGGATTGCTTTTGACGTATTTGGAGCCTTGGGCCCTCCTCAAGTAATCCGCATCAGAAGTGAGGTGGAACCGGAACTCACCGCCCTCCTGTGCACATGAACACACTAATCCATTTGACGCCACAAACGCCTCCGAGATGGCCGTAGCCAGACCCCCGGACGAAGATGACATTCTGAGCGATGTATCTTTCGCCCACCCCTGTAGCCACTCGAGAGGACGCAACGAAGATGGGGATACCATCTGGGGACACGTTTTCTCGCACAGTCCACATCCCACGCACCTTGTAGGATCAATACGGGCGTTATACGCCTCAATCGTATCCTCAATGGCAATCGCTCCATGTCGGCATGAATCGACGCAGGCCATACAGCCAGCGCACATATCCTTCTTGCATACCGTCCTAGTGCCAACGTTTGACAATGCCCTACTCCTCAATCATGCTCTTGAGCTGCGCTAGGGACTTCTCCCTCTCCGCACCCATCACGTCGTTGACCCGACCAAAGTCAATCTGCTTGGATGCTAACTCGACATCATCTAGATTCTGAAGCACTCTGTCCGTGAGGTCCGTGAGTCGCAGAATACTCACGTTCCTGCTCGAGGTTCCGTTCTTGGGCAGCACTTCTACCAGCGGCGTATTGAGATTTATGGCAAAAGCCGTACCGTGGAACGAGTCCGTGACTAGGCATGCTGCGTTGTCGACATACGAGAGAAACTCAGCAAGCGTCGGCAGCCACTTGAACTTGCCCTCGCGTGAGGCCTGGTGCAGGCTTGCGGAGATCCGTATCAGGGGCAAGCCAAGCTTTTTGGCAACCTTCACGGCGTACTGCCCCACCGTCGGGTCGCTGTGAATCTGGTAGACGAGGATGTATTCGCCCTTCGGGGCAGGTGCCGCCATCCTTCTCCACGCCTCGCCATCAAGCAGCAGCGTGGGATCGACAACCTGTCCGGCCTCTATGCCCCACGAGGCAAGCTGCTCGCGCGCGGCATCCTCGCGTACGAACACGGCCTCATATGCTCGAAGGTCCTCGAGAAACCTGGGGCGCACGCTATCCGGCATATTCTTCTTACCAAAGCTTGCCGCATATGAGATGCGCCTTGCGCCCTCGGGAGCAAACTCAAGCGCGTATGACAGGTCGTATGCGCCCGAGCTGATGGGACCCCACACCTGATCGCTTCCAGTCATATAGACATCGGCCTTGGGCGGATTAGCCTTCAGCTCCTCCAGGGATGCATAGTGAGGGCTCATCTTAAGCAGCTGGGAACGCTCACGCGCAAACCGCTTGCCCGCCACCCTTGTCTCAGGCTCCATCAGAAGTCTGTAGACAGACTTCTTCAACGGGTTCCCGTTCCAGGACGGCTTTGTCGAAAGAAGCGTCCTCACCTGCTGGGATACGTCCTCACAAGCAGGTACATAGTCCATAATCTCGAACTCATGCCCCAAGCTCTCTACCGCTCGTTGTGTCGCATATGCCTGGAGCAGGGAGCCATAATTAGAGATTGCGTGCCTGGTTATGCAGGATACTTTCACGTGTTTCCTCCGATTGATATCGAGCAACCGCTATTTCTGAATTTTTGCATTCGATTTTTCCACCCGGCTGCACTACAGCGCCTCCTCAGTCTCGTACACGTGCGCGTCGGCTCGGCTTGCGTCGGAAAGGCCGTCGTTGATCGCGGCGTGCATGTCGCAGGTGGAAAGAGCGTCCAGCTCCTCCTTCGTCACCTTGCCCGACTCGTAGTCGCGCACGATGGGGAGCTCGTGCATGTCGAACTTCTTGCCGGGCTTGAGCTTGTGCGCCAGCACCCACGACGCGGGTTTCCAGATGTACTTGTGCATGGCAGGAGACACGGAGCCGATCATCCAGCAGTTGCGGTCGCAGTGGCGCACGCAGCCGCGCACTTTCTCGGCCTGGGCGCTCTCCCACAGCTCATCCCAAGACTCGTCGTTAAGGTTGCCCATAACGAGCTTCTCCTTGGTGCCGTTGCAGGGCATGACGTCGCCGTAGGGGTCGATGAAGAACGTGTCGAACGCCATATCGCACGGGAGCAGGCGCTTCTGCCCATAGATGTAGTTGATGAGGCCCATGTTGAAGTACGCGCGGAACCACTTCTTGGGCTCGTTGGACTTGAGGAGCTCGTTTACCAGGTCCTCGAAGTTCTGGGCCACCATGGGACGGTCCTTGATGATGTTCTTCGCCTCGACAAAGTAGAAGCTGTTGTGCAGGCTGGCGGTGGCGAACTCCATGCCGAGCTCGTCGGAAAGCTTGTACAGCGGCACCAAGTCCGCAGCGTTGCGATCCTGCACCGTCATGCCAAAGCCCACGTCCGGGTGCTTCATTTCCACGAGCTTCTTGAGCGTCTCGTAGCCGCGGTTGAAGCCGTTCTGGAGACCGCGGATCTCATCGTTGGTCTGCTGCAGACCCTCGATGGAGATGCGGATTCCCACCTGGGGGAATTCCTCGGCAAGGGCGATGATGCGGTCGGTGAAGAAGCCGTTGGTGGAGATGACGATGCGGTCGGACTTCTTGTACAGCTCGCGCACGATATCCGCAAGGTCGGTCCTGATGAAGGGCTCGCCACCGGTGATGTTGGTGAAGTACATGCGCGGGAGCTTCTTGATCACGTCGAGGGAGAGCTCCTCCTCCGGACGGCTGGGAGCCTTGTAGCGGTTGCACATGGTGCAGCGCGCGTTGCAGCGGTACGTTACGATTACGGTTCCGTTGAGTTTCTTCTCGGCCATGGGTTAGGCCACCACCTTCCGGTCAATTAGTTCTTGATACAGGGAGACGAGATTCCGGATGTATTCCTCTTGATTACAGTTCTCTGCCACGAATGAACGGCAATGCGCGCTCATCGCGGCGTAAGCCGCAGGATCGGCGGCCACCGCCGCACCCCTACGGATTGCATCTGCGAGTCCTGCCTCATCGTGGGCTTCAGCCAGGAAGCCCGTTTCACCCTCACGTACCAGCTCGGGTATTCCGCCCATGTTCGTACCGATAACGGGCTTGCCCGCGGCGAGTGCCTCGAGAACCGCATATGGCGCGTTCTCGAGCCACTCTGACGGCGCAGCCGCCAGAGTGGCTCGATTCACAAGTCCGCGCAGGGCGTCACCGGTTTTATATCCAACCAGCTCAATCCTCGAGCTTATTTCGTTTAGCATTGCGGAAACTTTGACCTTCACAGCATCACATTCAGGGCCATCGCCTGCAATAACAAGACGCCAATCAGGGATCACCGGTGCCGCCTTCTCAAAAGCATGCACGAGCGTTAACACGCCTTTCTCGCGAGAAAGGCGTCCCAGATACAGCATGTAGGGATCTTCATTATTTTGGTTGGCAACTTCCCGTGACATCGAATCGGGATTCAGGAAATTCCGCATGAGGACAAGCTGACGCTCGGGAAGCCCCGCTTCAATAAACTTGTTCCGCATGAACTCACTCGGGCAGATGATGCGATCGAGACGTGAATAGGTTTTGTGCCGTTTAAGCCACTCCGCCTCAGCCACCGCTAACGCGCTTTTTGCGATCGAACCCTTTACGCACTTCTTCTTAAGGCAATTGCCAAAATGACCCCCGAGACACGAATCGCAAACGTTGCCCTCGGAATCAAGCATAAGATAGCTCGGGCAAGCGAGAATCAAGTCGTGCGAGGTATACACAACCGGCGTTGGATGCTGCTTTAGCCAAGGAGCGTCCAAGATGGAAAACGTAATCTGCCTATGAGTGAGATTGAGATGGATTACATCGGGCTGGAATTCACGGCACAGCGCATCGAACTTCTCGCGCGCCTCTTTGGAATACACAAGTGCCTGCACGGCCTTCGCCTTATCGACAATAGAGCTCGGTCCGTTATAGTCGCGATTCGTTACAAAGTAACGCGACCACTCAGTCGGCTCATTACGCTCATCCTCCATGCTGAAGAAGGCAACTTCATGCCCAAGAGCGCGAAGACCATCGGCAAGAGCAAAGTAGTACGTCTCGCTTCCACCCTTGCGCCAATGAAACTTATTTACAAGAAGGATCTTCATTACGCAACACCCTCATACAAAGCAAGCGTCCTTTGGACGACGCTGTTCCAGTCATAGCCATTAATCGCGCGGTCACGTGCCATGGCGCCCAGCCTCTCCGCTTGGGCAGAATCCGCTATCAGGCCTTCAAGCACGTCGCGCAGCGCCCCCGCGTCTCCGTGTGGGAACGTGAGCCCGCAACCCTGCAGAACATCCGCGCACTCGGGAATATCCGAGGTAACGCATGCCGCACCGTGAGACATGGCCTCCAGCAAGCTCATGGGCAGGCCCTCAACGTCGGAGGGGAGCGCGTAGCAATACGCGTTGGAGTACAGCTCGGAGAGCAGGTTGCCCTCAACGTGGCCGGTAAAGAGCGCGCGGGGGTCGGACGCGGCAGCCTCTTTGAGCGCCACGGCGTAGTCGTCCGTATCGGAGGAGTCGCCCGCGATAACCAGGCGCTTATCCGTCTTTACCTGCTTGTACGCCTCCACCAACAGTTCCGGTCGCTTCTCGGGCACAATGCGACCGAGGTAGAGGACATAGGAGCCCTGGGTGAGCCCCAAGCGCTCGGAGATCTCCTTCGCGGGAAGATCCGCCTCGGGAGTGATGCCGTTGGGAATGAGCGTAGCCTCGCGGCCGTAAGCCTCCTTGAAGTACTCCTGATTGCCCCGGGAAAGCACGATGAGCGCATCCGCGCACTTGGCCGCCGTCGCCTCGCCGAACTTGATGTACTTGGAAGCCAAGCCGCCCCATTTTGCACGCTGCCAGTCCAGGCCGTGGATCGTTGCCACGGTCCTGATGTCCGCGGAACGCGCAAAACGAAGGGGGACACACGGCCCCTCTGCGTGATAGTGAATTACGTCTGCCCCGTCTTTGATGGCGGCCCTTGTTGCGGCAAAGCTGCTCGTGAGCGCAGAGAGCCCCTTGATGTCCAGAGCCTTTACGGGAACGATGCGGTAGCCATCCTTCTCGTAGGGCTCGGAAGGAGCTCCTTCGCCCATACGGTCGTAGCAGGTTACTTGGTGACCAAGGTCTGCCATACGGCGAGCAAGCTCGCCTACCACCACTTCTACGCCGCCCTCGCGCGAACCCGTTCTCTTTTGGCCTATCATGGCGATGCGCATGCTACACGGCACCTTCCCCAGAGAACATCGTCTTCAGCGTGCCGAATATCAACCGCAGGTCCTGGCGCAGGCTGCGATTCTCTATATAGCGAAGATCCAGCTCAACCATTTCGTTGAAGCCCAGGTAGCTGCGGCCCATTACCTGCCAAGGACCGCTGCAGCCGGGTTTTACCGCCAGCCGCTTCATGTCGTGCTCGCTGTACAGGGCAACCTCGCGCGGCAGGCCGGGGCGCGGGCCAATGAGGTTCATTTGGCCCAAGAACACGTTGATGAGCTGGGGCAGCTCGTCGATGCTGTGCTTGCGAATGAAGTTACCCACACCGGGAATAATGCGCGGGTCGTGCTTCATTTTAAACATGGGGCCAGTGGCCTCGTTTTGGGCCTGCAAGTCCTTGAGCATTTGGTCTGCGTTGGGAACCATGCTGCGGAACTTGTAGATCTTAAACAGGTAGAACGTGCCGTCTTTGCGCACGCGGCCCACGCGCCACTGTGAATATAGGGGGCTGGCGCCCGGGCTCTTTATGCAAATGACCACGCTCAGAATTACCCCGGGAATAAAGAGCAACACCAGGGCTCCGCCGGCGGCGACAATGTCCACCGTACGCTTAACAACGCGGTAGAGCCTGTGCCCAAGCTCGGGCTTCACGCCGGAGTTGGCACCGCGCAGCATCTTGTACGCTTCTTCGTTTGTAAGGTAATCCCCCGCAGCACCGGCTGCGGCAGTGACGGAATTCGCCGTGGCGGCCGTGCGCGTCTCCCGCGCGCCCTGTGCCATGGTCATCATCGTAGGCTCCAAGAGCCCCTCCCCCGATACTTTTTGCCTTCGGTCGTCCGCTTGCGAGCTTGCAGCTAGGCGATCGCTCTTCTGTGATTGCGCATAACGCGCTGCTCTTTTGAAAGCACCGCAAGGCCAACGCGGGTGGTTACGCGTCGGCCGCACAAGTCGAGCTCCAAAAAGGCAGTGCTCTTGCGTCTGTTAATGGTTTTGATAAGGGCCTCGTGCCCCAGCAGCGGGCCTGCCGTTACTACGACCTGGTCTCCATCCTTTAGAGCCTCGCTCATGGGCACCACGCGGTCTCCCCTATTGGTAAAACTGCCAATGAGCTGGGTCTCTTCTTTTGCCAGCGGCACAAACCGACCGTCCTGGGAAAGCACCCGGGCAAAGTCGTCCATGCGCAGCAAATACTGTTGCACGGTGCGCGGATCCGCCGTATCGCAAATGAGATAACCGGGAAAGAGCGGCTTGGTCGTGCTGACCCATTCGCGGTGTAGCTTGATCTCGGTTTGATATTGGGGATAAAAGAGCTCCTGCATGACGCCAGCCGGCACCATGCGCTCGATGCGCTCGCGCATAACGTCTTCGCGACCGTTAGTGACTTGGATCACATACCACACGAGCACCACCCCCTTGCTGTCTTACGTATGGCTCACGGGGTTTGGGTATGGCTACGCCAGGGCGCTTGTGCGCGAAGGCGCTCCATATTCAAACCCTGAGCCCAGTTAGACAAGCACGTGGCTCTGCCCCACCGTGAACGGTATGTATAAAAGCAGCGCTGAGATTGCAGGCGTGTATAATAAATTAACCTACAACCTCAGCTGGCTGCGTGCGAACCAGTCAAGCAAGTAAAAAACTGAACCGCACGCAAACAGCTGAGGACTGCTGCGTTTAGCATATTATTGGAGCTCGTGGCTTTTCTGGCACCGCCGTTACGGCCGGATGCTGATCGACCCTGCGCTTTGTGGTTTAGTGGAACCTGCGGCACAGTTGAACTCATGTGACTTGAAGTATCCTAGCACAAGGGTTTATAGGAACCAACTTAGGTAGTACTGGACAACATATCTATTTACAAAAGTAGCTGATTATTGCGCAACTTTTTTGGGTGCAGCTTGTTGGGGAGCTTGAAAATAAAAAAGCCACTCAATCGAGTGACTTTAAATTCACGATGGTGGAGACGAGGGGGATCGAACCCCTGACCTCTTGACTGCCAGTCAAGCGCTCTCCCAGCTGAGCTACGCCCCCGTGACGGAGTGATACTATAGGGGAAAGTCGCAGGTGTTGCAAGAGGGAATTTTGAGTTTGTTGCTCTGCTTAGGGGTTTTCCTCACGCACGGTATAAATAACCGATTGCTACTCCCTGGTGGACGGTTATTGTTGCTGTCCTTCTTACGACGTTGCTGATGCCGGTGTCGGCTAGTAAACCCAAGAAGGCGTGGTCTAGTTCCCACTCTAGGCCATGCTCGCTGACTACGGTGTTGGGGGCTATAGCGATAATGGAGAAGGTTTTGCCCTCGGAGCCCTCGATGGTCCACGATTCACCTGCGTGAAGAATACGGGCGACAACCTTGTCTTCCTCGACCCAGACGGGAGCATCCTCGTAACCGGCAAGCAAACCCAACACGCTCAGTGCCATGTCGGGGCGGCCGCCGGAGGCACAGGTCGCAATCACCTCGGCACCCGGCCAGCGACGACGAACGGAATCGAGCGACAGCGCCAGGTCGGTATAGTCCTTGTAGGGGTCATGGCGCTCTACTTCAAAGTCCTCGGCAGCATCCACCAGCGCGCGGCCGGCATCGCTCACGGTATCGGCGTCGCCTACGTAGACGTCGCAGCCCAGCCCGGCGCTCAGCAGCGCATCGAGCCCGCGGTCCACGGCCACAACGCGTTCGCACTCTCCCGCCAGCTGGCGCAGCAGATCCGCACTCGCCACCACGGGCGAGCCGCAGACCACTAATACCTTGTCCGACACAGCCCTCGCCTACCCCTCAAACTCCAACACGCGGGCCAGATCCAGCTCCTCGTAGCTATCGATAAAGATCTCGCAGTTGGCACGAACCTCGTCGCGCTCCATGCGCCCATGCGGGTCATAGATACCCACGCGCTTAAAGCCAGCGGCGCCTGAGCTCTTAAGGCCAAAAACAGCGTCCTCAAATACCCAGGCGCGCTCAAACGCATGCCCATAGCGCTCCTCCAGACGGCTCAGCGCCAGCTCGTACACATCGGGGAACTGCTTGGACCGTCCGGCCTCACCCGTCGTCGTAACAAACTCCATGTAGCGATCGAGTCCGGCGCCGGCAAGCGCAGACCCGACCAGCTCGGCCGGCGTAGAAGTAGCCACACACATGGCGATGCCGGCCGCCTTCGCCTGCTCCAAAAATGCCAGCAGCCCATCGCGCGGCGGCACCTTGGAATAACCGTCGATAAGGATTTCACTCAGCTCGCGATACAGCTCCTCGCCATCCGTGCCAATACCCCACGTGTCGTGGTAGGCCTGGCACTCGTCCTCGAGCGAAAGATGCTCAAATTGGGCAAAATCGTCCACGGTCACATCTATCCCATGGCGGTGCAATAACTCGGCCTGCGAATAAGCCCAAACGGGGGTGCTATTAACCAGTGTGCCGTCGCAGTCGAAAATAAATGCAACATGGGGGGCGGCGATGCGGGGCATGGGCAAGCCTTTCGATGTCAAATGGTAAACAACCTGCTAAAAACGTTTTACCAAACGTCAGCCTAACAGTTTTGAAACCCTAATTGCTAAAGCTGTCAAGAGTTTTACCATCGCAATTCTGCCAGTGGTATAAACATGGCGCTTACCGATTAAACGCCACCGCAAATCCACTTTCGTTCATAAAACTAACGTACAGGTGTTATCGTAGTTTTTGCCGAAAGTTCCACCGAGCACGCGAGGTGGAACGAATCATAGAACTATCGCCGTCCCTTCGATTCGTGCAGCCTTGGACCTTTCGCATGTAGTCACCAAGGCAACACGCTGCCGCGTCATGATGGGATCAAACGTGAGCGATACAAAGCTAAAGCCAGCAACCAAAAAGCCTGCTACCCGTAAACCCGCCCCGCACGCGCCGGAGCTCACCAAAGACGATGTCTATCTGTTTGGCATCGGTACGTGGGAGCGCAGCTGGGAAAAGATGGGCGCGCACCCCGACACGCAGAACCGTACGCGCGGCTGGCGTTTTTGCGTTTGGGCGCCCGACGTAAAGAGCGTCCATGTCATTGGCGAATTTAACGACTGGGACGAGCAAGCCAACCCGCTGGTGCCCATGCATACGAGCGCTATTTGGGAAGGCTTTATTCCTGGCGCCAAGCAAGGTCAGCTCTATAAATACCTCATCGAGACCAACGAGGGCGAAAAGCTCTACAAGGCCGATCCATACGCCTTTAAGGCCGAGTGCCCTCCGGGAACGGCGAGCGTGCTGTGGACCCTCGATGGCTACAATTGGAACGACGCCGCATGGCTCAAGCGTCGTGCCGGCCATAACCACATGTCGCAGCCCCTTAACATCTACGAGGTTCATATTGGCTCGTGGAAGCGCCACGGCGACGCGCCGCAGGGCGAGCCGGACGAGTACGGCAACTACCCCGGTCCCATGGATCCCTTCCCCGCGCAGCGCGGTGAGTTTTACACCTACGACGATCTGTCGGTGGAGCTCGTGGACTACGTACGCGACATGGGCTATACGCATATCGAGGTCATGCCGCTTATGGAGCACCCCTTCGATGGCTCCTGGGGCTACCAGACGACCGGCTACTACGCCGCCACGTCGCGCTACGGCAACCCACAGCAGCTCATGCACTTTATCGACGCTTGCCACGAGGCAGGCATCGGCGTGATCATGGACTGGGTGCCCGGCGGTTTTTGCGCCGACTCCCACGGCCTTGCCACCTTTAACGGCCACATGCTGTTTGAGCACGAGATTCACCCCAACTGGGGCACGCATAAGTTTGACTTCGCCCGCGGCGAGGTCCGCTCCTTCCTGGTCTCCAACGTGCTGTACTGGCTCGAGAACTTCCACGTGGACGGCATTCGCATGGACGGCGTGTCCAGCATGCTGTACCTCAACTTTGGCATCGACGATCCCGGCCAAAAGAAGTTCAACAAGTACGGTACCGAGGAGGACCTGGACGCCAGCGCGTTTATCCGCCAGGTCAACTGCGCTGTGGAGGCGCACTACCCCGAAGTGATGATGATGGCCGAGGAGTCCACCGCGTGGCCGCTCGTGACCTATCCGCCGCAGGATGGCGGCCTGGGCTTCCACTACAAGTGGGACATGGGCTGGATGAACGACACCCTGCACTACATGCAGACCGATTTTCCGTGGCGCCCCGGCAACCACGGGCTGCTCACGTTCTCCATCATGTACGCCTTTACCGAGAACTTTATCTGCCCGCTGAGCCACGACGAGGTCGTGCACGGCAAGTGCTCGCTCATCGGCCGCATGCCGGGCGACTGGTGGCGCCAGTTTGCCGGCCTGCGCACGCTGGCTTTCTACCAGATGACGCATCCCGGAGCCAAGCTCAACTTTATGGGCAACGAGATCGGCCAGTTTATTGAATGGCGCTACTACGAGTCCATCCAGTGGTTCCTGACCGAGCAGTACGAAACCCACGCGCATCATCAGGCGTTCATCAAGGCGCTCAACCACCTGTACACCGCCGAGCCCGCCCTGTACGAGCGCGGCTACACCGACGACGGCTTTACCTGGATCGACGCGGATAACTCCAAGCAGTCCATCGTGAGCTTTGTGCGCCAGGGCGAGGACGTCGATGACGACCTGGTGATCCTGATCAACTTTGACCCGGCGAGCTACGAGAGCTTCCGCGTGGGCGTGCCGCGCGAGGGCGACTGGGAGGTCATCTTCGATTCCGACCGTCCCGAGTTTGGCGGCAGCGGATACGCCGGTGAGGAGCCCTACACCTGCTCGAGCGAGCCCTATCCCTGGAACGGGCAGATGGACTCCATCGAGATGAAGGTGCCCGGCCTGGCAGGCGTGGTGCTCAAACGCCGCGGTCCCAGTAGCTATAAGCCACCCGTGGTTGAGGAGCCCAAGAAGACGACGCGCAAGCGCACGTCCTCGGTGAAGCCCAAGCCCGCGGCAACTAAGAAGACTCCGTCCAAGGCGAAGACTGCCAAGTCTGCCGCTAAGCCCGCTTCCAAGACCACGGCCAAAAAGGCAACCACCAAAAAGGCTGCTCCCAAAGCCAAGGCAGCTGCAGCCAAGGCTTCTGCCAAGAAAGCGTAACAAAGCCGTTACAGCTGTAATTACCCGCCCCGCGGGGGCGTAGGATACAAGTCATAACCGTTCCGGGAGAAACATCCCCGGGGGAAAGGAACGTATGAATAAGATCTTCGACAACAAGCAGGAGTTTACCGAGCTCTATCGCGAAGCCGTCATGAGTATCAGCGGCAAGAGCGTCGAGGCCGCCAGCGACCTGGACCGCTTTAACGCCCTGGCCAAGCTCGTGGCCGAGAAGGCGCGCACCGTTGCCACCACCAGCGACGCCCGCGTGGCCGCCGAGGGCAAGAAGCGCGTGTACTACTTCTCGATCGAGTTTTTGATCGGCCGCCTGCTCGACAACTACCTGCTCAACTTTGGCGTGCGCGACATGGTCGCCGAGGCGCTCGACGACATGGGTTTCGACCTGTCTGTCATCGAGAACCAGGAGCCAGATCCGGCACTGGGCAACGGCGGCCTGGGCCGTCTTGCCGCATGCTTCCTGGATTCCATGGCAGCCGAGGGCATTGCCGGCTATGGCAACGGCATGCGCTACCGCTACGGTCTGTTTAAGCAGGAGATCGTCAACGGTAGCCAGGTCGAGGCCACCGACGAGTGGCTCACCCACGGCTATCCCTGGGAGGTCCGTCGTCAAGACAAGGCCGTAACCATTAAGTTTGGTGGCCGCGTCGAGGGCTTTGAGGAGAACGGGCGCACGTTCTACCGCACGGTGGACACGCAGGACATCCTGGCCGTCCCCTATGACATCCCCGTGGTGGGCTATGCCGGCGAGACCGTCAACAAGCTGCGCGTCTGGGCCGCCGAGCCGGTCGAGGAGCACTTTGACCTCGAGGCCTTCAACCGCGGCGACTACGCCCTGGCCGACGCCGAGCGCGCCGAGGCCGAGGCCATCAGCGCCATCCTCTACCCCAACGACGCCGGCGAGCACGGCCGCCTGCTGCGCCTGAAGCAGGAGTACCTGTTTGTCTCGGCCGGCATCTACAGCCTGCTCGACACCTTTGAGAAGGAGCACGGCGAGAACTGGGAGCTGCTGCCGCAGTTTGTGGCCATCCACACCAACGACACGCACCCCGCCATGTGCGGACCCGAGCTCATGCGCATCCTCATCGACGAGAAGAAGCTCGAGTGGGACGACGCCTGGAACATCGTGACGCAGGTCGTGAGCTACACCAACCACACCATCCTGCCCGAGGCCCTGGAGAAGTGGCCCATCGGCATGTTCTCCAAGCTCCTCCCCCGCGTGTACCAGATCATCGACGAGATCAGCCGTCGTTGGCACGAGTCGTTCGACACCACGCAGGAGGGCTGGCAGGAGCGTCTGCGTCAGACCGCCATCCTGTGGGACGGCGAGATTCGCATGGCCAACCTGTCCGTGATCTGCAGCCACAGCGTCAACGGCGTGGCCAAGATCCACTCCGACATCATCAAGAACATCGTGCTCAAGGACTTCTATGCCCTGACGCCCGAGAAGTTCAACAACAAGACCAACGGCATCTCGCACCGTCGCTTCTTTGCCGAGGCCAACCCCACCTACGCCAAGCTCGTGACCGAGGCCATTGGCGACGGCTGGCTGAAGGACGCCTTTGAGCTGGAGAAGCTCAAGGAGTTCCAGAACGACACCGAGTTCCTGAAGGCCGTGGGTGCCTCCAAGCGCGCCAACAAGGAGCGCCTGGCCGCCTACGTTAAGGCCGAGACCGGTCTGGTCATTGACCCCAACACCGTCTTCGATGTTCAGGTGAAGCGCTTCCACGCCTACAAGCGCCAGCTCATGAACATCATGAAGGTGATGGACATCTACAACCGTCGCATCGCCGATCCCAACTTCCACGTGACGCCGACGACCTTCATCTTTAGCGGCAAGGCTGCCTCCAGCTACACCTTTGCCAAGGAGACCATCCGCCTCATTAACTCCGTGGCCGACGTCATCAACAACGACCCGCGCGTCAACGAGGTCATGAAGGTCTGCTTTATCCCCAACTTCCGCGTGAGCAACGCCCAGCTCATCTACCCCGCCGCCGAGATCTCGGAGCAGATCTCCACGGCCGGCAAGGAGGCCTCGGGCACGTCCAACATGAAGCTCATGATGAACGGCGCCATTACGCTGGGCACCCTCGACGGCGCCAACATCGAGATCGCCGACCTGGCCGGTCGCGAGAACGAGGCCATCTTTGGTCTGACCGCCCCCGAGGTCGAGCAGCTCTGGGCATCGAACAGCTACTTTGCGTGGGATACGCTCAACAACGATCGCGACCGTCTGGGCCGCGTGATGGACGAGCTCAAGGACAACACCTTCGCGGGTCTTTCGGGCAACTTTGAGAGCATCTACAACGAGCTCATGAACAACAACGACCCCGACCTGGTCATGGCAGACTTCCGCGGCTACGTGGATGCATGGGAGAAGCTCACCGGCAGCTACGGCGACCAGGAGACCTGGAACCGCAAGGCCCTGCTCAACACCGCCTCGAGCGGCTGGTTCTCGAGCGACCGCACCATTCGCGAGTACCGCGACGAGATCTGGCACGCGTAACGGCGCGCGAGCTCCCCTATGCCAGCACGGCATTACTCGACGGGCGTGACGTTGCGCCGCGCCCGTCGCTAATGGGTTTAGGAACATCGATGACAGAAGGAGAAATCGATGAGTAAGAAAGAATGCATCGCGATGCTCCTCGCAGGAGGACAGGGCAGCCGATTGGGGGCACTCACCCAAAAGATCGCTAAGCCGGCGGTTAGCTTTGGTGGCAAGTTCCGCATTATCGACTTTTCACTCTCCAACTGCTCCAACTCGGGCATCGACACGGTGGGCGTTCTGACGCAGTACCGTCCCTACCTGTTGCATGCCTATGTGGGCTCTGGCGAGGCCTGGGATCTGGACAGCCGTGACGGCGGCGTGTCGATCCTGCCGCCGTATGAGACGCAGACCGGCGGCGCCTGGTATGCGGGCACGGCCGACGCCATTACGCAGAACCTCGACTACATCAAGGCCAACGACCCCAAGTACGTCCTGATTCTTTCGGGCGATCACCTGTATCGCATGGACTACCGCAAGATGCTCAAGACGCACATTGAGAACAACGCCGACCTCACGGTGAGCGTTATGCCCGTGCCTTGGGAGGAGGCCAGCCGCTTTGGCATCCTGACCACCGACCCCGAGGACGGCCGCATCACCAAGTTCACCGAGAAGCCCGATAAGCCCGATTCGAATCTCGCGTCCATGGGCATCTACATCTTCTCGGCCGACGTGCTGATCGAGGCGCTCGAAGAGGACGCTCTGGACCAGCGCTCGAGCCACGACTTTGGCAAGGACATCATCCCCAAGCTGCTCGACGAGGGCAAGCGCCTGTACAGCTACGAGTTCCACGGCTTTTGGAAGGACGTCGGCACCATCGCCAGCTTCCACGAGACCTCGATGGACCTGCTGGGCAACAACCCCGAGTTCGATCTGTTTGACAAGCACTTCCCCATCATGTCCAACATCACCACGCGTCCGCCGCACTACATTGGTCCGGACGGCCGCTTGGACGACTGCCTGGTCTCCAACGGCTGCAAGATCTACGGCACCGCACGCCACTCGATCCTTTCGACCGATGTCATCATCGAGGAGCGCGCAGTGGTCGAGGACTCCGTGCTGCTGCCGGGTGCGCACGTTAAGAGCGGCGCGCACATCTGCCGCGCTATTTTGGGCGAGAACTCCACGGTCGAAGAGGGCGTGAAGCTCGGCTCTGTCGATACCACCAAGGATACGGCCGTCGTTGGAAATGACGTCGTTATCGGGAAGGGGGAATGATCCGATGATCAATCGCAAGGCCATCGGTTATATCACCGCTAACTACTCTTCGAGCTACGGTAGCGTGCTGCTCAAGGACCGCCCCATCGCGTCCGTTCCCTTTTTGGGCCGCTACCGCCTGATCGACTTTCCGCTGTCCAACATGATGAATGCCGGCATTAAGACCGTCGGCGTCGTCATGCCGGGCAACTACCGCTCGCTGATCGACCACGTTGGCTCGGGCAAGGACTGGGGCCTGGACCGCAAGAAGGGCGGCCTGTTCATGGTGCCCGGCAACGCGTATGGCACCACCAAGGGCGGCATGCGCTTCCTGCTGCGCGACATCATCTCCAACAAGACGCTGTTCCAGCGCTCGGACAAGCCCTATGTTGTGATGATGGGCACCAACATCATCTTTAACATGGATCTCAACACCATCATCGACGCGCACGAGAACTCCGGTGCCCAGATGACCGTGGTGTACTGCAAGGCCACGCGCAACGTCGATGACGAGACCAAGCTGCAAATCAACGAGAACGGTCGCCTGACGGGCGTGAGCGCCGGCGTCGTGTACGGCGACAACGCCTCTATGGACTGCTGCATCGTCAACCGCGAGACGCTGCTCGAGATCATTGACCACTACCAGGCCGCCGACTATCTTGACCTGCTCGAGGCACTCCAGGGCGACTTTGGCAACATCGACGTGTGCAGCTACGAGTACAAGGGCGAGGTCGTGGGCGTGTTTAGCGAGAAGTCGCTGTATCGCCGCAGCATGGACCTGCTCGACCAGACCGTGGCCGACCATCTCTTCGATCCCGAGCGCCCGATCCTGACCAAGGCTCACGACGTGCCGCCTTCGCGCTATGCGACCGGCAGCCACGCGTGCAACTCGATCATCTCGGCCGGCTGCATCATCAAGGGCACCGTGCGTAACTCGATCCTGTCGCGCGGCGTCGTGGTCGAGGAAGGCGCTTCGGTGACCAACTCGATCATCAACCAGAGCTGCATCATCAAGAGCGGCGCCCGCGTCGAGAATGCCATTCTGGACAAGAACAACGTGGTTCCCACCAACACCGAGCTTCGCGGCACGCCCGAGAACATCCTGGTGCTGGGCAAGGCTCCGTTAACTTCCGACACCACCATCGTACGTTAACGTTGACACCGCAACATCGCTCGTAACATGTAGAATAGCCGCCCGGTTAGCGCCAGGCGGCTATTCTCGAATTACATCATGGGAGACAATATGGCAGATTCCAGCAAAAAGATGCAGATCGTGTTTGCCTCGGCCGAGTGCGCACCGTTTGTTAAGACCGGTGGCCTGGGTGACGTGGCGGGCTCGCTGCCTGCGGCACTTGTGCGCGCCGGCGCCGAGGTCATCGTGATGGTCCCCAAGTACGCCACCATCAAGGACGAATACAAGGCGCAGATGGAGCACTTTGCCGACTTTTACGTGAGCCTGGGCTGGCGCAATGAGTACTGCGGGCTGGAGAAGCTCGAGCGCGACGGCGTCACCTATATGTTCGTGGACAACGAGCGCTACTTTGCGCGCGACTATCCGTACGGCTTCTTTGACGACGGCGAACGCTTTGCGTTCTTCTCCAAGGCCATCACCGAAAGCCTGCAGCACCTGCCGGCCGGTTTTGAGTGCGACATCCTGCACTGCAACGACTGGCAGACGGCGCTGGCGCCCGTGTTCTTGCGCGAGTTCTACCAGGGCCTGCCGCTGTACGACCGCGTCAAGACCGTGTTCTCGATCCACAACGTGGCGTTCCAGGGCCAGTTTAGCGACACCGTGATGGAGGACATCCTGGGTGTGGCGCATATTCCGGCGGCAGCTACGCAGCTGCGCTGCGACGCCTGCAGCATCAACTACATGCTGGGCGCGCTGCACTATGCCGATGCCATCACCACGGTGAGCCCCACCTATGCGGGCGAGATCCAGACGCCCGAGTTTGGCGAGGGCCTGGACGGCGTGCTGCGCGAGCGCTCCTACGCGCTGCAGGGCATCCTCAACGGCATTGACGTGGCGGCCTTTGACCCGGCAACCGACAAGCGCATTGCCGCCAACTACACGGTTGACGACCGTTCCGGCAAGGCCG
This sequence comes from Collinsella sp. wc0583, assembly GCF_046116915.1. Taxonomy (NCBI): domain Bacteria; kingdom Bacillati; phylum Actinomycetota; class Coriobacteriia; order Coriobacteriales; family Coriobacteriaceae; genus Collinsella; species Collinsella sp. wc0583. Next base: position 309,868 of record NZ_JBJXBN010000001.1, on the reverse strand, counting down.
TGTGCAAGGCCAAGCTGCAGGAAGAGCTGGGGCTCGAGGTTCGCGACGACCGTCCGCTTATGGTGATGGTCACGCGCTTGACGCGCCAGAAGGGCTTAGACCTGGTCATGTACGCGCTCGACCGCATCCTGTCCGGCGGCGTGCAGGTGGCCGTGCTGGGCACCGGCGACCGCGACTACGAGGATGGCCTGCGCTACTTCCAGGACAAGTACCCCGGCACCATGGCCGCGCGCATCGAGTTTGACCCGGCGCTGTCGCAGCGCATGTACGCCGCCGCCGATATGTTCCTGATGCCTTCGAAGTTTGAGCCTTGCGGTCTGTCGCAGATCATCGCCATGCGTTACGGCACCCTGCCCATCGTGCGCGAGACCGGTGGCCTGAAGGACACTGTTGTTCCGTACAACGAGTTCACTGGTGAGGGCACGGGCTTCTCGTTTAGCAACTTTAACGGCGACGAGATGGGCGACGCGGTCTTCCGCGCGGCGCGCCTGTTCTGGGATAACCGTGACGCTTGGAACCAGCTGGTCACGCAGGCCATGAGCCAGGACTTTAGCTGGACGCGCTCGGCCGATAAGTATCTGGACCTGTACTTCTTTATGCATCCGGAGATTGAGAGGCCGGCGGGTGTGACTGATGTTGCAGCTGTCGATGAGCCCGCTGCCGCTGAGGCCGAGCCTGCGGCGACCGTTAAGGAGCCCGCTGCCGCTGAGGAGCCCAAGGCCGAGGAGAAGCCGGCGGCCAAGGCCGAAGTTAAGCCCGACGCGAAGCCTGCCGCCAAGAAGACGACGGCCCGCAAGACGACGGCTAAGAAGGCCACGACCACGAAGGCCGCTGCTAGCAAGACTAGCGCCGCTAAGGCAACTACTGCCAAGGCATCGACTACGCGCAAGCGTACGACCGCCGCTGCCAAAAAGGCCGCCGAGGCCGAGGTCGCTCCCGAGGTAAAGGCCGAGCCCGCGGCAAAGGCTCCGGCCAAGACCGCTGCCAAGAAGACGACCGCGACCAAGACCACGACCGCTAAGAAGGCCACGGCTGCGAAGTCGACGACGACCAAGGCTGCTACGACGAAAGCCGCCGCGAAGACGACCCCGAAGGCCGCTGCAAAGCCCGCCGTCAAGGTCGAGGAGGCGCCCTCCGAGCCCAAGGCCAAGGTAGCTGTCGAGGCAAAGCCGGCCGCCAAAACCACCACGCGCAAGCGCGCTACGACGACGGTCAAAAAGGCCACGACCAAGGCTGCTGCTCCCAAGGCAGAGGCTAAGGACGAGGACAAGCCCGCAGTAAAGGCCGAGCCGGCGCCGAAGGCCGCTGAGGCCAAGACCGCTCCCAAGACTAAGGCAAAGACCGAGCCCGCCAAGAAGGCCCCGGTCTCCCCCGCCGCTCCAGCCGAGGAAAAGGCTCCGACCAAGAAGACCTCCGTCCGCAAGGCAACGGCCACCCGCAAGCGTCACTAGTCTGGACGATTAAAACTTAATCCAACGCAAAAGAGGGCGCCCCAACCAGGCGCCCTCTTCTTGGTTGAACTTCTCTATTAAAAAGAGGGCCGGTTTACTACGACAAAATAGCTCTGGCCGACCACGGAGAGTATTCTATGAAATTGGCAACACTTCTACCTGCGGATTTAATATCACCAAATTGACCGTGGTTGAGATCATTCAATTCGTCGTAGTAAACCGATGTACTTTTGTTTGACTACAAATAGTATCCGCCTGGGCGTTTTCGAATATCGCGATAATTTGGATGGTAAAACGATTTTCTAGGACAACCGTTCGCCGATGGTAAACGGATGTTGTTTATACAGCCTGTGTACAACAGATATACTTATATCTTGTGCGTAAAGCCCATGGCCCACAGGCCGTGATTCTATTGAACTGGACCGTATTATGAGATTGATTCACAACAGCCGTCTGCCGCAGTTTCGTACTCCGTTTGGCGCTGTGACCACTGGAACTTCCGTTTCGCTCTCGGTGATTTTGGAGGATGCCGACCCCAACCAGGCGACGCTCACCCTGCGCACCTGGATCGATGAGATCGGTGAGTCTCTGTATCCCATGACGCACGAGGGCGACGGCATATTTACCGTAGAGCTTGAGTGCACCGAGCCCTGTCTTATCTGGTACAGCTTTATCTGCAATATCGAGAGCCAGCCCGTGGTCCGCCTGGGTGCGCCACAAGGCCGCACCGGTGGCGAGGGCGTAACCTACAACTACGCCGAGGTCCCGTCGTTCCAGATTACCGTTTACAAGCACCGCGAAGTGCGTCCCGAGTGGTACGAGCGCGGCATGGTCTACCAGATCTTCCCCGATCGCTATGCCCGCGACGAAAACTGGCGCGAGCGCACGCTGGCCGAGGTCGAAAAACCGCGCAACGGAATCCAGCGCCGCATGGTCGAGGACTGGAACGAACCGCCCGAGTACGAGCGTGCCGAAGACGGCTCCATCAAGACCTGGGATTTTTACGGCGGCTCGCTCAAGGGTATCCAAAATGACCTGCCCCGCATTGCCGAGCTAGGCTTTACGGCCATCTACCTCAACCCGATCTTTGAGGCCGCGAGCAACCACCGCTACGACACGGCCGATTACACCAAGATCGACCCGATCCTGGGCACCGAGCAGGACTTTACGGAGCTGTGCGAGGCAGCCGAGAAGCTCGGCATTTCCATCATCCTGGACGGCGTCTTCAACCACACGGGCGACGATTCGATCTACTTTAACCGCTACGGCAATTATCCCGGCGTCGGTGCTTGGCAGAGCGAGGACTCGCCGTGGCGCGATGCGTTTTACTTCCATGAAGACGGTTCGTATGACTGCTGGTGGGGCGTGGGCAACATGCCCGCCATCAACGAGAGCTCCGAACTGGTGCGCGAGCGGCTCCTGGGCAAGGACGGCGTGATCCGCAAATGGCTGCGCGCCGGTGCCCATGGTTGGCGCCTGGACGTGGCCGACGAGCTTTCCGACGACTTCCTTGCCGAAATCAAAAAGGCCGTGCTCGCCGAGAAGCCCGACGCGCTGCTGCTCGGCGAGGTCTGGGAAGACGCCTCCAACAAGATCAGCTATGGCCACCTGCGCCGCTACCTGCAGGGCTCTGAGCTCGACTCCGCTATGGACTACCCCTTCCGCGACATGGTCATCGGCTTTTTGATGGGCTACAAGAACGCTTACCAGGCAGCCGAGGATATCGAAACCCTGCGCGAGAACTACCCGCGCGAGGCACTGGCCTGCGCGCTCAATCTGCTTTCGAGCCACGACCGTCCGCGTATCATCTCGGTGCTTGGCGGTGGCCCCGACGAGTCGCAGCTGCCCGAGAGCGAGCGCAGCAAATGGCGCCTGGACGATAACTCGATGGGCCTGGCCAAGAGCCGTTTTTGGCTGGCGACGCTCATGCAGATGACCTTCCCGGGTGTACCCTCAATCTATTACGGCGACGAGTACGGCTTGGAGGGCCTTACCGACCCGGGCAACCGCCGCACCCTGCCGACCAAGGACCAACTCCACGACTTCGACACACTGGCCATCGTTAAGAACGCGTCTGCCGTGCGCCGTGCGCTGCCCTTTATGGTCGATGGCGAGATCAAGGCCTTTGCGCTCAACGACGAAGTCTTGGCTTACACCCGCACGGGCAAAGACGGCGAGGCCGCGACGGTTATCATCAACCGCAGCCTGCGCAATTCGCACCGCGTGACGATTCCGGCGCTCGGCGAATGCGCGAGCGACGTGATCAGCGGTCACGAGTGCGAGATCCACAACGGTACCGTCACGCTCGACCTGTACCCGCTGGGCTCTTCGATCATCTATCACCATGCCGAGAAGCGCCTGCAGGAGCCGCTCGATCATGGCGCGGGCGTTGTGTGCCACATCACCTCGGTGCCGACCGATGACGGCAAGCCCGGCACAATCGGTGCGCCCACGCGTCGCTTTATCGACCATCTGGCCGCTATGGGCATGCGCTACTGGCAAGTCCTGCCCGTCAACCCCACGGACTTCTTCTGCTCCCCCTACGCCGGCCCCTCGGCCTTTGCAGGCAATATTGATCTGCTACCCGAGAGTCACGAGGAGCTGGCCGCCGACTTTGCTGCATGGAAGGCTCACGGCGGCGAGGATGCCGACCCGCTGTACACGGCGTTTAAACATCGCAACGCCGACTGGCTCGAGAAGTACTGCGTCTACATGGCCGTTAAGAAGTACTTTGAGGGCGAGTCGCGCCACGATTGGCCGGCAGATGTCGCGCGCTACAACGAGTATCTGATCGATGACAAGCGCTTCCACGACGAGGCCGAACTGCAGGCGTACATGCAGTATCGCTTTGACCTTGCCTGGTGCGAGCTCATGAACTATGCGCACAAGAAGGGCATCGAGGTCATCGGCGATATCCCGATGTATGTCTCGGACGATTCGGCCGACGCATGGAGCGAGCCCGAGAACTTCTGGCTGTCCGATACCGGCAAGGCGATTGAGATTTCGGGCGCGCCGCCCGACAACTTTGCGCCCGAGGGCCAGGTGTGGGGCAACCCCACCTTCCGATGGGATCGCATGAAGGAGAACGGCTATCGCTGGTGGATGGACCGCCTGCGTCGTGCGTTTTCGCTCTACGACCGCGTGCGCCTGGACCACTTCCTGGGCTTCCACAGCTACTTTAGCATTCCCGCCGGTAAGGCCTGTGCCGACGGCCGATGGCTGGCAGGCCCGGGCAAGGACCTGTTCCAGACCGCCTATGACGAGCTGGGCCCGCTCAACTTTATCGCCGAGGATCTGGGCTATCTGACGCCCGGCGTTCGCGCCATGGCTTCGACCTGCGGCTTCCCCGGCATGGACGTGCTGGAGTTTAGCGACTACGACGTTCGTTGCGGAATTCACCCCACACCGGGAAAGATCCTGTACACCTCGACGCACGACACCTCGACGCTTGCCGGCTGGTGCACGCGCTCCTTTGCAGGCGGCGACGAGCCGAGCGGCATTGCATTGGCAAGCGAGCTCATGGGCAACGCCCTGGCAAGCGATGCGCCGCTCGTTATGATGCCGCTGCAGGACATCCTGGGCCTGGGCGACGATGCACGTATGAACGTGCCGGGCGTGGCCACGGGCAACTGGACATGGCAGGCACAGGAGGCCGACATTGCGGCGGCCGAGGAGAAAACTGCGAAGCTCCTGCGCACCAACCATAGATTCTGGGGCGAAGCGTGATAAAACCCCCGATATGGGGTACAGTTACAGCTGTTTGAATTTTTGCGGGCAGAGCGATCTGCCCGCTTTGTGCTGAAAAGGAAGTATTATGGCGCGCTACGATTACAAGTGCACGAGCTGTGGCAACGTGTTTGAGGTTGAGCACCCCATGTCCGAGACGCCCGAGGTCATATGCCCCAGCTGCGGTGCCCCGGCATCCAAGACGTTCTCGGCCAGCGGCATCAAGTTCGACGGCAGCGGTTTCTACAACACCGACCAGCGCAGTGGCGGCTCCAGCACCAGCGCCACCAGCGGCTGTTGCGCCAACTGCCCGCATAACCACTAATAACAACGTGGCCCCGCGATCAACTCCGATCGCGGGGCCACTTATTTGCGCTATGGGTCGATAATTATTTTTAAAAATTAGTATATTTTAAAATCCGCCCATACCGGCAGCATAAGGATCATCACAAGTACCATCGCTATACCAATGAGTAGATCCGATATAGTTACCAGCTGCATCATATTGATCTAATTGACGAATGACATACTTACCACCACCATTATTGGAAGAAGAAATACTGCTAGAAGATCCACCAGAATTATTATTAGAATAGTTACTACCGCTAGAATAACTATTCTGCTGAGAAGTCTGCTGTTGAGCTTGTGCTGTTACTTCCTCTTGAGTCTTCGCCTCAGCTTCTGCTTTTGCCTTATTTACATCATCAATACGAGTTTGATAACGACTAATCTGTTCATTGATTTGATCGATGAATTTTTTAGAATCCTTTTTGGCATCTTCAAAAATCAGCTTCTGATTATCTTTGTTAGAAATATCATTAAGAAGACCATTGAGGCTATTAATATGCTGCTGGAGAGAGTCAGTATCTTCAGTAGAATTCACATCAAAATTAGCATGATCAACTAGAGAAGTATTCCACTCATTATTTTGAGCCTTACGGCAGCCTTTAATAATGGAATCATACTTATTAAGCAGCTTAGTCCAATCAGGGGAAGTGCCATCCGCATACTTAAAACTGTCATTAGAGATTTCTTTATTCAAAATCTCTTTATTATTTTGAGCATTTTTAATGGTATCAAGACGTTGCTCAAAAGTTAGTAACCCAGGATCAGCCTTAAAGGCAGCAACACTATCGCTAGCCTTTGAATACAAAACTTCAACCTGCTGATTATGTTCACTACATGCTTGTTTGTAATTGTAACCAGCATAACCACCGACACAACCAGCAATGAGCAAAGCAACAATACCGGCACCAATAATTACCCGCTTTTTAATCGAAGAATTCTCAACCTCTTCATTTTCCTGAGTATTATCTTCAGGATTGTCAATCTTGTCCCTATTAAGATCGTTCATTTTAACCCCTCAATATTAAATCTGCGAGCGGTTCATGCATCCAGAAACTTACCAAACCCAACCGCTTACTTTCATACCCGATTTATTAGTCCCATTCCCAGAAAAATCTTCCTTATGAGTTGCGGTGAAATAAGGACTGTTTGGCGGGTAGAAGCCGCTTTTCAATCCCTATTTCACCGCAACTTAGTTGTTACTTATGGACCAGGCGGGCGCAGAAGTGGCCGTCGTAGGAGTCGGCGTTTACGGGAACGCTTTGGAAGAGGCCTCGATCGTTCTGGCGTACGAAAACGAGCTTCTTGGCCTGATCGAACTCGGGGAGTTGCAGAATCTGTGCTTCGGAAAGCGGCGCCACGCTAAAGCCGGCACCCTCGAGAGAAGCCAGGAAGGCATCCACGACCTGAGTGTTCTCCTCAGCAAAAACCGAGCAGGTGGCATAGATAAGCTCACCGCCGGCAGCCACGCGCGCGGCGGCTTCCTTGAGCATCGTCATCTGCAGTTTAGGAAGCTCAACCGTCACGTCCTTTTCGGTCAAGCGCCACGGAATCTCAGGATGCCGGCGCATGGTGCCGGTACCCGAGCACGGGGCATCGATAAACACCGTATCGAACAGAACGGGTTTACCAAGCATCGCATCGAACGACGTCAGTACCTCGTCGAGCTCGCACGCATCACCCGAGACGGTACGAACGCCCTTGATACCAGCCTTATGCAGGCGCGCGAGATTCTGATCACACTTGCGATCGTGCAAATCGAGTGCAGTGTGCTGACGGTCGTAGCCGGCACGCTTAGCCTGGCACATCATCACATACGTCTTGGTACCACGACCGGCGCCAATCTCTAGGCAGCGCCCGGGACGAGTAGCCGCAGTAGCGATGAGCTGAGCGTTAAGGTCCGAGGCCACGGCCGCCGCGCGTTCAAACACACCCGACGCAACCGTAGCCTGCGAATCGACCGGCGCATGGCAGCCCGGGAACACCGGCGCCACAAGCTGCGATAGGTACGGATCAGGCTTGGTTGCAAAGGCGTTCTCGTGCAAAGCGAGCGGCGCGGGCGCCAGATTTCCTGCAAAGTTGAGCGCGCCCTCGGGCGTATCGAACGACGCCATAATGCGAGCACACAGCCAGCGCGGCATACCCATCAGGCGAGATAGGCGAACCAATCGGCGCTCAGACTCATCGGCATCCGCCGCAGTGGCAAAGTCCTCGACGTTGTCCGCGACCTTATGCAGTACGGCGTTCGCCAGACCAGCAGCCGATTTAGCGCCGCTACGAACCAGCTCAACGCCCTGACTCACGGCAACGCGACCCGGGGTATGCAGGTAGAGCATCTCGAAGGCCGAGATGCGAAGCGCCATGCGAACGCGCGGCGCGACCTTTTTGGGCTTATCGAGAAACTGATCGAGCAGCTCATCCAAAATGCCCTGCGTCGCGGCAACGCCCAGCGCCAGGCGAGCGGCAAACGTGGAATCGCGCTTGTCAATGGCCTTGGCCGTAGCGCGGGCAGAGAGCACATCGCGCGCATACACGCCGCGACGGTCGGCCTCCATCAGCACATCGAGCGCGAGCTTACGCGCGGGGGAAAGCTTGCTCATGACAAAGCACCCCACGTCAGATCGGCGCCCTGCAGGCCGGCAGCCCAGGCAGAAGCAGCCATAGCGCGCTTGCCATCGGGCTTAACCTCAAGCAGCTCGACCGCACCATCGGAAAGTCCCAGGTAGACACGCTTGCTCTTAACGGCAACAGCGCCCTCGCCAAGCGACACATCCGCCAGCGCAGCATCGAGCACGCGAACCGACTTACCGGCAATCACGCAGCGAGCGGGTGCAGTGTCGGACGAAGCCAACACGTGACGCACGCAATCGAGCGCCGCCATCTGCGGATCCAGACGCATCTCCTGCTTGGAAATCTTGGCAGCATGCGTGACGAGCGACTCATCCTGCTCGGTCCACACCGCTGTGTCATCGGCAAGCGAGGGCAGCGTATCGGCCAGCAGCTTACCGCCCAGCTCGCCAAGCTCCATCGTCAGTGCCTCGGCATGCTTGCCGGCGACAGATGTCGAGGCCTGCGCACAATAAGCGCCGGTATCCACGCCATGCCCAATACGCATAATGGAAACGCCGGCAACCTCATCACCAGCAAGAATCGCACGCTGAATGGGAGCGGCGCCACGCCAACGCGGCAGCAGCGAAGCATGAACATTCACAATACCAAGCGGCGCCATATGCAGCACCTCATCGGGCAAAATGCAGCCATAGGCAGCCACGCAGAATATATCAGCCTGCGCAGCCTGAAGCGACTCGACAACCTCGGGCGTCATACGATTGGCCTCAACAACCGGCAACCCCAGCTCAAGCGCCTTGGCCTTAACAGGAGAAGGCTCAAGCTTCTTACCACGCCCACGAACAGCATCGGGACGAGTAATGACAAGCGCAATCTCATTCCCAGCCTCAACAAGCGAAGTCAGCGAAGGCACAGCAAAATCAGGCGTACCCATAAACACAATACGCATAAAGAACGTCTCCCCTCAACCAAAGCCGAGACAGCTACAAATAACGGCGGAAAGCCAAGTACACAGCCCATCCGCAATAACAATTCAACAAGAACAAATATACCCAAAACCAAAGAAAGAGCCGCAATAAAAGCAGCTCTCTCAACAAAGCACCTATCAGCGAAGACGTCCCTCCCTGGCCCGACGGCACCCGGGCGAGATAAGCAGCGTCAAAGTAGTCCCCGGGGCGCCCGCCTATATCGTCCCGCGCGCAGTTTCGCAGCGCAGCGAGAATGTTTGAGCACGGGATGATATAGGCGGGCGCCCCGGGGACGGACGACCTACTCCGTCTCGCCCGGTCGAGCGCCGCGAGCCAGGGCGTCCTGGTACTCCTTGACGGCCTTGAGCCTCTGCATGGGCTTCAGTCGCTCGAACATGGTGTTGCCGTGCAGGTGATCGATCTCGTGCTGTAGGCACACGCAGAACAGGTCGCCTGTGGCCTCATAGCGAATCAGGTTGGCATCCAGGTCATAAGCCTCGACGACGACATGGTCGGGACGCTCAATCTCGCAGCTAATGCCGGGGATGGACAGGCAGCCCTCGCTAAACGGCACCAGATGGTCGCTCTGCTCAACAATGACGGGATTGATGAGCACGTACGGATCGTAGTCGTTCTTGTCGCTGTAATCGCAGTCGATGGTGACAAGCTGAATGAGCTCGCCGATCTGCGGGGCAGCCAGACCGCAACCACCGTTGTCGAACATCATCTTCTTCATCTTCTCGGCGAGTGCCTCGATCGCCGGGGTGATCTCCTCGATGACGGCGCACTCCTGGCGCAGTCGAGGGTCGGGCGACAGTACGATTCCGTTGGCTTCCATGGCCATCCTTTCGGGTTGTTACATCAAATCATAGGCGTCGACGTCAACACTCACGCTCACGCCACGCACGGAACCCACCTCTTTGAGGCAGGCATCGATATCATCAGAGACATGGTACCCCACGGGCGACTTCACAAGCAGGTGGAAGCGATAACGGTCCTTTGCTCTCTCGATTACACACGAAGCCGGACCCAGCACCTGCGGCACCGCGCTGCCCGACCGCAAAAAGTCGGGAGCGGCGGCATGCCATCGGCGCTTGAGCAGCTTTGCGATGCGCCCGATATAATCCTGCGCATCGTCGCGGCTAGCCGACCACACCAAAATGTTGACCAGACGAACGAACGGCGGATACAGTGCGTCGCGGCGCTGGTCCAGGTCGTAGTCGGTAAAGATCGAACGGTCGTGCTCGGCGACGGCGCGGATGACTGGGTCCTCGGGCAGATAGGTCTGGATGACGACCTCGCCAGGGCGATCGCCGCGTCCGGCACGGCCCGCGACCTGCTCCAGCAAATCGTAGGCGCGCTCCCCCGCTCTAAAATCGGGCAGCTTTAACGCAAAGTCGGCATTGACTACACCCACAAGCGTGACCTCGGGAAAATCGAGGCCCTTGGCGATCATCTGGGTGCCCAGCAGCACCGCGCAATCGGCGGCATCGAACTGCTCGAGCAACTTTTTATGCGCGTCCTTGCCACGCGTGGAATCAGCGTCCATGCGAATGATGGCGACGTCCTCGGGCAGCATTTGGTGCAGCGCGTCCTCAATCTGCTGCGTGCCCAGGCCCATTTTTGCCAGGTAGCGGCTGCCGCATTTGGGGCAACGACTCGTGGGTGCGGGATACGGCTGCACGCGCCAGGACGAACCACAGGTGTGACACTGCAGCGTGTGCGTGCGCTCGTGGTACGTAAGCGCCGTGGAGCAGTGGTTGCAAGTGGGGACGCAACCGCACTCGCGACACATCAAAAACGGCGCAAAGCCGCGGCGGTTATGCAACAGCACAGCCTTCTCTCGCCGCTCCACAACGCGCTCCAGGCCTTCCATCAGCGGTTTTGAGAACATTGAGCGGCTACCGTGCGAGAACTCGCGGCGTAGGTCGGCAATGCGGACCGTAGGCAGGACCGCGTGACCCGGGCGTTCGGGCATCTCGACGCGCGTCCACGTGACGCCGCCGTACGTGCCGCGGTGGCAGCGGTCGAGGGCCTCGGCAGAAGGCGTAGCCGAGCCCAGCACGAGTGGGCAGCGATAGCGGCGCGCCATCTCGGCCGCCACCTCGCGCGCATGGTAGCGCGGACTGGAGCCCTGTTTGTAGCTGGTCTCGTGCTCCTCGTCGATGATGATGAGGCCCAGGTCGCTGAGCGGGCAAAAGAGTGCCGAACGCGCGCCGACGACAACACGGGCGGCGCCACTTGCGACCATATCCCACTGGTCCAGGCGCTCACCGGCCGAAAGACGGGAATGGAAGACCGCGACCGTCTCGCCAAAGCGCGAACGGAAGCGGCCGACGGTTTGAGCCGTCAGCGAGATCTCGGGCACAAGCACGCACGCTGAGCGCCCGGCCGCGAGCACGCGCTCGATAGCGGAGAGGTAGACCTCGGTTTTACCGGATCCGGTGACGCCGTCGACAAGGACCACGTCGCCGTGTGCGTCCAGGCGAGCACGCTCAATCTGCGCGAGCGCCTGCTGCTGGCCGTTCGTGAGCGCGACCGGCGCCTTGCCGCTTGCCGAGGACAACGTGGTCTGCTCGCTGCAGCCACGCCAGGCGCGGCGCTCCTCCACCACCACGACGCCGCGTTTTTCGAGCGCCTTGATGGTCGCCGACATGTTGTTGTAGAGCAGGTTGAGATCGCGCGTCGTGACGGGGCCGCACTGAAGCGCCTCGATGAGCTGGCGTTGACGAACGGCAGTCTTGGGCGGCGTATAGTCAAAGCCATCGGGCGTAAGCATCACCCAGCGGTTTTGGATAGGCTTGACGGCGGGGCGCTCAACGGTCCACGCGCCGTCATCGCCCTTGACCACGCGCGGACTTCCACCCGGAGGCAAGAATAGGCGCAGGCACTCGGAAAGAGTTGCGACGTACTCGCGACTCATCCAGCGCGCAATGCGTGCAGCCTCAGCGGTAAAGAGCGGCTTGCTGAGGATAGCCTCGATAGGCTTGATGCGCGCGGGGTCGAGGGCGTCGTTACCTTGTAGGTTGGCAAGCTCGGGCGCGATGTCGACGATATAGCCCGCGGCCGCACGGTTGCCAAAATGGACTAGGACGGTGGAGCCGATCTGGTCATCGTTGGCGAGTGACTGCGGAATGCCGTAGGCAAACGGCTCGGACAGCGCACGGGTCGGGATGTCGAGAACCACGCTCGCGTAGGCGGCGACGGGCTCAGATGCGGGCTCGGGCTGCGCCGGGGCGGCAGCAGGGGCCGCGGACTTCGGAGCTTCCTTAGGTTCCGGCGAACCAAACAGCGAAAGTTGCTCGGCCATGGTCTCTGCACCTCCCATCCCATACGTCTTTAGAAACAAGAGCCCCGCTCGGGTGAGCGGGGCTCGGATACATGCGTTTACGCTACTGCTACAGCGCCATCGTGCGGGCGCGGTCGATGCGCGCCAGGCAGTCGTCGCGGCCGACGAGCGCCATGGTCTCGCCCAGCGGAGGGCTCACCATGTTGCCGCAAACGGCGACGCGCACGGCCTGGAACACCACGCGCTTCTTAAGGTCCATCTGCTCGGGCAGCGGCTCAAGCGCGGCGTCGATGTTGGCAGCCGTCCACTCGGTAACACCCTCGAGCGCGACCTTGGCGGCATCCAGGATGGCACTCATGCCTTCCTTGGCCAGCCCCTTGTTGACGGACTTCTCATCATACTCGAGCGTATCGGCCGTAGCGAAGATGGGAGCGGCGACGGTCACGGCGTCGGCCGGCATCTTGGTGCGCGGCTTGACGATGGCAGCGAGCGCGTCGATCCAGTCCTCGCCGTACTCGACGTTGCCCTCGATGAGGCCTGCCTCGTGCAGCTCGGGGACCATGATCTCGTTGGCAAACTGGGCATCGGTCATGCCGTTGATGTACTCGGCATTGACCCAGTCGAGCTTCTTGGGATCGAAGGTCGCCGGGTTCTTGGAGATGCGGTCGAGCGAGAACTTGCTGGCCAGGACGTCGCGCGGGATGATCGTGGTCTCGCCGTCGAGCGACCAGCCGAGCAGCGCCAGGTAGTTGACGAACGCGTCGGGCAGGTAACCCGCGTCGCGGTACTCCTCCACCGAGGTGGCGCCGTGGCGCTTGGAGAGCTTTTTGCCGTCGGCACCCAAGATCATGGAGATGTGGGCGAACGTAGGCACGGGCGCGCCGAGGGCCTCATAGACCATGACCTGACGCGGGGTGTTGGACAGGTGGTCGTCGCCGCGGATGACATGGGTGATCTTCATCATGGCGTCGTCGACGACGGTCGCGAAGTTATACGTGGGCGTGCCATCGGAGCGGAAGATGACAAAGTCGTCGAGCTCCTTGGCGTCGAAGGTCACCTCACCGTGGACGGCGTCGTGGATGACGACGTCGCCGCGGTCCTCGGGCACCTTGATGCGCAGGACGTAGGACTCGCCGGCCTCGATGCGGCGGCGGGCCTCCTCGGGATCAAGATCGCGGCAGCGGCGCTGATAGCCCTGGAAGGGGTCCTTGCGCTCCTGAGCGGCCTTGCGATCGGCCTCGAGCTGCTCCTTGGTGCAGAAGCAGGGATAGGCCTTGCCCTCGTCCCAGAGCTGCTGGGCGGCCTGCTTGTACAGGTCCAGGCGCTCGGTCTGGGCATAGGGACCAAAGTCGCCGCCCACCTCGGGACCCTCGTCCCAGTCAAGACCCAGCCAACGCATGGCGCGCAGAATGATCTGCGTGTTCTCGTCGGTGGAACGGGTGGGGTCGGTGTCGTCGATGCGCAGGATGAACGTGCCGCCGTTTGCGCGGGCAAAAGCCCAGTTATAGATAGCGGTGCGGGCGCCGCCGATGTGCAGCTTGCCCGTCGGTGAGGGTGCAAAGCGGACGCGAACGTCTGATGCCATGGAAATCTCCTCGATTGCAGGATGGATGTCTAACCGCACCAGTATAAAGCAACAAAGCAACCTCCGCACAAAGGGCACCGACCCAGTCATTGGGGACAGACTTAAATGACCACCCAATGAGCACCGACCTACTCATTTAAGTCTGTCCCCAATGAGTAGGTGCGGAAAGGGTGTGAATGTTGGATTTACGCGCTATGATGTCCCCTTGCATACAGAGCCCGGCGGAATGGTAACGGTCGCCGGGACGCGTTTTTGAAAGGACAATCATGTCAGAAGAGCTTCGTTCCATCCCACCCCAACACGGATCCTTTGTGTTTACGTCGGAGTCGGTGACCGAAGGTCATCCCGATAAGATCGCCGACCAGATCAGCGATGCCGTCCTCGACGCAATCCTTGCCAAAGAAATAGAGCTGCAGGAGCAGGGCTATATTGCGCCCAACGGCGTGCCCGCCAACGTGGAAAACGTCCGCTGCGCCTGCGAGACCCTCGTGACCACCGGCACCGTCATCGTTGCCGGCGAGATCCGCACCCAGGCCTACGTCGACGTGCAGGAAATTGCCCGTGGCGTTATCCGCCGCATTGGTTACAACCGTGCAAAGTTCGGTTTTGACTGCGATACCTGCGGCGTTATGAGCCTCATCCACGAGCAGTCGCCCGATATCGCCCAGGGTGTCGACGAGTCCTTCGAGACCCAGACCGGCGCTACCACCGACCCGATCGACCTGATCGGCGCCGGCGACCAGGGCATGATGTTCGGCTACGCCTCCAACGAGACCAAGACCCTCATGCCCATGCCGCACTACCTGGCAAGCCGCCTGGCCGAGCGCCTGTCCGCCGTGCGCCACGACGGTACCCTGCCCTATCTGCGCCCCGACGGCAAGACTCAGGTCACGGTGCGCTACGAGGACGGCAAGCCAGTCGAGGTCACGACCATCGTCATCTCCACGCAGCACGCTGCCGAAATTGAGGACATGGGCAAGATCAAGGACGACCTCATCGAGCACGTCATCACCCCCGTCATGGCTGCCGAGAACATGCCGTGGAACAACGCCGACATCTACGTGAACCCCACCGGTCGCTTTGTCGTGGGCGGCCCCATGGGCGACACGGGCCTCACCGGCCGCAAGATCATCGTCGACACCTACGGCGGTTACGGCCGTCACGGCGGCGGCGCCTTTAGCGGCAAGGACTGCACCAAGGTCGACCGTTCCGCCGCATACGCCGCGCGCTGGGTCGCCAAGAACGTGGTGGCTGCCGGCCTGGCCGACCGCTGCGAGGTCGAGCTGGCCTACGCCATCGGCGTGTCCAAGCCGCTGTCGATCATGGTCGACACCTTTGGCACCGCACATGTTGCCGAGGACAAGATCGTCGAGGCCGTGGAGA
Source organism: Collinsella sp. wc0583 (assembly GCF_046116915.1). NCBI lineage: Bacteria > Bacillati > Actinomycetota > Coriobacteriia > Coriobacteriales > Coriobacteriaceae > Collinsella > Collinsella sp. wc0583. The sequence continues at coordinate 294,553 of NZ_JBJXBN010000001.1, read as the reverse complement.
AGACCTTCGACCTGCGCCCGGGCGCCATCATCCGCGACCTGGACCTGCGTCGACCGATCTACGAGAAGACGGCAGCCTACGGTCACTTTGGCCGAGAAGACCCCGACTTCACCTGGGAAAAGACCGATCGAGTCAAAGAACTCAAAGCAGCCTGCGGCCTGTAAGCAAGCGGCAAAAGCTGCAATCAAATAGAAACGCACAAATAGAGGTACCGGAACAACCGGTACCTCTTATTTATTAACCGGTGGCGAAGATGAGTCAACATGGGACGCAGAATAGGTCCCCAGCCGATGAATTTTGCAGCAAGCGTGCCTCTACCATGTATCCTAAGTTCCGAGAGCTTTAGTATTTGGTCGATCGCGAGTTCCGCACGAGCCGGAGGCCACTTAATGCGGCCTCCGTGCGAGCAGGACTGTCCGAGCAGGCGACCAAATACTAAAGCCCTCGGAACGGCGGGACAGAGTATGCCCCACCCCTCGGGACGAAGAGATAAGATAAAGGAGCAGCCATGGCAGGCAAGCCGCAAACACTAGCTACGACCTCGGCATTCGAGATCTTGGGCCCCATCATGGTCGGCCCCAGCTCATCGCACACCGCCGGCGCCCTGCGCTGCGCCCAGGTTGCCGCCAGCCTGCTGGAAGGTCGCATCACCAAGGTCACCTTTGGCCTGTGGAACTCCTTTGCCCATACCTACCGCGGCCACGGCACCGACCGCGCGCTCGTCGCGGGTATCTTGGGGCTCGATACCGACGACGAGAACATCAAGCAGGCCTTTGACCTCGCGCGCGAGCAGGGCCTCGACTATCACTTTGAAATTAAGGGCGACGACGCCTCAATCCACCCCAACACCGTCGACATCGACATGGTCGACGACACGGGCGCCACGGCACAGGTCCGCGGCGAGAGCCTTGGCGGCGGCAAGATGCGCATCAGCCGCATCAACGGCGTTGGCGTCGACATCTCGGGCATGTATTCCACGCTCTTCGTGGCGCACCAGGACGTCCCCGGCGTGCTCGCCGCGCTCACGAACCTGCTTGCCTACGCCCACGTCAACATCGCCTTCTGCCGCACCTACCGCACCGAGGTGGGCGGTCAGGCCTACTCCGTCTTTGAGACCGACGGCGCTCCCGACGACACCGTCGTCCCCATGCTGCGAAAGCTCGACAATGTCGATTACGCCACATTTATCGAGCTCCCGGGCTCGGCCTCGTCGCTCTCCCCCGGCGTCTCGGCCAAGGAGATCTTCGACGACGGCGAGCAGCTGCTCGATGCGTGCGCCGAGCTCGGCCTAAATATTGGCGCCGTCATGGCCGTGCGCGAGGCGCGTCTAACCGGCGAGGCCCATGCTATCGCAGCCATGCGCCGCGTGCTCGACGTCATGCGCGAGGAGACCACGGCGCCCATCGCCAATCCGCAGCGATCGCTCGGCGGGCTGATCGGCGGCGAGGCCAAGCTCGTCGATGCCACCTGCCGCAACGATTTGAGCACAAGCCTGATGGGCCCCGTTCAGACCGATGCCGTGGCCCGCGCGATGGCCGTGCTCGAGCGCTCCGCCACCATGGGCGTGATCGTTGCCGCCCCCACGGCCGGCTCCGCGGGCGTCGTCCCCGGCTGCGTGCTGGCGCTCGCCGATCACCTCCAGCTCGACGACGAACAGGTCATGGATGCCCTCTACTGCGCCGCCGCCATCGGCCTCAACCTCACCACGAGCGCCTGCGTCGCCGGCGCCGAGGGCGGATGCCAGGCCGAGGTTGGAAGCGCTGCCGCCATGGCCGCCGCCGCGCTGGTCCAGATGATGGGCGGCACTCCCGAGCAGGCGCTCGACGCCAGCTCCATCGCACTGAGCAACCTGTTGGGCCTCGTTTGCGACCCCGTCGGTGGCCTTGTCGAGGTGCCCTGCCAAAACCGCAACGCCATCGGCGTGGCCGCGGCCTTCAGCTCGGCGCAGCTCGCCCTCGCCGGCATCAAGAGCCTGGTGCCGTTTGACCAGATGGCGCACGTGATGCTCTCGGTTGGCCACGCCCTGCCCGCCACGCTGCGCGAGACGGCCAAGGGCGGCATCGCGCAGGCACCGGCAGCACTCTCGGCGTGCGCAAAATGCGGAATATGCGGATAGCGAGCAAAAGCGAACGATAGGTGGGACATATGTCCCACCTATCGTTTATCGCCACTGTTTTCGTAACACAAGCAACTGCGTAATCGCTATAATTCAAGCCCAGTTAAAACACGATGAGCCGTAAGGCGAAACTCGAAGGAAATATATACGATGTCGCAAATCGACCGCAGCCAACTGATCCCCGATCCGCAACAGCCCAGCAGGCAGCCCGGAGGCATCCAATCGCCGCGTCCCGTAGCGCCAGCTCATGGCCAACAGCACGGCGCGGCAAATACCTCCCCGCGCCCCAATCAGGGCCAGCATCAGCAGCGTCAGCAGCGTTCCGCACATGGCGCCGGTCACAACCAGGGCCCTTCGCACACTCGAGTTTCTAACAACCGCGGCCCCGCCGACAACCGCTCCGCAAAGGGCAATAAGACGGGCGGCAAGACGGCGTTCTTCGTCGTCCTCGGCCTTGTCGCTATCGTCTATATCGTGGGCGTCGTGGCGTTTTCGCAGATTGCCTACCCCAACACCACCGTCGCCGGCGTCGATATCTCGTTTTCCAACGCCTCATCCGCCGCTACCAAGGTAGACTCCGCCTGGAAGCACTACAAGCTCACCGTTTCGGGAGATGACTTTAGCTGGACCTATCAGCCCGAATCCGACGAGCCCATCGTCGACGGCGAGGCAGCTGCCCACGAGATTATCGGCAGCAACGAGCCACTGCTGTGGCCTTCGCGCCTGATTGCCTCGCTCGGCGGCAAGAACATTAGCGCAACCAAAAACGGTACCATCGACCTGGAACAGGACGTCGACCTGTCCATGCTCTCGGACGCCTTTGACCAAAAGCAGTTCGAAGGGGATCTGGGCGCCGCCATCGACGCTTTCAACGAAGGCCGCTCGGGCACCTTTGAGGCATCGAGCTCCTACGACGAGAAGGCGGGCAAGTTCACGGTCGAGAAGGCCCGCTCCAACGAAAAGCTCAACCGCGAGCATGTCATTAAGTATGCGGAGATCGAGCTCGCGTCGCTGGCCGAGACCGTCGATCTTACGAAGCTCGGCAACGATGCCTACGAGCCGCTCAACGGCACGCTCACCAACGACCAGATCCAGGCCGCTTGCGATGCCGCCAACAACTTCCTGGGCGTTAACGTGACCCTTAAGCTCAACGGCAACGATGCCGGCAAGGTCGACGGCAGCTCGGTGCTGCAGTGGATCAGCTTTGCCGACCCCGCGAACCCCACACTCGACACCTCCCAGATCAGCAACTGGGCAGCAGACCTCGCCAATGGCTTTAACACCGTGGGCTCCACTCGTTGGTGGACGCGCGCCGATGGCAAGCAATGTGCCGTCGAAGGCGGTGACTTTGGTTGGTCTATCGATAGCAGCACGCTTGCCAAGCAGGTCGAGGATGCTATTAACAACAAGCAGACCGGCGAAATTGAGATCAATTACTCCCAGAAGGCCGACACCTTTACCGCCAAGGGCGAGCCCGATTGGAAGGCGTATATCGACGTCGACCTGTCCGAGCAGCACGCACGCTACTATGACGAGGGCGGCAATATCGTGTGGGAGGCCAACTTTATTTCCGGCAAACCGGGCGAAGACGCCACCCCCGAGGGCGTGTGGCAGATCAACAGCAACGACGGCGCCACCAAGCTTATCGGCGCCAAGGACCCCAAGACCGGTAAGCCCAAATACGAGAGCCCGGTGAGCTACTGGATGCCGTTTGAGGGCAACATGGTTGGCTTCCACGACGCTACCTGGCAAAACGATTCGAGTTTCGATAGTGCCGAATCGTACAAATGGTGCGGTAGCCACGGCTGCATCAATCTGCGCCTGGCCGATGCCAAGGCGCTCCACGACTGCATCAAAGTCGGTCTGTGCGTGGTCGTGCATTCCTAGCACGTCACGCGCAACGCAACAAAGCTCAGCGACACCTACCTTTCGATGCTGAAAGAAACGCGCCTATGCGCCCGCCCCAACCGGTGGGCGCATATACTTATCGCGGTATGTTCTATAAAGGAGACGCTATGTCGAATGTCCCCACCATCACCCCGGGCCCCGACGATACCGGGCACGCGCCGGAAAGCGCAACTGAAACTCTACCGCTCATCACAAGCGCCCCCACGGCACAGCAAAACGACGACGAGCAAGGTAACGCCGGAATATCCGACGATGAGGCCTACGCAAAGCTCAAGGTCAAGCGCGCGGAGCGTCGCCGCAAAAAGCTCGTCCGCCGCGGCATCGCTGCCGGCATCGTGGGCGCTATTGTGCTCATCGCCGTTGTTGTTACTTTAGTCGTCAACGCAATGCCAGCTGGTACCAGCGAGCCAGTGACCGACATGGTCACCGAGGGCACGTTTACAACTACCGTTGAGGCAAAAGGCCAGCTCATGCCCATCTCGGCTTCGGTCGTCTCCCCTTCTGTCGACGGCACGGTAGCATCGATCAACGTGCAGGCCGGTCAGAGCGTCAACGAGGGCGACGTGCTCATGACCATTAAAAACGACGAGCTCGATCGCAACGTTGCCGAGGCGCAGCGCGCGGTGACTGCCGCACAGGAAGACCTGAAAAACGCACAAGCGGCGCTCGCCGCCGCACAGGCAGCACCGACGCTGGATGTCGACGGATCTACCACCCCGACGGATGTAACCTCCGACGCCAGCGCCGTGTCGAGCGCCCAGCGCAATCTCGCCTCGGCCCAGGCAACCCTGGACCAGGCAAATGCAAAGGCGGCAGAGCGCACCGTAAAGGCCCCCAGCTCAGGTAGCATCGTCGAGCTCAACGCCAAAGTGGGCGCTACGGTGACCGGAGGCATGGTCATGGGCGAAGGCGACACGAGCGGCGGCAAGCAGTGCATGCAGATCGCCGACCTCTCCAAGATGAAGGTGACGGTTCAGGTGGGCGAAAAGGACATCGCCAAGATCGCCGCGGGCCAGAGCGCCAACGTTACCTATCCCGCGTTTCCCGATATCGTGAGCCAGGGCACCGTCACGGCTATCGCATCGGTGGCAAACTCCGACGCCGTCAACGGTGGTGGCGGCAGCGTGACCTTTAACGTCGACATCCTCATCGAGGCACCAGATAGCCGCCTTAAGCCCGGTATGACTGCCGAGGTCTCGGTGGTAACCGAGCAGCTTGACGACGTGGTCATGGTGCCCACCATGGCGCTGATGACCGAGGACGGCGAACACTATTACGTCAACGTGGCAACCGACGGCGAAGGCAAGGAAACGCGCCGCGTGAAGGTGACCGTTGTGACGCAAAACGACAACGACGCCGTAGTAGGCAAGACGCAAGTCAAGCGCGACGACCAGGGCAACGAGATCAACCCTAACGTGCCGGTTACCAAGCTGCGCGATGGCGACACTATCGTTATGGATACTGGCACGGGCATGACGGCAGACGGCGGCGACGGCATGCCGGCCGACGAGGGCATGTAATGCGCCCCGTCATCGACATCCGCAACGTGCACCGCATCTTTGAGAGCGAGGCCGGTTGCGCTCACATCCTGCACAATGTGAGCCTGGCGGTGGACCCCGGTGAGTTCGTCGCTATCACCGGCCCCTCGGGCTCAGGCAAGTCGACGCTCATGAACATCCTGGGTTGCTTGGACAAACCGACGGCGGGCGACTATTACCTGCAGGGCCTCAATGTCGCCGAACTCGACGATGATGAGCTCACCGAGGTGCGTGCGCTGAGCATCGGCTTTGTCTTTCAGAGTTTCAACCTGCTGCCGCGTCTGTCGGTTATCGAAAACGTCATGCTGCCGCTGTCCTACACCAATGTGCCGCGCAACCAGCGCGAGATGCGCGCCGTGCACGCGCTGCAAGCCGTCACGCTACCGGTCGACCATTGGGACCACCGCATATCGGAACTCTCGGGTGGACAGATGCAGCGCGTCGCCATCGCGCGCGCCCTCGTCAACGATCCGCCCATCATCCTGGCCGACGAGCCCACGGGAAACCTGGACTCGGCAACCGGGGCGCTCGTCATGGAAACCTTCCACAAGCTCCAGGAGCGCGGCAAGACCATCGTACTCATCACGCACGACCCGGGCATTGCCGCCGAGGCCGACCGTGCCGTGACCATTCGCGACGGGCGAATCCATGACGGCGCATATATCGCGCATGCGCCGAATACGCTACGCGGCGCCATCAGCAACCTACCCGCGACTTGTACATCTTCCACGTGGCCGAAAGGAGCGAAGGCATGAGCACCCGAGATCTTATCCAAGAAGCCCTGCACTCGCTCGAGGCCAACAAGGGTCGCAGCCTGCTCACCATCCTAGGCATCGTCATTGGCATCGCCTCGGTCATAGCCATGACCTCGCTCATCGGCGGCATCCAAAACAGCCTGGTCAACAGCTTGGGCCTCAACGCGGCCCGCATGGTGCAGATCTACTCGTCCCAAGAGCTCACCGATTCGGACGTCGAGAAGCTGCGCAAGATGGTGCCGCAAATTGAGCAGATCGGCATCGTCGACAGCGCCTATTCCGAGTACAAAGTTGGAGATAAAAGCTATACCGTCATGGCACAGGGCGTCGATAGTGACATGCTCGATGCCGTGGGCGCCAGCAAGATCGTTGCCGGTCGCACCTATAGCGACATCGAGTCCAAATCCGGCGCTCGGGTGGCGCTCATCGGCCGCGGCGGCGCCGAGCAGCTGTACGGCAACGAGCAGGACGCGATCGGCAAGACCATCAAGGTCTCGAGCGGAGACGTGCAGATCATTGGCGTTATCGACGGCGGCAACGACTCCATGGGCTCGCTGAGCCTGTACATGCCCCGAGCAACGATCGCCGAGCTCTACGGCGATGACAATCCGTCGTTTCCCAGTGTGACGGCACTCGCCGCCGAGGACACCGATATGGACGAGCTCTGCAAGACGATCGAGTCCAAGGTGCGCAGCATGAAGGGCATCTCGGAGGACGACGAGTACGACAGCGTGTCGGCAAGCTCCATGAAGAGCGCTATCGATGCCCTCAACTCCTTTATGAGCGCCTTCTCGCTCATCATGGGCGCCGTTGCTGGCATTTCGCTCCTTGTGGGCGGAATCGGCATTATGAACATGATGCTCACCAACGTGACCGAGCGCATTCGCGAAATTGGCATTCGCCGGGCCCTGGGCGCAAGCCGACGCGATATCACGGCCCAGTTCCTGGCCGAATCCTCGGCGCTGTGCATCACCGGCGGCATTTTAGGTGTCGTGATTGGCTATCTGCTGGCCTGGGGGCTCACGTTCTTTGCAGCGAGCTCGGGCATTATGAACGAGTTAGGGGGCACTGGGACGATTACGCCGAGCTTCTCCATTACGACCGTGCTGATCGCGTTTGCCGTATCGGTCGGCATCGGCGTGATCTTTGGCTTCTACCCCGCGCGCCGCGCCGCAAAGCTCGATCCAGTCGAGTGCCTGCGCTACCAGTAGAACCTCAACCCTAAGTTGCGGTGAAATAGGGACTGTTTAGGCCGCTAGAAGACCAATTCAGTCCTTATTTCACCGCAACTCAGGGAGGATAAGGCGCTAGTGCTATTCGAAACGAGATTCCAAGCTCGACAGGCCGTTGAGAGTCAAGTCGTTGGCGACCGCCGAGACGCGCTCGATGGGAACCGAGCCGTCCGACAAAGCCCACGTGCGATAGATGCCGATAATACCGGACAGCAAAAACGCCAGGTAGTAATCGAACATCTCGTCCTTTAGGCCCTGGGGAAGCAGATCGCGCTCAGCGATCTCGTGCTCGAGCGGTACACGCAGGCGAGCCATAAAGTCGTCGAGCGGAATGTTTTCGATCAACTGGCGATTAAGCACCAGGTTGTTGCACAGCGCCTCGTTAACGGTCTTGAAAAAGGACGCCGCAGCGCCAAGTGCGCGCTCGTTGGTGTCGCCGCCCATGGAGGAAAGCGTCTTCTCGACCGAATCGACAATCATCTCGACCACATCGACGGCAATGGCATCGAGCAAGCCATCGACCGTGCCAAAGTGCACATAGAAGGTCTTACGGTCGACATTTGCCTCGCGCGCGATGGCGCTCACCGTAATATCGGCCAGGGGCTTTTCCATGAGCAGACGCTCAAACGCCGAAAGAATCGCATTGCGGCTTCGGACGATACGACGGTCAAGGCGCGGTTTGGTGGTAGCCATAGACGTGTCCCCTTCATGTCAACTGCCCACCTGTAAATTCTCTACATGTGGGAGATAATCAACGTAAGAGGATTATCCTACATCTCACATCGCAATGACGGGCGTCATCAAGAACGCACGACTCGCCCACTGAGCCCTAGGACCTCTTCTTCTTATTAAGCGCCGACGGAGAAACGCGGATACCGTCACCAGTCTGACGAACGTAGGTCTTGTGAGCCGGCTTAGAGGCCACAGCAGCCTTTTGAGCACGCTGATTGGGATCCACGGTAACCTGGCACGCAGGATGCGCCCTAACGGGCGTAGAGGGCGTCTGAGGCGCACGCCCGAGCTTTCGCATCACACGGTCCCAGCGTGCATGAATACTCTCGTTGTGAGCGCTCTTAAGGCCCAGCAGCGGGGCGGCCAAAATGGTCGGCGCGATAAAGGTGATCAGACGCCACAGCAGATAGCCGGCAGTCGATGCCGTGCCAAAAAAGTGACCCAAAAACAGTGCGAAGCCGCCCTCGGCGCCACCGGTGCCACCGGGCAGCGGAACGGCGGAGCTCAGCAGCTGGACAAAGGCACTCGCGGCCATGACCGAGAAAAAGTCGACTTCGTGGTGGCCAAAGGAGAGCATCAAAAAGTACGGAACCAGGTAGAAAAACGCCAGCTGCAGCATAGTGATGACGACCGTGAGCAGCATGGACGAAAAATGGCCGGCGGAGAGTTTGAATTTCTCGGAGAACGAATAGATCTCGCCGTCGACAAAGGTGCGCCAGCCCTCGATCTTAGTGGCGGAGACGCCCACGCGCTCAAGCCAATTGATGATGCAATGTGCGACATGCGTGACGGTCTTGGGCATCAACGCCACGGCAAAGATGCCGAGCAGAATGCAGCAGTGGCCGCCAAAGCTAAAGACGCACAGCAGTGTCATGTCGCCATAACGCTCGGCGAAAAACGGCATACGGGCGAGCAGCAGAATGGCGCCCCATGCCACCAAACCAAATTGGTACACGATAAAGCGCGTAAACTGCGTGGCACCTGCTTCGCCCACGTTTTGGCCGGCTTTGGTCAGGCGGTAAATCTGGGCAGGCGTAGAGCCCATCATCATGGGCGTCAGGTTGCCAAAGAAGATGCCGCTCGCCTCGACCGAAATGAGGTCGCGGATGCCGACGGGCGAATCGGGGTCGAGCCAAACGGCAATCGCGTACGCCACGATGCCAAAAACGAGATACAGAAACATGCAAAAGCATGCAGCAAAGAGCCAGGGCATCTGAACGCTGGACATGGCGGCCCAAAACTGCCCCATCTGCCCGGTCACGACCAGATAGACGATATAGCCGATCAGCACAACGCCGATAAAGATGGCGCCGCGACGCGCGCTCTTGTTGTCATCGCCGCCAGAAACCTCGACCTGGGGCTTTGGGCTATGCTGAGAGGACTCCGTCATGAGGCTCCTTCTGACCATCAAAGTATCTGGCCTATTGTACCCGTATGGGAGATGAGCAAAACGTAAAGCTATGAGGCAAATGGGATTAACAGACCAGCCCGCATGCAATAAAAAACCCGGCCTTCTTACGAAAGACCGGGTATCTAAAACATGGTAGCCCGTACCAGATTCGAACTGGTGATCTCCGCCTTGAGAGGGCGGCGTCCTAAACCGCTAGACGAACGGGCCATAAGCCTCAGCAAAAAAGAAGTGGTAGCCCGTACCAGATTCGAACTGGTGATCTCCGCCTTGAGAGGGCGGCGTCCTAAACCGCTAGACGAACGGGCCACATGACATCTGCACTGCCGTGCTGCGAGGAAATATATTACGGGACAAAAAACGCGAGCGCAAGAAGAAATTCCAAATTGCTCAGATTTTGTCGTGAGGTTATGGAAAGCGCAGTTAAAAGCCACAGCCTATGATTTTTCTGGGACGGGGCTTAAAAAATCATTTCAGATTGCCGAGCGATTCTTTAAGACCACAACTTCATTCAAAATGATTTTTAAGCCCCGTCCCAGAAAAATCATCCTAGGTTGAGATGAGTCAGGAGGACTTCGCGCTCGTTGGGAACATTGTCCTCGATCACAGCGTCGAGGGCGGCGTTGAGCAGCTGCCCCAACTCCGGCCCCGGCTTGACGCCGGCGCGAATCAGGTCGCCGCCGTTGATGGCAAGCATCTTGAGCGTATAGGGCTCCCCCGCCTCAAGCAGTTCGTGGGCGAGCGAACGCATCTCCTCGATCGTCTCGACGTAATAGAAGCACGACGGCGCCTTACCGAGCGTATCGGCACGTTTAAGGTCCATAAGCTCGTCAATCAAACGCGGCGTGTCAACACCCTCGCCCGAAAGCAAGCGCATCATATTGAGCAAACAGGAGCGCTCGGGGCGCAGCGGCTTATCATGATACTTGATAAGCAGACACACATCGCGAACCAAATCGTGCGAAAGCGCCAGACGATCCATAATGGCGCGAGCCTTCTTGGCGCCAAGCTCGGGATGACCGTAAAAGTGGCCGCTGCCCGCATGGTCGACCGTAAAGCAATCGGGCTTGGAGACGTCATGCAAAAACGCCGCCCACATAAGGCTCGGCGAAGGCTCCACGCCGTCACACAGCGCCAGCTCCCCCGCCACCGTCAACACGCGAGCAATATGCTCATAGACATTAAAGGCATGGTAGACGCTGCGCTGGTCAAACCCACGAGCAGGCGAAAGTTCGGGCACGGCGACACAAATAAGCTCGGGATAGCGCAGCATCGCGTCTCCCCCGTGACCGGTCGAAAGAATGCCTTCGAGCTCAATGCCCACGCGCTCGCGTGCCACGGCATCGAGCAGCGATGAGCATTCGGCAAGCGCCTGTTTGGTCTTAGGCTCGATCATAAAATCCAAACGACAGGCAAAACGCACGGCGCGCAGCATGCGAAGCGCATCCTCATTAAAGCGACGCTTGGGATCCCCGACGGCACGGATCAACTTACGCTCCAGGTCACCCTGGCCATCGTACCGGTCGACAAGACCGCGCTGCGGATGCCAAGCCATAGCGTTAACGGTAAAGTCACGACGCGCCAGATCGTCCTCAAGCGAGGCCGCACGCTGCACACTCTGGGGATGGCGACCATCAGTGTAAAAGCCGTCCAAACGATACGTCGTGACTTCGATGCGCTCATCGTCACAAATGGCGGTGATGCCGCCAAATTTAATGCCCGATTCAACCACGGCAATGTCAGCGGCCTCGAGTGCCGCCTTGGACTCCTGCCACAGGCCGCTGCAGCACATATCAACATCGTGGCTGGGGCGTCCCATCAATGCGTCACGTACCCAACCGCCCACGAACCAGGCCTCAAGACCGGCTGCCTCAAGCGCATATAGCACACGCAGGGAGGCGTCTGAGGGCTGCGTACCGTTGAGCGAAACATTGCACATACCTATGGCCTCCTACGCCTGCAAGCGTTAATCGATGGTTCTCAAGAAGTCTAACAAGAAACGGGCATGCGCGCACATGCAATCGTATCGTCAATTCGAACGAACGAAACAGCAGACACCACATATGTTCAGCGCGCAAAAAACACCCGCCTTGGTAATCCAAAGCGGGTGTTCGGCAACGATGTATCGATGCGGCTAGCAGACCTGGCGAACCTCGATGTGCTTCTTATATTCGTCCACCTTGGCAAAATCGCCCAAACCGGGGCACTCGACCACGTTGGCGCCGGTGGCCATCGACAGGCGCAGGGCGTCCTCGACGCGCTCGGGGGCGTCATGCCACACGGACAGGAAGGCAGCGAGCGAGGAATCGCCAGCACACACCGTCGACAGCAGCTTGACGTCGAAGGTGCGGTTAGCAAACCAGATGTGCTTGCCGTTGGAGAAGTACGCACCGGCGCCACCAAGGGTCAGCAGCACGTTCTTGGCGCCCTTGGCGTGCAGCTCGGCCATAGCGCCCTTGACGGACTCGTCGTCGCCACCGCTCACCTTGATGCCAAAGATGTCAAGCAGCTCGTCGTCATTGGGCTTGATCAGCAGTGGCTCCAGAGCAATGAGGTCTGCCAGCTGATGGCTCGAGATGTCGAGGACGAACTCGGCCCCCTTGGCCTTGACACGGCGCAGGACCTCGGCCAAGAAGCCCTCGGAAGTGTTGGGAGGCAGCGAGCCGCTGATGACCAGGCAGGTCATGTCATCGAGCGAATCGATAAGTTCAAACATCTCCTGCTCGTTGGCCTCATTGATGGCGGCACCGGCGTTGACCATGTTGTACTCGGTGTCGGGGCCGGCATTGAGGAACACGTTGACGCGCGTGATGCCGTCGGTCCACACGGGCTTGACGGGCACGCCCAGGGCCTCGGCGCCCTTGACGATGAACTCGCCCGAGAAGCCAGCGAAGAAGCCCAGGATCGTGGTGTCGACACCGTAGTGGTCAAGCGTAAACGAGACGTTGAGGCCCTTGCCGTTGGGCGTATAGACGGCGTTGCGAGTACGCGTGACGGTGTTGGCGGAAAGACCATCGCAGGCAATGTTGTAGTCAATGGCGGGATTTGCAGTGAGCGTGTAAATCATGTAAGTTCCTTTCACAAGGCAACGTGTTAGTGAAAGTATATTCCACGCTTCGGGAAAAGACCATAGCAACTCGGCGAACGGTGTAGAACGCGTGCAGGGCGACGGGATGACGGGCAAAAGAAACAGGGTCCTTGTCCTGTCGCTCGCCCACAATATACAAAAATGGCGCCCCGGCCAAAACCGGGGCGCCATGCACGCGAAAATAATGAGTTTCGCTTACTTGCGATCGAGCTTGCGGACAGCAACGCGCTTGCTGTACTCATCGACGTGGCCGAAGTCGCCGATGCCGACGGACTCAGCGACGTTAGCGCCGGTAGCCATAGCGAGCTTCATGGCCTCCTCGACGTTGTCGCGATCCCTGTACCACTTGTGCAGGAACGCAGCGAGGGTGCAGTCGCCGGCGCAGACAGAAGAGACCAGCTTGATGTTGAACTCACGCTTGGCGTACCAGATGTCCTCGCCGTTAGAGAAGTAAGCGTCGCCGCGGCTACCACGGGTGAGCAGCACGTTCTGAACGCCGGCGTCGTGGGCGAGCTTCATGGCAACGCGGACCTCGTCGTCGGTGTCGACCGGCACGCCGAAGATGGCCTTCATCTCGTGATGGTTCGGCTTAATGAGCAGCGGCTTCTTGTGAGCGAGCTCCTTGAGCTTGTCGGAGGACAGGTCCAGGACGACGTCGGCGCCACGGGCCTGAGCATGCTCCATGACCTGAGCCAGGAAGTCGGGCGTAGCTTTGGGAGGCACGGAGCCGGAGACAATCAGGCACTCAAGATCGCCCGCGGTGTCCAGGATGTTGTAGAGCTCCTTCTGATGCTCCGGCGTAATCGGGGCGCCGGGGTTCAGGATGCCGTACTCGTGCTGGCCATCGTTGACGTAGGTGTTGATACGCGTGATGCCGTCGGTCCAGACCGGGCGGCACAGGCAACCCAGGTTCATGACCTCCTCGACGATGAACTTGCCCGTGAAGCCAGCGAAGAAGCCGAGCGCGACGGTGTCGACGCCCATCTTCTTAAAGGCGAAGGACACGTCGAGGCCCTTACCGTTTGCCGTGTAGCTGGCCGAGCCGGTGCGGACGTTCTCGTCGGGCTCGAGCGGAGAGCTCGAAACCGTCATATCGACAGCCGGGTTAGCGGTTAGCGTGTAGAACATTTACAGTACCCCCTGTATATGTGAGGGCCGCGTGGCCGGCCCATTCCAACCACGCGGTTACCTCTGATACCAAATTAGCGAGCTGCAGACTCGAGCAGCGCCTTGACCTCGGCGGCGGTGTTGCAGGCGAGCGCCTTCTCGGCGAGCTCGTCGCACTCGGCCTTGGTCCACTGGCTGATGGTCTTGCGGGCGCGCAGGATAGACGGAGCGCTCATCGAGAACTCCTCCAGACCCCAGCTGATCAGCAACGGCTCGAGCAGCGGATCGGCAGCGGCCTCGCCGCACATACCGACCATGATGCCGGCCTTCACGCCGCTCTCGATGATGTTCTTGAGCGAGCGGAGCACGGCGGGATAGTACACCTGGTACAGGTTGGAGATGGTGTCGTTGCCACGGTCGGCGCACATGGTGTAGCCGATCAGGTCGTTGGTGCCGATGGAGAAGAAGTCGGCGACCTCGGCAAGACGGTCAGCGAGCAGCGAAGCGGCGGGCGTCTCGACCATGATGCCGACCTCGATATTCTCGTTGAACTTGCGACCCTCTTCGGTCAGCTCGGCCTTGCACTGCTCGACGAGCTCCTTGACAGCCACGACCTCCTCGACGCAGGTGACGAGCGGGATCATGATCTTGACGTCACCGAAGGCGCTGGCGCGCAGCAGGGCGCGGAGCTGGACCTTGTACTGGTCGGGATTGGCCAGGCAGTAACGCACGGCGCGGAAGCCCATGAAGGGGTTGTCTTCCTTGACCATGTGCAGGTACGGGATCTCCTTGTCGCCGCCCACATCAAGCGTACGAATGATGACCGGAGCGCCCTTGAGCGCGCTGGCGACCTTGCGGTAGGCGTTGAACTGCTCCTCCTCGGAAGGAAGCTCAGCAGAGTCCATGAACAGGAACTCGGAGCGGAACAGACCGATAGCCTCGGCGTCGTGATCGAGCGCGTTGGGCACGTCATCGGGGTTACCGATGTTGCAGGCAATGATCTTCTTGATGCCATCGGCAGTCACAGAAGGCTTGCCGCGGAAGGCCTCGAGGGCTGCCTTCTCGGCAGCGAAGGCCTCGGCCTTGGCTGTGTAGGCGGCGAGCGTCTCCTCGTCGGGATCGGCCTCGACGATGCCCTTGCCACCGTCGACGACAACGGTCATGCCGTTGCGCAGTGCGGTGCAGCTGTTGGAAACCGAAAGGACAGCCGGGATCTCGAGGGCGCGCGCGATAATCGCGGAGTGCGACGTACGGCCACCGGTCTCGGTGACGATACCGGCAACGTGGGCCTTATCGATCGTGGCGGTCATGGACGGCGTAAGGTCGTGCACGACAACGACGGTGTTCTCGGGCAGGACGGAAAGGTCGACGACCTCCTTGCCCAGCAGCTCGGCCAGAATACCGGTGCGGATGTCGGCGATATCGGCCGCGCGCAGACGGAACATCTCGTCGTCCATGGACAGGAACATGTTCTCGAACATGGTCGAGGTGTCCATGAGCGCCTGCTCGGCGCAGGTGCCGCCGTCAATGGCGGCGTTGATGGCGTCGGTCATGCCCGGGTCCTGAGCCAGGACGATGTGTCCGCTCATGATCTCGGCCTCGGCCTCGCCCACCGTCTCCTTCATGTGGTCGGCCTGAGCCTGGGTCTTCTCGCAGAAGACCGAAAGAGCGGACTGATAGCGCTCCTTCTCTGCTGCCGAATCAGCAACCTGGTGCGGCTCAAACGTCAAGTCGGGATCGACGGCGACCATAACGGTGCCGATACCGATGCCCTCGGAAGCGTTGACTCCCTGATACATTCCCATTCCTCTCTCCGTGTCATGTGATAAAGCGTTTTGCCATATCCTTGACAAAAGAGCGCAGTTACCTTAAAACAGGTCACTGCGCTCCCAAATATGAACTTAGTTGTTCAACATGCGACCCGTTTGAGTTCTACTCGCCAAGACCGCTCTTGATGAGGTCGATGGCAGCAGCCAGAGCCTCGGCCTCGTCAGCGCCGTCGCACTTGACCTCGACCTCGGTGCCGCAGGGGATACCAGCAGCCATGAGGGCCATCGGGGACTTGCCGTTGACCTCCTTCTCGGGGGTGACGACCGTCACGTCGCAGGCGTACTTGCCCATGGTGGAGGCGAAGAGGCCAGCCGGACGCATGTGAAGACCCTGAGGATTAACGAGGGTAGCCTTCTCAGAAACCATAATTGACTCCTTTTTGTGTTTAACCCCTGTCAGCCATGCGACAGGAGCCATATTCACGACGTTGTTTATATTAACTCACATCAAACTGTTTTTCATTGTGTTTCGCACGAATTATTGGACGGATGTCGTTGCAGCACGCTCGCCTGCCGGGCGGGGCGGTTAAGTTTGCTGCTCTACAGTCCTGCGCAAGACGGAAAGCACATTAAGTGCTTTCCTTTGCGTGCGGAACTCGCGACAAACTTAACCGCCCCGCCCGGCAGGCGAGCTGCGGAAACTCGGTCGGTCCAGAGCAATATCGTGCGAACGGAATTCTGGCTGAATATTTATCCGCACGGACGATCCGATAGACAGGCCGCGCTATCCCCTTCTTCCAAGTTGCGGTGAAATAGGGACTGCATTTGGAGTTGAATCGTTTAAACAGTCCCTATTTCACCGCAACTTGTGGGAGAGGTAGAAATAGGCGGAGGCCCTAGAGGGGGTCTCCGCCTTGTATGCAGGGAGCGATGTTTTACGCGTGCTGCGGGTTTAGACCAGACGGGCGTTGATCGTCTTGGCGATCTCGGCGGCGTCGGAGGAACCCTTGACGGTGGCACGGAAGTCCTCGTCCATGAGCGCCTCAGCGACCTTGGACAGGATCTTGAGGTGCGTGGTGCCGGCCTGGGCACCGGGGATGAGCAGGGCAATAGCCACGTTGACGGGAGCGCCGTCCATGGTATCCCAACCGGTCACGCCAGAGTCGTCCTTGACGACGATGACAGCAGCCTCGGTAATGGCATCGGACTTGGCATGCGGGATAGCGAAGCCCTCCATCATGCCCGTGGTGCCCTCGGCCTCGCGAGCCAGGAAGGCGTTCATCACGGCGTCGGCGTCGTTTGCGATACCGGCCTTGACGGCCTGGTTGGAAACGAAGCTCAGAGCCTCGTCACGAGAAGCGAAGTCCTCGGCGACAAAGACATTCTCGACCTTCACGAAGCCGGCAGCCTCGGCCTTGGAGGCCTCGACGGCAGCGGCCTTGGGAGCCTCGACCGGCTTAGCGGAAGCGGCAGGAGCGGCCTTCTGGTTCTTCTCGAAGTCATACTTCTTGAAGGCAACGAACAGGATGCCACCGACCACGGCGCCGATGAGGATCGCGAGGACCCACAGCGGACCGTTCTCGACAACGGGCAGGACCAGGAAGCCACCGTGGGGTGCCGGATCGTGGACGTTGAACATAATGGTCAGGATCGAGGCGATGGAGGAACCGAGCATCATGATGGGCATGACGGGCCAGATGTTCTTGGTCATGAACGGAATGGCGCCCTCGGTGATGTGGGTGCAGCCAAGGATGAGGTTGACGACACCGGCGTCATGATCCTCCTGGCTGAAATACTTCTTGCCGACGATGACGGCGAAGGTGGTGATCAGCGGCGGAACGATACAGGCGGCAGAGACGGCAGCCATGAAGTTGGTGCCGAAGTTATAGGTGTCGGTGCCGACACCAGCAGCCAGGGCCTCGGTGAGCATGGCGGTACCGGTGACGTAAGCAGCCTTGTTGACCGGGCCACCCATGTCAAAGGCGCACATACAACCAATAGCAAGACCCAGGACAACAGCGCCAGAGGCAGACAGACCCTTGAGGAAATCCATCATGGCGGTGTTGATGGCAGCCATGGGGCCGGAGATGCCGAGCATGACCAAACCGACGATAGCAGTCGAGAACAGTGGGTACAGGAAGATGGCCTTGAGGCCGTCCAGGTTCTTGGGCAGCTTGGCAAAAACCTTCTCGAGCAGAAGGATGACATAGCCGGCGAGGAAGCCGCCGACAATGCCGCCCAGGAAGCCGAAGCCCACACCGGTGCCGCCAGCATCGATCATGTGGGTATCGGCGTTAACGGGCAGGCCCTGGATGGCGATCATACCGGCAACAAAGCCGGGGACGAGTGCCGGGCGCTTGCCGATGGACTCGGCGATGTAGGCGGAAAGCACGGGAACCATGAGGTTCATGGCAATGCCGCCGATGATCTTGAGCATAGCGGCGAAACTGTTGTAGTCGGCAGCCGTCGAATCGAAGGACGTGATGCCCCACAGGAACGAAACGGCGGTCAGGACGCCACCGGCAACGACGAAGACCAGCATGTGACTAACGCCGTTCATGAGGTGCTTATAGATGATGTGGCCGATGGATTCCTTCTCCTCGACCTCATCCTCGACATCGGCAGCAGCGGCAACCGTATCGTCGCCCTTGGCGGCGAGTGCGCGGTCGATCAGCTTGCCGGCAGCCTCGACGGACAGGGCCTTGGAAACACCAACGGAAACCATGGGCTTACCGGCGAAACGCTCCGCCTGGACATCCTTGTCGGCTGCGACGACGACGGCCTTGGCACCAGCGATCTCACTCTTAGTGAGCTCGTTCTCGACACCGACCTGGCCATGGGTCTCGACCTTAATGGTCAGACCGCGCTCGGCAGCCGCCTTCTCCAGCGCCTCCTTCGCCATGAAGGTGTGCGCAATGCCGGTCGGGCAACCGGTGGCTGCGATGATGTCAAACTTAGCCATGTGTCCCTCCTTCTTGAGTACAGCGCCCGCGGGCGCTCCCCTACACGCGCTTCGATACGCGTTTTTCCACACCTGAAAGATACCAACCCACCGCTTATATGAGAAGCAATACAGCTCATTTCTCCGGTGAAAGGTTCTTTCATTACCGTAAACGGTCGATGAAAGTTTACCATCAACTATTGAAACGGCAAGATGTATCTTGTAATTGAAAATGCCCGTATACTACGACATTACAAAACAAGTCCGATTTTCATGCCAGCCAGGAGCCATCCCATGTCCGATAGCAGCAAGAGCGCACTCTCCCTTATTAGTATGCACAGGGGGTACAGCGAGTCCGAGCAGCGCATTGTCGACTATATCCTAGAGCACCAGTCCGAGGCCCCGCGTCTGACAGCCGCTCAGCTTTCGCGCGCCGCTGCAACCTCCGAGGCAACCGTCTCGCGCTTCTGCCGCAAACTGGGTTTTGGCAGTTTTCGCAGTTTCCAGTTTTCACTAGCGCGCGATCTGGAAAGCCAGCGCAATGAAGGCCTCACCGACGAGGTCTCGCTCGACAATATGGAGCAGAGCCTCAAGAATATTCTCGCTGCAAAGGTAAGCGAGCTTAATGCGACTATCGATGGCATTGACCACGACACGTTGGCAGCCGTCGTGCACGCGTTTAAGAACGCAGGGGCTATCGAGTTTGCTGCCGTAGGCAACACCAACGCCGTCGCGCTCGACGCGACGTTTAAGTTTTCGCAGCTGGGCCTTCGCTGTATGGCAAGCACCATCAGCGAGACCTCGATTGGTTTTGCGCTTACGCTGCGCCCCGGAGATGTCATCGTGCTGATCTCGAGCTCCGGCAAGTCGCGTCGACTGAATCGCATGGCAAAAGCGGCTCGCGGCTGTGGCGCCACCGTTGTCGTCATCAGCAGCGACAGCAAGTCCCCGCTTGCTCGCCTGGCCGACTACACCTTTAATACTGTGAACCACGAGGCACTGCTCACCACGGGCGACTTTGCGTTCTCCAAGATGAGTGCCACGATGATCATCGAGGTTATATACAACTTCCTGCTGCCCGAGATTGAAGACGCCCGCGAGCATATCAGCTACTACGAGGAGCTCATCCAGCCGGATAAGGTCGTGGAGTAGGTTTTATCAGGGGACGTTATGTACCATTCCGATAAAACTATGCCGGTTTACTACGATGAAATCGTGATATGCGACCACATCGTGTTTTAAAAGAAAACCGCAGGGGTTCTACCTGCGGTTTTCTTTTTACAATTTTAGCTGTGCTCGAGCTACGCCGATTCATCGTAGTAAACCGGCATAGTTTTTGACGGTCGGGCCAGACAAGCAAGTGGCGGTGCAACAATTGCTGATATTTTGTCCCCGCCAACACTGTCAGCTCGTTCTAACCTCGAGCCTCTTCCAGCATCTGCTTGCCGTGTGCCAGGCTTGCCTCCGATTGATCGCCGCTCAGCATGCGGGCGATCTCTGCGATGCGGGCGTCCCCGGCCACCTCATCCAGATGCGTCTGGGGAACGTCGCCGGGCTCTTTGCTCACCACGTAGTGTTTGTCGGCCATGACAGCGACCTGCGCCAGGTGGGTTACGACAATCACCTGATGCGTAGCGGCGAGATCTGCCAGCACGCTCGCGAGGGCACGTGCTGTAGAGCCGCCGACACCGGCATCGACCTCGTCGAACACCAGCGTATCCACGCCGTCCGCGTTACCGAGAACGACCTTGCTCGCCAGCATGACGCGGCTCAGCTCGCCGCCCGACGCAATGCGGCGCAGGGGGCGCGGCGTCAATCCGGCACCACTGCGATACAAAAGCTCATAGCTCGAAGGCCCCGCCAGCGTCCATTCGGCACGCGGAAGATCGCGCGACTCCCAAACGAGCTCGGCGTCGCCCATCTCCAGGCGCGCCATCTGACGGCCAACCTCGTGGCAAAAGCGAGGGGCTGCGGTATTCCGCACGCGTTTAAGCGCCTTGGCAGCAGCAAAAAGCTCGCGTTCGGCACACCCGAGCGCCTCGCGAGCCTTCTTGATCCGCTCATCACCATCATCGACCAGCGACAACAGCTCTTGTGAGCGATCGCGCATGGCAAAGACATCGCCCATGGTGGGTCCCCACTGACGTAGCAAACCCTTAAGATCGGAATAACGCTCGCGCATACGAGCCAGCTCGCGCGGATCGAAAGCGACCCCATCGCGATAGGCGCGCAGCTCGTTGGCACAATCCTCGAGCGAGATGCAGGCATCCGAAAGCGCATCGGCGATGTCGCCCAGCTTGCGGTCGACGGTCGCCATGCGGGAAAGCTCCGCCACGGCACTGTTCACGGCATCGAGCGCTCCCCCTTCAGCTGCAAGCGATGCATGGGCATCGTTGGCCGTGGCCACCAACACCTCAGCATGCTCGGAGCGCGGCAGCAGCTCCTCGAGCTCCTCATACTCGCCCGGTTTGGGGTCGACCTCGGCGATGCGCTCCATGGCGAAGCGCGCCTCCTCGACGCGACTCCCCTGCGCACGCGAGGCCTCTTCGACGCGACGGACCTCCTTGGCAGCCGCACGCGATGCCTTAAAGCAAGCACGGTAGTGCTCGAGCGCCTCGAGTGCCGGGCGCCCTGCCCAGGCATCGACCATGGCAACATGATGCGCCGGGTCGAGCAGGCGCTGGTGCTCGTGCTGACCGCAAAGATCCATCATCACGCCGACGCGCTCCGAAAGTTCACGCACGCTGGCGATGCGGCCGTCAATTTTTACGCGGCTGCGGCCCTCGGCAGAAAGGCTGCGCTGCACGGTGAAGCCCTCCGTGTCGTGCGGTCCGTCAAACAGACGCGCCTCGACGCTGGCAAGCGCCTCGCCCTCGCGCACCGTCGACGAATCCGCGCGCTCGCCCAAAATGAGCTTAAGCGCCGAGAGCAGCGCGGTCTTACCGGCGCCGGTTTCTCCGGTCAGAACCGTTAGACCCGCGCTCGGAACCAACGTCGCCTCGCGAATGAGTGCAATGTTGGAAACCTGCAGCTCATCGATCATGGCGCACTCCGTAGAACACGCGGCTCACCGAGTTATAGAAGCTCTCGGGGCCGTAATCCAGCAGCAGCACATCGCCGGGACCGCGTCGCACGGCCACGCTCTCGACCGTGCCATCGCAGGTAATAAACTGCCCGTCGATGGCGATCGCCGGCACGCTCGGGCGATCATCGGACATAAAGATCTCGACGATATCGCTCGGCGAGGTCAAAAAGGCGCGAGCCTGAATGGTATGCGGAGCGATGGGCACACAGACCATGCCCGTGTAATCGGGACTGACGATGGGGCCGCCGGCGGAAAGCGCGTAGCCGGTGGAGCCAGTCGCCGTAGATACAACCACGCCGTCGCCGCGCAGGCGGTCGATATGATGGCCGGACACCGTGATATCGAACTCGACCATATCGGACAGGGGCCCGCGCGTAAGCGCCATATCGTTGAGGGCAAACGTGCGCACGACATCCTTCGTGCCGTCTTCGCGAACCGAAACGATATCGGCGGCGATGGTGGCACGGCGGCTCACATGGAGCTCGCCGGACAGGGCATCGCTCACGACCTGCAAAATGTCGCGCTCCTCGGGGCTCGCGGCCGTCAAAAACCCCAAATGACCATAGGAAAGACCCAAAATGGGAATCTCACGGTAGTTGAGAATGCGAGCGGCACGCAGCAGCGTACCGTCACCGCCGAGCGTAATGACCAGGTCGGCATCGTCAACATCGGGAGCACTCTGGATCTTGGAACGCTGGTCGGCAGCCCATGCGACCTCGTAGCCCTGGCGCGAAAGCCAAAGCTCGAGCATCAGGCCGCTCTCGACCGCTTCTTGCTTGTAGAAATTGGGAACCAGAAAGACCTTCATAGCGTTGCAGCTTTCTCGCTCAAAACCGATACCTGGGAATGCAGCTCATCGTCGGTGCATTCGCCGGGGGCAAACCTCGTGCCGTACAGGAAAAACTCAACGTTTCCTTTGGCGCCATGGATGGGCGACACGCACACGTCGCGCGGGAACAGGCCCTTGGCGGCAAAGAGTTCAATCGCCGCCACGAGCGTATCGCGGCGGACGGCGGGGTCGGTCACGATGCCGCCCTCGCCCACCAGCGCAGCCGGCGCCTCAAACTGCGGCTTTACGAGCGTGCAGAACGAACCCGAAGGCTTCAGGCACGCCAGCACGGCGTCGATGATATTCGCGATACTCGTAAACGAAACATCGCACACGGCCAGGTCGACAGCGCCGCCGTAGCCGAGCTCGGGCAACTGCGTCACATTGGTGCGTTCATGGAGCGTCACGCGATCGTCCTGGCGCAGTGACCAATCAAACTGGGCGCGACCCACATCGACCGAAACAACCGTGGCGGCGCCACGCTTGAGCAGGCAATCGGTAAAGCCGCCCGTGGAGCAGCCCACATCGAGGCAAGCAAGGTCCGTCGGATCAATCCCAAACGCATCGAGCGCGCCCTCGAGCTTGAGCCCACCGCGCCCCACGTAGGGAATACGACCCTTCACGTGCAACGGCAGGCCGGGCGTCACCTTAAGACCCGGCGAGGTCAAACGCTCGCCGCCGCTCGAGACCAAGCCGGCCATAAGAGTGCGAAGGGCATCCGCGCGATCGGCGCAGATGCCCTGTGAAATCAGTTCGTCATCAAGACGCACACGTTTCATGAATGCCATCAACCATTCGTATCCGGAGACGCGGCCTGGCTATCCTTGGATTCGTTTGCCGCATCCTCATCGTATTCCTGCTCAAGCTTATCGGCCTCACGAGGCGTCAGCTCAAACTTATCGACCATGTCGACCGCACGGGAGCCCAGCTCGATCGCCTCGTCGAACAGATCGAGCGAACGCTCCAGGGACGTATCCTTGGAGCGAACGGTCGCGATAATCTGGTCCAAGCGGTCCGAGATCTCGTCGAAGTTGCGGACGGAACCCTCTGGCATGGCTACTCCTCGACGGTACCGGTCTCGGCCTCGGCGACCTCGGCATCCTCGTCGAGAACGCCGGCCGCAGCCTGAGCGGCGGCAACCTTGGCGGCAGCCTCGGCAGCCTGGGCCTCCTCGCGGGCACGGTCCTCGGCCAGCAGCTCCTGATACAGGTCCTCGCCCGGTAGCTCTTCGCTACGAGCGATCTTGCCCAGCACGCCATTGACGAACGACGCGGACTGGTCGGTGCCATAGGCCTTGGCAAGCTCGACAGCCTCGTTGATAACGATGGCGTCCGAGACCTCCTCGTCGGTGAGGAAGCGCATCTCATAGACGGCGATGCGCAGCAGATTGCGGTCGGCACCGGGCATGCGCATAAGATCCCAGTTCTTGGCAACGGAGCGCAGGGCGCAGTCGATGCGGTCGATGTGCTCGTAGGCACCGCGGCACAGCTCCAGCGCGTAGGGGTCGAGGGGACCCTTCGAGATCAGGAAATCGCCCTCGAGGACGCGCTCGAGCGGGCTGTCCGTGGCCTCAGCCTGGAACAGCAGCTGCAGCGCCTGACTGCGGGCAAGCGTACGCCCGCGATAAACCTTAAGGCTCAAAGGTTACTCCTTGGGGAAAACGAGGCCGTCGATGCAAACGTCAACGCGCTCGACCTCGACGCCCACCTGGGCGTCGATGGCGGCAACCACGGCGGCTCGAACGGCATCGGCGAGTTTCTTGAACGGATAGCCAAAGAACACCACGACGCGCACGGTAAGCGCGAGCTTGTCGCCGATGACCTCGGCCTCGACCGCCGGCTCGGAAGCCGGGGCCTTGGACGAAAGCATCATGGAGACAAGGTTGGTGGCAAGGTCCTTGACGCCCACGGAGGCGATGCCCTCGACATCCGTGACGGCGCGCGAGACGATGGCGGTCAGAACATCGGGCGAAATGCCGATGCCGTCAATCTTGATTTCCTGGGGCATGAGTCCTCCTAGAAGAGTTGGTTGCTAGACGCGGGAGACGAACTTGCCGTCGCGGGTGTCAACCTTAATGACCTCGCCCTCGTTGAGGTACATGGGGACCTGGATGACAGCGCCGGTGTCGATGGTGGCCGGCTTGGTGGAACCCTGGACGGTATCGCCCTTGAAGCCCGGGTCGGTCTGGACGATGGTGGTCTCGATAAACATCGGCGGGGTCACGCCCATGAGCTCGTCGTCGGCGAAGAGCAGCTGGCAGGTGTCGTTCTCGCGCAGCCACTTGGCGTTCTCGCCCACCATGTCCTCGGGAACGGGAACCTGCTCGTAAGACTCGTTGTCCATGAAGATGTAATCGGCGCCGTCGTTGTAGAGGTACTGGAACTCACGGGTGGTGAGCATGACGCTCTCGAACTTGGTGCCGGCGTTGCAGGTGTTCTCGACGACGCGGCCGCTCTTGATGTCGCGGGTCTTGTAGCGCACGAAAGCGCCGCCCTTGCCCGGCTTGACGTGCTGGAACTCGACGATGGTGTAGACCTTGTCCTTAATGCGGAGACCGAGGCCGTTCTTGAAGTCGGCGGTAGAGATAGTAGGCATAGCAACCTTTCTTGTTATTGGCGAGACGCACAAGCGTCCAAATTACATACGACCGAAATTATACACTTGCAGACGGCGGCTGCGGCGAGCGCATAAAAAGAGAACGCGGGGCGCCCGAATCATTTCGGACGCCCCGCCCCCAAAAACCCAACGGGATGTTTTAGCAATCGATAATGTGCAGGTCGTGCGGGGTCTTGGTGAAGGGCTCATAGCCGTTCTCGGTAACGACGCCGTAGTCCTCCAGGCGCACGCCGCCCACACCGGGCAGGTACACGCCGGGCTCCACGGTGATAACCGAGCCGACCTCGATGATGTTCTTGCTGCGGTTGAAGTTGGGCAGCTCGTGGATGTCGATGCCCACGCCGTGGCCCAGACCATGGTTGTAGTAATCGCCATAGCCGGCATCGCCGATGATCTTCTTGGAAAGCTTGAAAATGTCGTTGCCCTCGACGCCCGGATGGATGGCGGCGACGCACTCCTCGTGCGTGCGGCGCACGAGCGCGTACAGGTCGAGCTGCTCCTGGGTGGGCTCGCCCATCACGACGGTACGAGTCATGTCGGAGCGGTAGTCGCAGTAGCCCGCACCGTAGTCCATCAGGACAAAGTCGCCCTTCTCGATCACACGGTCGCTCGGGACGGCATGCGGGTTGGCGGTATTAGGACCGCTCGCCACGATGGAGCCGAAGGCCAGGCTGTCGGCACCGTTGGCGAACATAAAGTTCTCGAGCTCGTTGCGAACCTGCTTCTCGGTCATACCGGGCTTAATAAAGCCGAGCATGTGCTGGAAGGCAGCATCGGTGATCGACTGCGCGTGACGCATGAGCTCGATCTCCTCGGCATCCTTGATGGCACGCATCTTGCGGATGTCGTCGTGCATCAGCGGCAGCATGCAGGCGACGGAGCGGTCCTCCAGACCACGCTGGATACCCTGGTAAAAGTTAATCTGCATGTCATCCTCGACGGCGCAGACGCGGCACTTGTTGGCCGCAATCTTGCCGGCGACCCAGCCGGGGATGGTGCCCTCGTCCATGTCGTAGACCCAAGGGCTGCCGGCGGGCGTGTTCTCCTCAAAGCTGTTGAGATAGCGCGAGTCGGTGTGGAACAGGCACTGGTCGGCCGTAATAAACGCGGCATGCGGGAACTCGAAGGTGTAGTCGAAGACGCCCTTCACGCCCGTGAGCCAACGGAGATTGGCCTCGTCGCGCACGACGATGGCGTCGTAGCCGCGCTCGGCCATCAGGGCACGGACACGCTCGATACGACCGGCAGGACCGGCAGCAAACTCAGACATGCAGATTCCTTTCTTGATGTCCTCAATAAAAGCGGGATGGACTCAATCAGCGCACGGAACCGTAAACGATTCGCAACCGATTAAAACCCGTCCCTCAAAATGATACGAAAGACGATGGATGTCAATAAAATTAGAGAAGTTCCCTGCGAGAAGCCAGATACGCCTGCGCATGGCGCTCGAGTACATCGTCGTCCACGGCGTTAAGACGAATGGCGCCAAGTGCCGCAGGCAGCGGCAGCATCGTACGATTGGAGCGAGCGAACTGCTGCTTGCGGAACTCCTCGATAAACGCGGTGGGCTCCAGGTCGAAGCCAAGCTCCTCGATGCCAAAGTCCTCCAGGCAGTCATCGACCTCAAACACGTAGTCGATATCGAAGTCGCAGGCATCATGTGCTAGGCGCGCCTCAAAGCGCATACCCTCGGAAAGGAGCTGGTATGCGGGGACGTGCGCCGCGGCATCGCCCAGGCAGGCGCGAAGGGTGCGCTCCCCCGTCTTGCCAAAATCGAGCGCATGGCGAGCGCTCGGGTTCGTGGCCATCAGTACGTCCTTGCGGGCAGTCTGAGACCACTGAACGGCATTGACGAGCGCGACTTCCTCGCCAGCGAGAATCTCGGGGATGGTCTCGGTAAACTGATTCCAACGGGACTTGCTGCTCGAAAGCATGGTGCCAACAAGTACCGCATAACCGAGCTTGAGGTCCTCGGGGTCCGCTTCGCGAACAAGTTCGAGGTCACACACGACCAAGCCCGGCTCGGGACGGAACGCGATAGCGGGAAGCGCATTCGCCGACGAGGCGACGAGCGGCTCCATCGTCGTAGCGACCGTGAGCATAGCGTCGAAGGTCGTCGGCAGCAGGGCGCACTCCGTGCGTCCGCACCACTGGTTGGCGCACCAGCAAACAACCGAGCAGGTTGCGGCATCGCCAACAGCAACAACCAAGTCATCGCAGGTAATACCGTTAGCCGACAGTGCGCCAAAGACAGTATCGGCGTCAGCCAAGGTCGCGCCATCAGGCGAAACCTCAAGCGAAAGCTCCGACACAGCAAAGCCGGCATCAACCAGAGCGTGCTCAACGATCTCGCCAAAGCGATCGGACACAGCGCTGTTCCAGACAACCATCGCGCGCTTGGGCTTGCCCACGACCGAGGCAAACATGCGCGACAGCTCGCTAAACGCGTCAAAGCCGACGCGAACATCGACGCTGCGGTTTTGGAAATTGATGAGTTGACGGCGAATCATAGCAGTCCACGCTCCAAAAGCATCTCGGCACAAACATAGGAAACGTCCTCAAAGGACTTATTGCGAATATCGAGGGTAAGATCGGCAGCTTGGCGATACAGCGGACGTCGATGCTCGAACAAGCGCGCCGCATGCTCAGGCGAGCGGAAATCGGGGCGCGTGTCGGAGCGGCGGATCTGGCGCATCGAGTCCTCAAAGTCACCCTCGAGATACACGCAGGTACCCATCAGGTGCATGAGCTCGATATTGACCGGCGTCTCGACAATGCCACCACCGCACGAAACCAGCAGGCTGCGCTCGCTTTGGAGCGAACGGAGCGCCGAGGTTTCGAGCTCACGAAAACGCTCCTCTCCCTCGGTCTCAAAAATCTCGGTTACCGATTTTCCACAACGACGCACGACCAGGCGGTCGGTATCGATAAACCGACGCTTAAACATGGTGCCCACGTTGCGCGCGAGCGTCGATTTACCCGCACCCAAAAACCCGATAAAGAAGATATGGTCGCAGCCGTGCTTGGTGTGCTGGGACATGACGCAACCTATTCCTCGCAGGGAAGGTCGCGCAGGGCCCGGCGCTCAAAGATACGGAAGATTTGCGTATACCACAGGTCCTGCGTGGCCTGCGGCTTTACCAAGATCGTGTCGACACCGGCAAAGTTGCCGCTCCACACGTCCGTGTACAGCTGGTCACCGATCAGCACGGCCTCGTCGGTCGTGGCGCCCAAGCGCTTAAGACCGGCCCTGAGAGCAAACGGCGCGGGCTTCATGGCATGGCTGATGGCCTCGAGCCCCAGCTCGCGTGCGGAGCTCATGACCTGGTCGCGATGCCAGTTGTTCGACACCATGCACAGCTTAAAACCCTTGGAGCGAGCGGCGTCGAGCCAAGCCAAGACGGCAGTGGGAACCTGCTCGGTATCACGCGGCACCAGGGTATTATCGCGGTCGAGCAAAATGGCGCGCTTGCCGTCGGCCCAAAGGGTATCGAGGTCGATGCGGTCGACCGAGGCAACATATCGTTTGGGGCTGAAAATCCTCATGTTTAATTCCAAGACTGTTGGTGCTCTTCGTAGGTCTGCGAGAAATACTCCTCGTCCTGCGTAATGTAGAAATACAGGTCATCGGAGTCGGTGGGCTCAAGGGTGGCCTTAAGCGCCTCGAGCGACGGAGAGCAGATGGGCGTGGGCGGCAGCCCCTCATGCTTATAGGTGTTGTACGGACTATCGCTCTGCAGGTCGTCGGCGGTAACCTCGCCGCCGGTGACATACATCATGGTCGCATCGCTATTGAGGTAACGCAGGCCATCGAGCTTGCCCGCCAGACGGTTATAGAAAACCGATGCCACGTGCGCGCGCTGCTCGGCGTTGAGGCCCTCGCGCTCGACGATCGAGGCAAGGTTAACGATGTCGTAATCGGACATATCCACGCCGTAGCGCTCCTTGATTTTGGCCTCGCAACCGGCAAAATCGAGCGACTTGTACTCGGTGTTGAATTGATCGAGCATGGCGCGAATCACATCATCGGCAGACGGATCCTTACCCAACGAATAGGTCTTGGGGAATAGGAAGCCCTCGAGCGAATCGTTTGCAGCGCCCTCAAGGAAGCTATAGTCCTTCACATAGTTGGAGGCCTTTGCCTGATTGAGGAAGTCTTCCTTGGAGATACTGTCGTATGCCTTGACCACGCGATCGGCGACCTGGTCAACCGTCAGGCCCTCTGGGATAGTCAGTGCATCGGAGCCCGCATTGGGGCCCTCCATGAGCTGCTGAACGACCTTGGTCGCGTCCATGAGCGTGGTGAACGAGTAGGTGCCGGGCTTGAGCGACATGTCGGCGTTGAGCTTTTTGACCGCCGCGTAATAATCCTTGGGATTTTCGACGATATGGTTCTCGGAGAGAATCGAAGCGATGCTGTCACCCGAGGCACCATCGGGAATAGTGATAGTAACCTGCTGGCCAGCAGTGACTTTCGCATCCTCACCAGCAAAAAAGCCCTTGACAGCTGGCACGACAAAGAAAACGATCGCGACAAGCGCAAGCACGACGACGACGCCACCGATAATCATAGGCACCGGGGAGCTTTTCTTTTGGGCACCACGGCGAGCGCGCGTGTTATAGCTCGAGCGCGTGGCCGGAGCAACGCCGTGCGAGCCATGAGCATGATGTGCGTGGGAGCGTGATTGCAGTGCCTGTCCCTGCGTGCGCTGGGCAGGAGCCTGCTGCTTAAAGCGGGAACCGCCCGCGGGCTGGGCTGTATGGGCAGCAGACTGCTGAGCAGGACGACGAACAGGCTGCTGGCCTGGACGCTGAGTGGGCTGAGTGGGGCAAGAAGAGGGCTGCGCCGAACGTGCGGCGGGTTGGGCCGCGCGCTGAGTCGGTTGCATCGGACGCTGACCGGACGATACAGGGCGTGGCGCAGGCTGTCGTGTACGATTCGGCTGGCGCGGATCGAAAGCGCTAGACATGCAAAACCTCCTCGTTTTTGCGATCGAGCCACGTCTGCAAGAACAGGCTGGCGGCGATCATGTCGATCTTGCCCCTCATCTGCTTTTCGTTGAGTCCCTGCTCGCGCAGGATACGCTTGGCCTCTTGCGAGGACAGGCGCTCGTCCTCAAACTCCAGCGGAAGATCGAGCTCGTCGGCGATCTTTTGCGCTATGGCGGCAACGCGCTCGGCCTGGGGGCCAGGCTCGCCGGCCATGGTCAGGGGACGCCCGCTTACCAAGATGTCGGGCTCATAGTCCTCGACCAGGTAACGGAACGTCTTGGCCATACCGGTAACCTCAGCGGCCGGAAGCACCTTGACGGGCATCGCCATCTTGCCATCACGGCTCGAGACGGCGATGCCGATCCTGGTCTCCCCTATGTCCAGCGCGAGCGCGACCACAGCGACTACTTAGGCGCCGAGCGCGGTCTTGGCGGCCGCGAGGGCATCGGCGATACCGGCAGCGTTCTTGCCACCGGCCTGGGCCATGTTGGGACGGCCGCCACCGCGACCATCGACCAGACCCGCGATCTGCTTGATCACGTTGCCGGCGTGGAAACCGGCCTTCACGGCGTCATCGGAGCCGGCGGCGAGCAGGGCCGGGGTGCCCTTCTCGGTCACGCTGGCAACAACACAGGCAACGGGGCCGGCGACCTTCTGGTGCACGGTATCCCAAACGTTGCGCAGGTCGGCGGCCTCAAGGCCCTGGAGCTCAGCGACGACGAGCTTATAGCCGTCGAGCTCGACGGCACCCTCGATGGCGCTGGAGATAGCGTCAGAGGAGCCACCGGTCAGCGCCTTCTTGAGCTTGTTAGACGTCTCGCGCAGCTCGGCCTGCAGGTTCTCCACACGAGCGGGAACCTCGTCAACGCGGCACTTGAGCGCAGCGGCAGCGGCGTCAACGAGTGCCAGGCGGTCGGCCATGTAGTCGAGGGCGCCCTTTGAGGTAACGGCCTCGATACGGCGGACGTTCGAGCCCGTGGAGGACTCGGAGATAATCTTGAATAGGCCGATCTCGGCAGTGTTGGCAGCATGCGTACCACCGCAGAGCTCGCGGGAGAACGGCTGGTCCTCGGCGCCCACGGAAACGACGCGGACGACGTCGCCATACTTCTCGCCAAACAGGGCGACGGCGCCGGCGGCCTTGGCCTCGTCGATGCCCATGACGCGGGTCACGACCGGCTTAGATGCAAAGATCTGTTGGTTGACCAGGTCCTCAACAGCCTTGAGCTGCTCGGAGGACAGGGCCTCAAAGTGCGTGAAGTCAAAGCGCAGGTGCTCGGGCGTCACCAGCGAGCCGGCCTGAGAGACATGCTCGCCCAGGACGTGCTTAAGCGCGGCGTCAAGCAGGTGAGTGGCGGTGTGGTTGCGGCGCAGGAAGCCACGGCGCTCGGCGTCGAGCGCGGCGGTCACGGTAGCACCGACGGTCAGCGTGCCCTCGGCGGCGTGCGCAACGTGGGCATACAGGCCGTTGTGGTTCTTGGTATCGGAAACGGTCAGCGAAACGCCCTCGGCGGAAAGCTCGCCGGCGTCACCCTGCTGGCCGCCCATCTCGGCATAGAACGGGGTGCGGTCGAGCACGACCTCAACATCATCGCCCGCGGCAGCGGACTCGACGGACTCGCCGTTGCGCACGATGGCGACAACCTTGGCGCCTTCGATCACATCGTTGTCATAGCCGTCGAACTCGGTCGCAGCGACCTTGTCCGAAAGCTCGACCCACACATCGTTGAAGCTGCCCCAGGCATCGCCCTTGGCATTGGCGCGAGCACGGGCCTTCTGGTCCTCCATGCAAGCGGTAAAGCCGTCCATGTCGACGTCGTGGCCGGCGGTGCCGGCAATCTCGACGGTCAGGTCGATGGGGAAACCAAAGGTGTCGTGCAGCTTAAAGGCGACATCACCCGGGAGCACGGCGCCCTCGGCAAGCGCTGCCAGGGCCTCGTCCAGGTAGACGCGGCCGTTGTCGAGCGTCGTGGAGAAGCGCTCCTCCTCAGAGGCGACGATACCCTTGACGAGTGCGACGTTCTTGAGCAGCTCGGGATAGGCCTCGCCCATCTGAGCGTTGACCTCGTCGATGAACTTGGTCAGGAAGGCACCCTCGATGCCCAGCAGGCGGCCGTGGAACACGGCACGGCGGAGCAGACGGCGAAGGACGTACTCGCGACCCTCGTTACCGGGGAGGATGCCGTCAGAGATCATAAAGTCGACGGCACGGGAGTGGTCGGCGATGATGCGCAGGGAGCGGCTGGCACCGGAGTAATCGTCGGCGTCATAGGTCTTGCCGCTGATCTCCTCACCGAGCTTGATGAGGTGCTGCATCAGATCGCCATCGTAGTTGGCGGTCTTGTGCTGCATGATAGCGGCCATGCGCTCCAGGCCCATGCCCGTATCGAGGTTGCGATGCGGCAGCTCCGGCATGGAGCCGTCCTCCTGGCGGTCGTACTGGGTAAACACGAGGTTCCAGAACTCAAGGAAGCGGTCGCAGTCGCAGCCGGGCTTGCAGTCGGGGCTGCCGCAACCGACCTCCTCGCCCATGTCAAAGTAGATCTCAGAGCACGGACCGCAAGGGCCAGTGGGGCCGGCGGCCCAGAAGTTGTCGTCCTCGCCCAGGCGCGAGATGTGATCCTCGGCAACGCCCAGAGAGCGCCACACGTCGTGGGTCTCGTCGTCCTCGGTAAAGACGGTAAAGTACAGGCGGTCGAGCGGCAGTTTGAACTCCTTGGTGATGAGCTCAAAGGCCCAAGCGCAGGCCTGCTGCTTGGAGACGCCGCCAAAGGAGAAGTCGCCGAGCATCTCAAAGAAGGACAGGTGACGGCCGTCCTCACCGATGCAGTCGATGTCGTTGGTGCGGACGCACTTCTGGCAGGAGATCGCGCCAATCTCCTTCATGGTCTTCTTGCCCTGGTAGTACTCCTTAAACTGGTTCATGCCGGCGTTGGCGAGCAGCAGCGAGGGGTCATCAGGAACAAGGGACGAAGAAGGATAGAGCTTAAGACCGCGCTCCTCAAAGAAGTTGAGGAACTTGGAGCGGATCTCGGCCGTAGTCATTGACGGGTAGTCAGCACTCATAGAGGGAATCTCCTCGGTTTCACATCGAAACAGTTCAAACGTAACGATATTACCATCCCGCCGCGCCAGTGCAAAAAAGAGGGCCGCCAAACAGCGACCCTCCAGCGAAAGTGCACGTTATTTAGGAGTATGCGATGCTTTGAAAAAGGCTACTGTATAATTACATATAAGATTCACCCGGAAGGAGCGATCGATGAAAAGCAAACGATTTGTCCTGAATGCACTTCTGGTTGTAGCACTTTTAGCGCTTTTGGCTTTCTCCTGCTGGTACGCAAACCAACCAGCATTTGGCTACGTATTGTATGCAGTAATGTCCGGCGATAAAGCCTATTACACTCTACGCGCAATTGACGTTCTCTTTTTCTATGTAGCCGGCCCCTTAACAATCGCTTTGCTCGCGTTTCTTGTCATTTACAACTTCAAGAAACGTTAATAGGACCTATTTAGAATCTGAATCGTCCATGGAACCGTCGATGCCGGTTTTGGTGTCGTCGTTCGTATTGGAATCGTCATCCTTGGCGAAGGGATTCTTGAAAAAGCCCGTCGCATCGGGCTGCAGGCCCGAGAGCTTGATCCAGGGATTCTCGAGCTCGGGCTTGGGCATCGCCTGGGCCTCGGGCGCGGTCTCATTGCCGATGAGCTCGGACTCGTAAATGAACGTATCG
This sequence comes from Collinsella sp. wc0583, assembly GCF_046116915.1. Taxonomy (NCBI): domain Bacteria; kingdom Bacillati; phylum Actinomycetota; class Coriobacteriia; order Coriobacteriales; family Coriobacteriaceae; genus Collinsella; species Collinsella sp. wc0583. The sequence goes on along the minus strand of NZ_JBJXBN010000001.1, from coordinate 260,706 downwards.
TCTCCAAGCGCGTCATAGGCGGCGACCGGGTTGCCCTCGGCATCGCGATACGGCGTGCCCTTAAACACGGCGCCGTCGTATGCCACGAGCTGACGGCCGGTCTCGTTCTCAAAGTAGTAGACGAAAATGCCCTTGAGGGCCGCGCACAGCGGAATGGCGATGACCATGCCGATGGGACCCATGAGTGCCGAACCAATAACGAGGGCCGTCAGGCTCATGATGGGATGCACCTGCACCGAACTCTGCATGACCTTGGGGGAAATGACGTTATCGGTGACGTTTTGGGCCACCATGGTCACAACGAGCGTCCACAACGCCAGCATAGGGCTAAACATAAAGCCGAGCACCGTGGCGATCGCCGCGCTTACCCAGGGACCGACAACCGGGACCAAGTGCATGATGCCGGTAAAGATGGCCATGAGTGCCGCGTAGGGATGGCCAATGAGCGTAAAGCCGATAAAGGCGAGGATGCCACCGCAGATGGACGTCACGACCATGCCGCGCATATAACCGCCGACCGAGCGCGAAAGAATCGCGACCATAAAGCGGTACGAGGTCTCCTTTTCCTGGCCAATGATGGTGCAGACCTCGTGGTGCATGCGGGGGTAGTCGCAGGCCAGCCAGTAGGCAAGCACCAAACCTAGGAAGATTACGAACAGCTGCGAGGCCGTGTTGGTAATAAGCGGGAACACGCCGCGACCGAGCTCAGCGGCGATTTGCGATACGTACTTGGACGCCACAGTAACCAGCGAGGACAGATTATCGTCCAAGTACTCCTTGAGCGGCGTGTTGTTGAGCGTCTTAGCGTGCGAAATCATCTCGTTGAGATCACCGCCCGCAACGCGAAGCTGCTCAGGCAGACGACTCAGGACTTCCATAATCTGACCGAGCAAAATAGGCGACAGGATGCAGACGACGCCGACGAGCACTGCCACAACCACGATCAGCGCGATGAGCGAACCGATGCCACGACCGACGCCGTGATGCTCGAGCCAGTTAGTGATCGGCGACATCACAAAAGCGATGATGGAACCGACAGCGAGAAACTCGATAACCGGCGCCAGGATACCCATAAGGTTAAAGATGACGGCTGCGATGACAATGCAGCCGACGACAGCCCAAATGCGAAGCGTCAGAATACGAGTATCGCGCAGCGTGCGGTCGGTTTGTTGGGGGTGCTCAATCATGAACGAACCATCACTCCGTCGGGGTCGATCTTGTCCTGTATCTTCTTAAGGGTACGGCGCAGCAGGCGCGAAACCTGCACCTGCGAGATACCCAACTTCTTAGCGATCTCGATCTGGGTCATGCCCTTCACAAAGCGCAGCTCGATAACCTCACGCTCACGCGGCGAGAAATCGCGGATGGCTTCCTCGATCACCAGGCGGTCATCGGTAAAATCGAGCTCGTTGTCGTCATCGGCATAGCGGTCGAGAATCGAGGGGGCATCATCGGAATCGGACGCGCCAGGAGCCTCGATGGGCACCGAGGTATAGGCCGAAGACGATTCCATGGCCTCCAGCACCTCGTCGACGGTCACGCCCAGGTACTCAGCGATTTCTTCAACCTTAGGCGAGCGCTGCAGCTCGTTAGTGAGCTTGTCGGTAGCTTGGTTAACCTTGGCAGAAAGCTCCTGCAAACGGCGCGGCACGCGCACGCTCCAGCCCTTATCACGGAAGTGACGCTTAATCTCGCCCAGGATGGTAGGCGTGGCAAACGTCGTGAACTCGAGTCCGCGCTCGGGGTCAAAGCGGTCGATAGCCTTGAGCAAACCCAGATAGCCGACCTGCATGAGGTCGTCGAGTGGCTCACCGCGGTTCTTAAATTTGTTGGCAAGAAACCTTACCAGGTTCATATGGGACATGACGAGCTGCTCGCGTGCGTCCGGATCACCGGTCTCTTTGTAGCGACGAAACAGCTCGCGGGTTTTCTCCTTGTCCCAAGCGGTCTTACCGCTCCGGGAACGTTCGGTCATATTAGATATCCGCCTTGAGGTCGAGGGAAAGCGTCAGGGGCGCCGCGGTCTTTTCGTAGGAATCGCACACGCTTGCCAGAATGAGCTCGGCATACACGGCAGCCTGATCATCCTCATCGACAGTCGCCTGGTCACCAAAGGTAAAGGTCATGCCCACGTGCGATTCGTCGACGTCGAATTTGATCGAAATGTCGTCAGAATCAACGGCCGTGCAGCCAAAGATGAAGGCCTCCTCGGCAGCCATACGGATGTCCTCGATACGATCGACGGACATAGAGCACAGCGCACCGACATTTGCCGCCGTCATGCGCACAAGGCGCGCGAGACGCGGATCACCGGCAACGCTCAGCGTAATGGGGCAGGTTGCTTCGCTACTCATCGCAAGACTCCTCGGAGGTCTCGGCGGGCGTATAGGTGTAATACTGAGCAGGCTTGGCTGCGGGCTTCTGCGCATCATCGTCACCAGCAGCGGCATCGTCCCCGGCTTCGTCAATCAGGACACGCTCGGTCGGCTGCTCGGCTTCGGCGACAGCGGAAAGCGTGCGCTCGGCGTCGGCCGCGGGAGCCTTCACCTTGTTAAAGAGTTTCTGCACGGCACCAGCAGCAGAATCAGTCACGCTCGATACGGCATTGCTGGCCTCGGCCACGCTGCCCGTAACCTCGGAAATGTCGCGAACCACAGCTTCGACCTCTACGAGATTGGAGGTAAGGGCGTCGACGGCGGTCTTGCTCGACTTGAGGAGCGGCTCAACCTGAGCCAACGCGGGGGTGAGCTCATCGACAGCGCCATCGAGCTTTGCTACCACCGGCTGTGCCTCGGCGATGGTGTTGTTAAGGTCGCTCACGGTCTTATCGACCGAATCAACGACGGTGCGGGTCTTTCGCAGCGTGAGCGCGAGCTCGATAACAGCCCACACACCGGCAACGGCGAGCAGCAGCAGGGCGATTTGAATGGGACTCATACAAGCCTCCCGAAGGAATCGAAATACAGACGCTGTTCATGGTACCCCAAAGAAGGGGAAAGATACCCAAAGGGAATGTGCGAGGTCCCAAGGACCTACTTGGGCGCTCTGCCGCTACGGTCCCGCTCGCTTTGCTCTACGCGCCACTCTTCCCAGCCGCGGCCGGCAGGCTGCCAAAACGCACCGCGCTCCAACCCCTCGGGCAAATAACGCTGATCGACCCAGCCTTCGGGATAATCATGCGGATACTTATACACACCGTATTCGTCGCTGCCCGGGCGATGACGATCGCGCAGATAACTCGGCACCTCGCGCAGCCCACTTGAATGGATATCGGCCAACGCCGCATCGATCGAAGCCTCGCACGCGTTGGATTTAGGCGCCAAGCACACATAGAGAGCAGCCTGAGCCAGATTAATACGGCACTCGGGATAGCCAATGACCTCGGCAGACTTATACGCGGCATGTGCCACCAAAAGCGCCTGTGGGTCGGCGTTGCCAACATCCTCAGAAGCCTGAATCATAATACGACGAGCGATAAACTTAGGATCCTCCCCCGCGTCAATCATGCGCGCGAGCCAATAAATCGTGGCATCGGGGTCGCTACCGCGCATAGACTTAATAAACGCACTGATGATGTCGTAGTGCATGTCACCGTTTTTGTCGTACGAAAAGCCACGGCGCGGATTGGCAATCTTCACGTCGTCAACAGTGATGGGATAGCGCTCCCCCGCCGCCGGCGCGGGCGTTCCCTCGGTATCGGGGCGCGTGACGGCAATCTCGCTCGCAAGCTCAAGCGTCGTGAGCGCCGATCGAGCGTCACCCGCTGCCAGCGTGCAAATGGTCTTAACCGTATCCTCATCGGCCGAGAACTTACCGTTCAAACCCTGCGGCGCCTCGAGCGCACGCTCAATAAGCGTGGCGATATCCTCGTCTTTAAGATGCTCAAGTTCCACCACGCGACCGCGCGAGAGCAATGCCGAGTTGACCTCGAAGTACGGATTCTCCGTCGTGGCGCCAATCATAATGACGGTACGGTTCTCAACTGCATGCAGCAGGGCATCCTGCTGCGACTTGGAAAAGCGATGAATCTCATCAATAAAAAGAATGGTGCGGCGGTCGTACGTATTCAGGCGCGTCTTAGCCTCGTCAATCACGCGACGAAGATCCTTTACGGTGCCCGTCACAGCGCTGACCTCGACAAACTCGCTCTTGGTATGGTTGGCGATAATGTGGGCCAGCGTCGTCTTGCCCGTACCGGCCGGCCCGTACAGAATCACACTCGACAGCACATCGTGCTCAATCGCGGCACGCAACCACGAGCCCTTGCCGACGGCCTTTTGCTGACCCACATACTCGTCGAGCGAATTGGGCCGCATGCGCACCGCAAGCGGCGCATTCTGAAAGGAACGCTCGCGCGTCGAAGCAGAAAAAAGGTCGTCCATAGCCATCCCGTGCATCTATCAAAGTCGTCATCTGCTAACAGTATACCGAAAATATACGAACTACCGTTCGTTAATATAGGTACGGTGTGGAAACTTCAATCCCGGGAACAGCTTGCTCGTAAGTTCGCAGAAATAACCGTCCGTCATGCTCGCAATGTAATCCACGACCGCCTGGTCCTTATCGTCCTGCCATGAATAGGTGCGATCGTAGTAGGAAAGCTGCTGCTCAATGCGAGAAATGTGGTGCTTAAAGATATACGAGGACTCGTCTCCTTCGTTTATGTCCTGCAGGCAACGGTCGTAGAGCTTTTCGAAGGCCTCGCGCAGCTCCGCTTCGGAGTCGCCCTCAATACCGCCCTTGCTATAGATCTTCTCGTAGTTTTCACGCTTGGCCCGGCGGATCTCCTCAAACAGGTCCTCGCTCATCTCGATGCGCGGCTTGCCATAGCTGTGCGCGACGATATCGATAGAGGCATGCGTAAGGATCCAGCTGTTGTATGCGCCGCCCAGGTCATCGTCAAAGGCGTCGGGTGACAGCAGGCCTGCCGCAATGGCGTCTTGGCGATCGCGCCCCACATAGGCAAGGATGTCCGAGATGCGAACCACGCAGCCCTCGAGCGTCATGGGGCGCAGGTGCTCAATTGCGCTGTAACCTGTGGCAATGCAATCCTCAACCGTCTGATCGAACTGGTCAAAGGAACCCATGTCCGAAAGCTCAAACACACGTTGCTCATACTCGCCGTTGTGGCACAGTACGCCGTCGAGCGTCTGGAGCGACACGTTGCGGCCGTACAGCGCGTCGAGCACGCGGACCGACTGCACGTTATGGAAAAAGTAGCGGCCCGTACGATCGTGATAGATATCGTTGAGGAATCGCTCGCCGGCATGGCCGAAGGGTGTATGGCCCAAGTCGTGGCCCAAACCAATCGCTTCGATCAGATCGCAGTTGAGCCCCAGGGCGCAACCGATATCACGTGCGATGCGCGAAACAAGTTGCACGTGCAGGCCGCGACGCGACAGATCATCGTTGCTGCGAAAGCTGAAAACCTGAGTTTTGCCGGCGTATCGGGCGTACGCAGGCAGATGCAGAATCTTTTCGGCATCGCGCATAAAGGCCGGACGCATGAGCGTGCCTTGGTCTGCGGCTCGATCAACACGGCGGATGACCTGACCATCGTTGCATCGATAAGGGTTAACGACACCCGAGGCACGGTCGGTAGCGATACGCTCGACCAGCTCGGGCGACAACGCCGAGGGAATGCGATCCATACGCGCCTTGATGGCGGCTGTCTGTTGATTGATTGCCATGGCATGCTCCTTAAAAAGGGCGCGCAACGATTACAGCGTACTACCCACGACCTCGATTATGGCAAATATCGGCACTAAAAACGGCAGCAATGGCAAGGAGCGCGATTTTGTGATGAGGCAGGCGACAGCAAGGGCAAGGAGCGAGACAGCAAACGCAACGATGCCACCCAGAGGGTCGAGGATGCAAAGGGCAAAGAGCGCCTTGGCGTCCCCCATGCCAATGCCGGGAGCGTGGCGAATACGACGCCAGAGCGACTCAGCAAACACAAGGGCAAGGTAGACGATGACCGCAAGACCGGCGTGCTCAAGCGCCGTGTTAATGCCCCTGTCGAGCCAAACGCCTGCAAACGCCGCCACGGCACACGCGCCGGCAAGTTCATTGGGAAACCGCCGCTCACGGGCATCAATCGCCGCGCCAACAAAGATGCAAATCCAAAACGGAATAAAGACCATCTAACACCTCCTTGGGCAGCAGCTCAAACGCAAAAACCACCACAAAGGTACTGTCCCTTTGTGGTGGTTTTGATCGTAGTTATTTGGCGCCTTGCATGACCTCGTCGAGGGTAACGCTTACGGCGTGTTGCGTCGGCACCCAGTCAACCTTCAAGAACAGAGCAGCCACCGTGATGGGGATATAGCTGAACATAAAGATCGGGAAGGTAAACAGGTTGGTCACCAGACGCCACTTTTGCGCACAGTGAATGTGCTTGTACTCAAAGATGGTCGTAAGCAGCGCCAGGATAAAGAAGGTCTGATACATCATCGCGAAGGTCATAATGAGCGAGGCGGCACACGCCTGCATCTCGACCTCGGTGGCCAAGAAGCCGTGCGAAAGACCGCCCACGATGAGGAAGGTAGCATTGGCGAGCATCGAGATCAGCGATAGCAGCATACCCGGAGCGATCGTCATAAACATGTCGTAGGCGGCAAAGCGATGATAGCGGAAGGTCGATTTGACCAGATGCTTACCGTAGGTAAAGAACACCTGGTAGAAGCCCTTGGTCCAACGCATACGCTGTTTCCAAGACGCCTTAAACGTCACGGGCTGTTCGTCAAAGAACTCCGCCGGCGCATAGCCAATGCGAATGCCGTGGATAGCGCAGAACGTGGTGAACTGAATGTCCTCAGTCAGCGTGTGGAACTGCCAGCCGTGCATGCCCTCGATAACACTGGCAGAAATGAGATAGCCCGAACCCGATACAGCGCAGGAAGTCTTGCAGATGTTGCGCGCATTGTTAAGGAAGCGCGCCTCGCGCAGATACCACGTGGCGTTGGCCGCAGAGATCCACGAACTGCCGAAGTTCTTAGAGTTGCGATAGCTGGTGACCACATGAAAGCCTTGGTCAAAAGCATCGTTCATCTTGGATACGTAATCACGGGAAATGACATTATCGGCATCGAAAATAAAATAGCCCTCAAAGGTATCGGGATACTCGTTGAGAATGCGGTCGAAGCCAAAGTCCATGACCCAGCTCTTACCCTTGCGGGCAAGGTCATTACGCTCATAGACAATGGCGCCCGCCTCGCGCGCGAGCTGCGCCGTGTTGTCGGTGCAGGCGTCGGCGACCACGAAGACCTCAATAAGCTCGGACGGATAGTCCTGATCCTTGATGGAGCGAACGAGGTTGGCGATCACGGCCTCCTCGTTATGCGCAGCGATAAAGAAGGCATAGCGGTGAAGTTTTTTGGCCTTGGGAGGCGCGACCTCGCCACGAAGAGCGCCAATGACAAAGAAGACCACCTGGTACAGAAAGCAGACCGTGAGCAGCGTGACGACAATCTGGTTGAAGATCACGATGGGTGTGTTGGTTTGTAAAAAGGCGAGCATGCAGGCTCCCAGCAACGCGTTACGTAAACAATCGTATATCTTACCGCAGGCTTACCGAGTTCAAGAAACCACCTAATACTGGCTAGGCTTCGAGCAGACCGAGCTGCGGGACGATTTCGTCGCCAGCGACAGTGCGGCCGAGCGAACGAGGGGCCAGATCATCCAGAACCGCCGCAAGGTCCCACGGCAGCTCGTCACGGCACTCAATGCGCTCCCCCGTCACGGGGTGGTCAAACGCCACGCGCCAAGAATGGAGGAACTGCCTGGTCAGGCCCTGATCGGCGCGTGCATCGCACTTACCGTAGAGCGGATCGCCCACGCAGGCGTGGTTGATATGGCGCATGTGCACGCGAATCTGATGCGTGCGGCCCGTAAACAGGTGGCACTCGACGAGCGTATAGCCGTCGTCAAATCGCGTGGAATCGAAGCGCTCGAGGACCTTAAAGGTCGTAATGGCCTGGCGCGCGAAAGGATCGTCCGAAACCGCCATCTTGACACGGTCGCGCGTCGATCGGGCAATGCCGGTGTTGATGGTGCCCTCGTCCATGGCGATGTGCCCGTGAACAAGTGTGATATAGCGACGGTCGAGCGTACGCGTGCGGATGAGATTTTGGAGCGCGCGCTGGGTGTCGTCGTCCTTTGCCGCAAGCATGAGACCCGAGGTATCGCGATCCAGGCGATGCACAATACCGGGGCGGTCCTCGCCCTGCACGGTGCCCAGATGGTCGATACCGCAGTGATAGACCAGGGCATTCGCGAGCGTACCGCTCTCATGACCATGCGCAGGATGGCACACCAGGCCGCGCTGCTTGGAGAGCACAATGAGATAAGCGTCCTCATAGCGAATGTCGAGCGGGATGGCCTCGGGAATCACATCGGCGGGATCGTGCGGCTCGGGCAAATCGACCGAAATACGATCGCCGGCTCGCACGGCGTACTTTTTGGACAGGCAGGTCTCGCCATTGACTACTACGGCACCGCCCTCAATCAGATGCGCGCAGGCAGAGCGCGTAGGGCAGCCGTCATTGGCGCCCAGATAAGCGTCAAGACGCTGACCAGCGGCATCGTCGGCAACAAGAATATGGATGTCGGCCATTAGCGCTCGTTCCTTTCGCGCATCTTGCGGGCACGCTCCCCGCGTTGCTGGGCCTTGCGCTTAGCGCGGGCCTCGTCACGGGCGTTAAGCTCGGCGGTCGCATCGACCTCACGGGCAGCGGGGCTCAAGAACATGTAGCCGAAGAGGGCGAGCACGACGCCCAAGGTAATGCCGATATCGGCCACATTGAAGACGGGAAAGTCGATGAAGGTGGTGGCAATAAAATCGGTCACGAAGCCAAAGGCCAAACGATCGATAGCGTTGCCGATAGCACCGCCCGCAACCATCGCCATGCCCACAACCTCAAGATGGGCGAGCTGGGGTGCACGAACGAGGTACACGGCAATAGCGATAATGACCGCCAACGCCAGCACGGCAAACGCGATGCCATGCCCCTCGCCCATGCTAAAGGCAGCACCGATATTGCGGACAAACATAAAGTCGATGACACCGGGGATAACAGTCACATGCAGAGCATCGCCCACGGCACGAACCGCAAGCTTGGTCAGCTGGTCGACAAGCAGCACAACGAGCGCTACCCCACCAGCAACACCCAACCGCCAACGCAAAGGCGGCGTCATATCCCCGGCACGACCCAAATCAATCCCCTACCCTCAAGAACATCGAATTACGTTTAACGCAAGTAATCATCTTATATTGCCACACGCGGAGCGCACGACATATCCACCAACGCAAGCGAAATATTCAGCTAAAAACGAAAGCGGCATTCCGAAAAACAGAATGCCGCTTGAATGTGACACAGGTAGTCAATGGGAACGTTCTTGTTTGACTAGTCGTTTAAGAACGTCCCCAACAACTAAACAATAGAAACGCCGCATTACCGTCGCCAACAGCGAAAACGTCCCTAAGCGAGCAAGGTGACGTGAAAGAGGAGGGAAGCGTACTTTGGTACGCGACCGACGATTGAACGTCAGGTTGCCGCTTAGGGGCGTTTACAGCGTCGGTAGGTTACGGCGTTCTACGAACGCCGTAACCTACAGCGCATCAGCGCAGCGCTTGCAAATATGCGCGTGGCCGTTGTACTCGCCGACGGTGGTGCGATAGTTCCAGCAACGGTCGCAGCACTCGCCCTCGGCAGCCTCAATAGCAACGGAAAGCTCCTCGCCCTGGGCCAGCTCAACATCGGAGACGATGTAGAACTCGGCCAGGTCGACGGCTTTGTCGCCGGTCAACAGCGCATACATCTCGGCGGGAACGACCGCCTTGACGCGAACCTGCTGGCTCTTGGTGAAGGTGCCGGCAGAACGGGCATCCTCGAGGGCCTTGGTCACGGCGCTACGGAGCTCGAGCGAAGCCTCGAGCACGCCCTCAAACTCATTGGCCTCGTCGACCGTGATAGGCGACTTGTACCAATCGAGCAGCGCGGCGTACTTCTGGTGATCGACGCAGCCGGCGGGCGCATAGGCCATGGCCTCGTCGACGGTGTAGGACAAGATCGGCTGCAGATCGCGCATGAGCATCGAGAAGAGCTCGGCGAGCACGGTCTGAGCGCTGCGGCGCTCGAGAGAGCCGGGCTTCTCGCAGTACAGACGGTCCTTCAGGGCGTCGAGGTACACGTTGGAGAGCTCGGTAACCACAAAGTCGTAAAGCGCACGGTAGGCGCGCGGGAACTCGTAGCTGGCGTAGGCATCGTCGACCTCGGCCTGGACCTGGGTCAGGCGGGCAACCATGAGCTTGTCGAGCGGCAGCAGATCGGCAAAGGCGACGCCGTCGGTCTCGGGCTCAAACTGGCCCTCGAGCTCGGAAAGCAGGAAGCGCAGCGTGTTGCGGAAACGGCGGTAGGCATCGGACGTACGAGCGAGAATCTCGTGGTCGATGGAAACGTCAGAGCTGGTGTCGACCGAGGCAACCCACAGGCGGATGATGTCGGCGCCCATCTCGTCGCAGACCTTGTTGGGGTCGATGACGTTGCCGAGCGACTTGGACATCTTGCGGCCCTGACCGTCGAGCGTGAAGCCCTGCGAGACGACCGCCTTGTACGGAGCATGGCCGTTGGCGCCCACAGAGGTGAGCAGCGAGCTCTGGAACCAACCACGGTGCTGGTCGGAGCCTTCGAGATACACGTCAGCCGGGTACTCAAGCTCGGGGCGATACTCGCAGACGGCCTTCCAGGAGACGCCGGAATCCCACCACACGTCGAGGATGTCCTTATCGGCCTTGAGGTGATGGCCGCCGCACTTGGGGCAGACACAGGCCTCGCCCAGGTAGCTCTCGGGAGCGTCGGTGAACCAGGCGTCGGAGCCCTTCTCATGGAAGAGCTTGATGACGGCATCGAGTGTGGCGTCGTTCATGACCTTCTCGCCGCAGTCGGCGCAGGTGTAGCTCGGGATGGGCACGCCCCAGTTGCGCTGACGGCTGATGCACCAGTCGGGACGCTGCTCGACCATGGCGCCAATGCGATTGGCCGCGTGGGCCGGATACCACTTGACGTTCTCGCGGACCTCTTTGCCAGCCTGCTCGCGCAAACCGGTCTTGTCCATCGAGACAAACCACTGGTCAGTAGCACGGAAGAGCACCGGGTGCTTGCAGCGCCAGCAGTGCGGATAGCTGTGCGTGATCTTCTTCTCGAGAACCAGGGTGCCGCGCTCGCGCAGGAACTCGATGATATGCGGGTTGGCCTCATCGGTATCCATACCGCTGAAGGGACCACCGGTGCCAAACTCCTCGCCGGTGTAGAACTTGCCGTCGTCATCGACCGGCATGCAGATGTCGGTGATGCCCTCCTTGAGGCAGGCAAAGTAGTCGTCGACGCCGTGGCCGGGCGAGTTGTGGACGATACCGGTACCGTCGTCGACACCGACGTAATCAGCCAGCAGCGCCACGCCCTCAACACCGTCAAAGATCGGCTGCTTGTAGTGGATGTGGTGGAAGGTCTCGGCGGGAACCACATAGGGCTTGCCGTCGACCATAACCGGGGTGTACTCCCAGCCAAACTCCTCGCAGCACTTGGGAGCCAGGTCCTCGAGCATGACCTCGGCACGGCCATCGTGCTCAACGGCGACATAGGCGGCGCCGGGCTTGAGGGAAACTGCCTGGTCGGAGGGGATGGTCCACGGCGTGGTCGTCCAGATGATGAAGTCAACCGGGCCGTCGAAGTTCTCGAGGCCGGCGGGCTTGGAGGTCATCTCGAAGCGCACGAAGATGGACGGGCTCGTCTCGTCGGAGTACTCAATCTCGGCCTCGGCGAGTGCGGTGTGGCAGTGCTTGCACCAGTGGACGGGCTTATGGCCGCGATAGATCATGCCCTTATCGAACATGGCCTTGAAGACCTCGATGTCGGCGGCATCATGCTGGTGATAGAGCGTCAGATAGGGGTTGTCCCAGTCGCCGAGCACGCCCAGACGACGGAAACCGGCCTTCTGAAGCTCGATGTTCTCGACAGCGAACTCGTTGCAGAGCTCACGGATCTTGGCCGTGGGGGTCTGGTTGAACTTCTCGGTGCCGAGCTTCTCCTCGACCTTATGCTCGATCGGCTGGCCGTGGCAGTCCCAACCGGGGACATAGGGAACCTCATAGCCCTGCATCATCCAGTAACGGTTGATCATGTCCTTGGAGATCTTGTTCATGGCGTGGCCGATGTGGATCGGACCGTTGGCGTACGGAGGGCCGTCGTGCAGCACGAACTTCTTGTGACCCTCGTTCTTCTTCAGAACCTGCTCGTAGACCTTGTTGTCCTGCCAGTCCTTGAGTCGCTTGGGCTCGGACTTGGAAAGACCGGCACGCATGGGAAAACCGGTCTTGGGCAGATTCATCGTCTGCTTGTACTCGTTTGCCACGGTACCCCTTTCATGTCGTGGGCGCGCACGCCCTCTGGGCACCAAAAAAGCGCCCGTCCCTGCAAGCTGGGACGAAGCGCCACAAAACGGGCTGTGCGCCCGCAAAAGCTCTTCGCTTAACCACCCAGCTTAGATGCCCTCGCCCGCGTATTCGCGCGCTCGCATCCGTTACTCGGCTGGCCTGTATCGACGACCATCTCGGCGATGTCTACTAAGACGTGCCTATGCGGCTCGTCCGTTAGGACCGCAGCTCCGGGGTGATTTTCATCGGTCGCATGCACGGGCTCTCAGCGCTCCCCGCTCTCTGTAGCATGCGGACGGCCGACTACTCGTCCCCATCAACGCTTATGCGGTGTATGCTAGCACGTTCCGCGCCGGCGAAAAACCCTCAACACTGGTTTTATACGTTCGAAATTTCTCGCTATTACAGCCCTGCTCTAGGAGCAAAATACCTGAAAGCACTCTATCGAACGAAAGAAGGTTGCTATGCGCACGATTGGAATGAGCGACTACACCGTTGGCGAGGATTGCTTTGACGAGCTGCCCGCCGCACTGGCGGAGTACGGCGCGACAAAGGTCGCGATCATCGGTGGCAAGCGGGCACTGGCCGCAGCACTTCCCGGTATCGAAGCTGCGCTGGCAGGTACCGACGTCGAGATTCTGGAGACGCGCGTCTACGGTACCAACAGTACGCGTGCCAATATCGCCAAGGTCGTGAACTCCCCTGCCTGCCAGGAAGCCGACGTGCTCATTGCCTGTGGCGGCGGCAAGGCGCTTGATACCGTGAAGACGGCGGCCATCGAGCTCAAGAAGATCGTCTTCACGGTCCCGACGATCTGTTCCAACTGCTCCGCCGCGACCGCCATTGCCGTTGTCTACAATGACGACGGCTCGCTCGAGGGCTATTCGTACCCCAACCGCCCCGCGCACATCTTCATCAACCCCAAGATCATCGCCGAGGCTCCGGCGGAGTACTTCTGGGCCGGCGTGGGCGATGCCCTGTCCAAGCAGCCCGAGGTCGAGTACGCCACGAGCGCCGGCAACCTGGAGCACACCGCCGGGCTTGGCCTGGCACTCGCCCACACCTGCTCCGAGCCGCTGTTTACCTATGGTGTCCAGGGTCTTGAGGACGTGCGGCAGAACCTGTCGAGCGAGGCCGTCAAGCAGATCGCGCTCGATATCGTGGTCAACACGGGCTATGTCTCCAACCTGACCAACCAAAACGATTACTACTACAACTCGAGCGTGGCGCATGCGTTCTACAACGCCACGTGCAGCATTCCGCGCGAGGGCTCCTACCTGCATGGCGAGGTCGTGAGCCTGGGCGTGCTGGTGCTGTTTGCCTATACGGGAGACACCGAGAACCTTGAGCGCTACGCTGCCTTTAACAAGCAGATGGGGCTGCCCGTGACGCTTGAGCAGGTCGGGCTTTCCGAGTCCGATATCCCAGCCCTGTGCGAGTACGCGCATGCCACCAACGAGTGGAAGCAGGGCAACCCTGAGCCCTTCACCGACGAGAAGTTCGCCGCCGCCATCAAGGCCGCCGACGCTTACGGCCACACCCTCTAGCTCTAACCCAAAACCACCACAAAGGGGACAGGCACCTTTGTGGTGGTTTTTTATTGCTCCAACATTCAGTTCGCACTCGAACCCGATTCTATACGAGAAAGGGTCCGGGTACGTTTTTTGTTTATCGGTAATTCTGCGGAAGGACCACTCGGAACGGTAAACAGAAACGAACAGAGGCAGAGTACCATCGTGGTGATGGTATCCTGCCTTTTGTTTTGCGGAACCAAGGTCGCTTTATGCGAACTTGATCGCCACTTATATGGCGCATTGATGGCAATTGCTGCGTACGTGCGTACCGGGAGCCTGTACGCCTCTGGCAAGGCGTAACACACTAGACTTTGTTCCAAAGTCCGTGTGCTAAGGGGGCAGGGCCCTTAGAATTCCTGTGGAGTGTGTACGCACGTACGCAGGAAAACAGCAAATTACGCTATATCAGGGCGTTCTTTCATTGGTGAGTATGGTATACACGGCTTAGTTCAACAAATAAGAATTTAATTTATATATAAAGGAGAATATTGATGAAAATGTTTTTATGTTCGCACTTTTCAAGTGTAGGAAGTCTGATAAAGGAAGAAATTGAAAATAAAAAAGTCGCATTTATTCCAACAGCTTCGCTGCGTGAAGGCTACACCGGTTATGTCGGCTCGGCTCGAAAATTATTCAAAAAGTTGGGAGCAATCGTAACTGAAATTGATATTTCAACGGAGGCTTATTCAACGATACAGTCTCTTTTTGAGGATGCGGATGTGATCTATTTTACCGGCGGAAATTCTTTTTTCCTTATAGACCAGCTCCGTAAAACGGGAACGGATGAGCTGCTGAAGAAAGAATTGGCAAAGGGAAAACTGATGATTGGTGAATCAGCAGGTGCGATTGTATGCGCTCCAAGCATCCAATATATCGAGCAAATGGATGAAAAGCCGGAGGACTACTCACAAGAAGATGATGCAGGGCTTAATTTGATTGATTTCTATGTTCTTCCGCATTTTCTTACAGCACCATTTAAGAAAGTTACCGAGAAAATAATAACTGAGTTTTCGGATTTGAATCTATGCCCAATTAACAATCGTCAGGGAATTGTAATTGATGGTGAAGGTTCAAAGGTTATTTGCAAAGACTAATTTAAACTTCCAGTTTGCTGCACTCGCTCCTAGCAGGGTTTGGGGCAGGAGGGGCGCAAGAGACGGGAGGGCCTTGTACGCGTTCCTGCGCGAGGGCCGCGGGGAGGGGCTGCCTGGGTACGGCGCCTGTCAACTCGGTCTACGTCTTTGATGACCGGGTCGTACTCAATATCAACTTCATGGATGATGCCAAAACGGTCACCCGTGAGGAAGTGTTGGGTTCGAGTGTTGTGGACAATGTTCCAGCATGCTGGGATCGAACTCGCTAGCCGGAATCACACGGTACCCGTGGCGCAGGAGCAGGTCGACGAAAATACCGTTGCCCGCGGTGAGCGTACCGCTAAAGGATCCGTCGTAGATGCGACCCGCGCCGCACGAGGGACTACGGTCCTGCAGGATGCACGCGGCGATCTCTTCCGGTCCGCCCGCCTGCTCGCACATATCGAGCGCTCGTTGGGCACCCAGGCGAAATTCGCGATCGACCGATATGCCCTCGCAGGTACGAACCTCTCCGTTCACAATCTCGGACGGCTTGCGCGGCGTGGGCAGGCCCCCAAAGACCTCAGGGCACACCAAGAGGACCTCGGTCCCTGTACGCTCGCAGGCCTCGACCAACTCGCGATGGTAGTTGTCGAGCCCGTTATACTTGCAGCTCTCGCCCATCAAGCAGGCGCTCACCACGATCTTCATTTCCATCCCTCTCAAGCAAAACGCCCCATTTGAGAAAGCTGCTCAAATGGGGCGTCGGCGTTTACCGGCTCGGCCGCGGCTTTACCGCTGCTTGGGCATCAGCGGATTCTCGCGCGTGAGGAGGTTCATGAACTCCTCGCCCGTGATGGTCTCCTTCTTATACAGATAACGAGCCAGCTCATGGAGCTTAAACTTGTTCTCCTTCAGAATCTGCAAAGCGCGGTCGTGCGCATCCTCGATCAGCTTGGCGACAATCGCGTCCACGCGCTCGGCCGTACCGGGGGCGCAGGTGAGCGACGTGTCCTGGTTGAGGTACGCATTCTGAACGGTACCGAGCGCCATCATGCCAAACTCATCGGACATACCAAAGCGCGTCACCATGTTACGGGCGAGCTTGGTGGCCTGCTCGATATCGTTGGCTGCGCCGGTCGTCATCTCACCAAAGATGAGCTCCTCGGCTGCACGGCCACCGCAATAGACGGCGAGCTTGTCCAGGACCTCCTGACGTGTGGTCAGGAAGCGCTCATCCTCCTCGACCTGCATGGTGTAGCCCAGAGCACCGCTCGTGCGCGGCACGATGGTGATCTTGGTGACCGGCGCAGAGCCCTTCTGGCGAGCGGCAACGATGGCATGGCCGATCTCGTGATAAGAAACGACCTGCTTCTCATGGTCGGACAGCACCGTGGACTTGCGCTGCTGACCGGCGATGACGACCTCCACCGACTCCTCAAAATCATCCTGGGTGGCACGCTTGCGACCCTCGCGGACGGCACGCAGGGCGCCCTCGTTGATGATGTTGGCCAGGTCCGCACCCGAGGCACCGGGCGTGGCGCGGGCAATCGCGGTCAGGTCAATCGGCGGCTGCGTCTTCACGCTCTTGGCATGCAACTCAAGAATGTTCTTACGGCCGGTCAGGTCGGGCAGCTCAACGGGGATACGGCGGTCAAAACGACCGGGGCGCAGTAGAGCGGGATCAAGGCTGTCGGGACGGTTGGTAGCAGCGAGAACGACAATACCCTTGTGGTTATCGAAGCCGTCCATCTCGGTCAGCAGCTGGTTGAGCGTCTGCTCGCGCTCGTCGTTGCCACTAAAGCCGCCGCCATCGCGCTTCTTGCCGATGGTATCAATCTCATCGATAAAGACGATGCACGGGGCCTTTTCCTTGGCCTGCTTAAACAGATCGCGCACCTTAGCGGCACCGCGGCCGACGAACATCTCGACGAACTCAGAACCAGAAATACTAAAGAACGGCACGCCCGCCTCGCCGGCCACAGCCTTGGCAAGCAGGGTTTTACCAGTACCCGGAGGGCCGACAAGGAGAGCACCGCGCGGCAGCTTGGCGCCAATCTCCTCGTAGCGCTGCGGCTTCTCCAGAAAGTCGACGACCTCCTTGAGGGACTCCTTGGCCTCTTCCTGGCCGGCAACGTCCTTAAAGGTCACGCCCACGTCCTTGGAGGCGATCACGCGCGCGCCGGACTTACCCAGTCCGCCGCCGCCAAAACCGCCGCCGCCAAAGTTCATCGACGGACCGTCATCGCCCATGGCCTTCTTCATGCGGCGGTTGAGCCACCAGCCGATCAGGAAGAAAATCGCCATGGGAAGGATAAGGGTGAGCAGGTAGTAGGTCATCAGACCCGAGTTCTTATCGGGAACGACCGACTCCAGTGAAGCACCGGACTCAAGCACGCGATCGGTAAAGCCCGCGTCATTCGGAACACCGGTCGTCTTGTAGGCGATGTTCTCGTCCTCGCCCTTCTTGGTGTAATAAATCGTGTAATCGTCCGTGTTGTACTCGACCTTGTCGACACTCTTCTTATCGAGCGCTTTGACAAACGTCGAATAATCGGTCTTCGTAATCTGCTGCGTGTGACCGATGTTGGGGAACAGAACGGTCGAGAGCACGAGGTAGACGACGAAGGCGATGAGCACGTAGAGGATCATATTCCGTCTACGTTTGTTGTCATCCATCTCCATCTGCTTGAACTCCATCTACTGGGGTTGATAATGCTAACTAGAATACCCAACCCGGACGGCGATAAACCGACGCCGGGCACGAAAGGACAGAGATGGCATCACTTGAAGTCGGCAAGGTTCAGATCTATACGGGCGACGGCAAGGGCAAAACCACGGCTGCGCTGGGATTGGCGATGCGCGCCAAAGGTTATGGGCTCGACGTACTCATGCTGCAGTTTGCCAAGAAGCTGCACTGCGCCGAGCACGACGCCGCGCCGCGCCTGGGACTGCGCATTGTACAGGCCGATCGCGACACACCCGAGGCCTGCGCCGAGCAGATCATGGAGCTCGCACGCGAGCAGATATCACAGGTCGACGTTCTGATTTTGGACGAACTCGGCGAAGCGATGCGCCGCGGATTCGTGACGCGCGAGGATGTGGAGGGACTGATCGCGCTGAAGCCTGCCACCACGGAGCTCGTGCTCACCGGCCGCGGGCTGCTGCCTCTCGCGGACCTCGCCGACCTAGTCACCGAAATGCGCCCCGTCAAACACTACTTCGACGAAGGCCTCCTAGCCCGTCAAGGCATCGAATACTAATTGATCCAAAGGGGACGGAGGAAAACGGACCATCGACATCAAGACGGAGAGAAATGATCCGTTTTCCTCCGTCTCATACGGATCATTAGGCGGTGGCGCGGCCGAGCCAGTTGCCGCTATGGTGGTAGATGGTGAACATCGTGGCGGTGATGAGCCAGGTTACAGGGTAGACCAGCAGCAGGTGCTCAAGCGACGGATCGAACGGCATAATCGCAAACACCCAGATCACCCTGAGCACGACGGTGCCAAAAATCGTGAGCAGCATGGGCTGCAAGCTCACGCCGGCACCACGAATGGAGCCCGACGCGTTCTCGATAATCGAGAAAATCGCGTAGAACGGCGCAATGAAATGAAGAATCGTCGTGGTATACGCCGAAATCGAAGCATCGTCGACAAACAGACGCGACAACGGACCCGAGAATACCAGCAGCACGGCAGACAGGCCGCCAATGAGCATAAACGACAGCACGAGCGACGTATGGTAGCCCTTGCGCATGCGCTCGTAGTTGCGCGCGCCAAAGTTCTGTGCCGAGAACGTGGTGATCGACACGCCAAGCGCCTCGGTAACCATCCAGACGATGCCATCCAAGCGGCCCGAAAGACCCCACGCCGTGGTGACATCGGCACCAAACGAATTGACCGACACCTGAATCAAAACGTTGGAAATCGAATACGCAGCAGACTGAAAGCCAAGCGGCAGACCACACGAGATCATGCTCTTGCAAATGCCAGGATCAATGCCGAGTTTGGACAGTGAAAGCCGCCACGCACCCGGTGCGTGCATCATACGAATCACGATCATCGTGGCGTTAGAGCAAATGGTCAGTGCCACCGCGATACCGCAGCCCAGAGCCTCCATATGAAGCACGGCAACGAAGATGACATCCAGCACCGCATTAACAAGGCAGCCGGAAGCGATAATCACAGCAGGCCCGCGCGTGTCGCCCACGGCGCGCAGCAGTGCCGTTCCCATATTGAGCAGCAGCGCCGCAACCATGGCGGCAAAATAGCAACGAGCATATGCCACGCCCTCGGCCAATAGTTCATGCGGCGTGTTCATAAGCACCAGCATGGGCTCAACGAACACTATGCCAAGAATCGAGAAAACGATACCGCCCACCAACGCGAGCGTCATGGCCGTATGGACCGAACGACTCAGCCGCTCATCATCGTGCTGGCCAAAATACTGACCGGTAATGACCGCGCAGCCGGCGCCAACACCAACGCAAAAGCCAATGCAGAGCTCGGTAAGCACCATCGTGGCTTGAATGCCACCCAGTGCGAGTTTGCCGCCAAACTGGCCGACGATATACGTACCGATGAGCGTGTAGGCCTGCTGAAAAAACGAACTAAAAAAGATGGGAACGCACAGCGAAAGCAGCTGCTGCCAAATAACACCCTGCGTTACATCGATAGCCGTAGATTTCTTAGCCACACGCCCTCCCCAAAAGCGCACGTCAACCGACAAAACAGCAAATTAAGGCCAACGCCAATACCAGCTTAGCACCGACCGGCGTCGACCGAAACACCCCGAATAAGAGCCCGGTGCGAACTATCTGCCTAGTGATACAGCCCCGGCTGGTAGTGGTACTCATTACTCACGTGCGGGCACAGCTGCCAAAAGGCGACGGCACTCGCCGCTGCCACGTTAAGCGAATCGACCCCGTGCGCCATCGGAATGCGCACGGCCCGGTCGCAGCCCGCGATAGTCTTGGCACCCAGGCCGGCACCCTCGGTACCCATAAAGATTGCCAGGCGGTCAATCTCCTGCAGCACGGGATCGTCCAGCGATACGGAATCGTCCGTCAATGCCATGGCAGCACAGGAAAAACCGGCTTCGTGCAGTGCCGCCAGGCCATCGTGCGGCCACACACGAGCCTCGCTGCCAATGCGCGTCCAAGGCACCTGGAAAACCGTGCCCATGCTCACGCGGGCCGAGCGACGGTACAGCGGGTCGCAGCACGTAGGGCTGACCAAAATACCGTCAACGTTCAATGCGGCCGCCGAACGGAAAATCGCGCCCACATTGGTATGGTCGACAATGCCCTCGAGCACGCACACGCGCACCGGACGCTCCCCCGCCGCCTCGACGACGCCGTCGAGAAACTCATCAACCGGAATCTGCCGCGGGCGACGAAACGCCGCGAGCGCGCCGCGCGTCACGTTAAAGCCCGTCAATTGCTCCATGAGCTCCATGGAGGCAACGAACACAGGAACCGGACCTGCGCCCTCGCGCACAACCAGGCGCTCAAACAGCGGCATCATCTGATCAAGCCAGCGTTCGCTCAAAAGAAAGCTCACCGGCTGGTATCCGGCGCGCACCGCGCGCTCGATAACCTTGGCACTCTCAGCGATAAAGATACCCTTTTGGGGCTCCAGCACGCAGCGAAGCTCGCGCTCGGTCAGTCGCACGTAGGCGTCGAGCCGCTCATCCGTAAGCGAATCGATTCGCAGAACCTCAACGGCATCAGTCATAGCAGCCAGCCCGCACCCTTCTTAACAGCACATCTATACCAAACGAGGCGACGCGAAGCGCCGCCCCATGCATTCAATCAACCCGATAATACCGTTCACGCTAGGCGATTCACGCCTCAACGCGACGATATGTCACGAACTCATAATCGAGACCCTCGTCACCCTCGCCCGCGGCAATCGTGGCAACCCCGCCAGCCTGCGAAACTTCCCATGCAGGATCGGCGTCCAAATTGGGAAAATACGTGTCCACGGGATGAACGCAGTGGTTATGCGTGACCTCGGCCTCCACGCAGTACGGCAAAAACTGCCGATAGACATCGCCACCACCGATCACCCAGGCAACGGGCTCATCGGCAACCGCGGCGAGCGCCTCGTCGATACTATGCACCACGTCGACGCCCTCGGGAGCAAAGCTCTCGTCGCGGGTAAGCACAATATTGCGGCGGTTCTTGAGCGGACGCCCGCCGGGAAAACTCAGCAGCGTCTTGCGTCCCATAATGACCGGGCAACCTTTGGTGCACGCCACAAAATGGCGCATGTCGGCGCGATTGGACACCACCATGTCGCCCTCGCAACCAATGCCCCAATCATCACACACGGCGACGATGGCAGAAAGCTTACACGTCATAAGCGCCACCTACACCGCAATGGGAATGTTCTTGACCTGCGGGCCGTGCTCGTAGCCCTCCACGATAAGGTCATCGGTCGTAAACGCGTAGAAATCATGCACGTCGGGGTTAAGCGTTACCTTAGGCGCCGCAAACTGCGGACGCTCGATAAGCTCACGGACGATATCGACATGACGGTCATAAATATGGGCATCGGCGATCACGTGCAGCAGCTCGCCAGCAATCATGTCGACCGACTGCGCGACCATCATCAGCAAAATGGCGTACTGGCACACATTCCAGTTGTTCGCGGCCAAAATGTCCTGGCTGCGCTGGTTGAGAATCATGTTGAGCGTGGGCTTATCGTCATGCGGGCGCTGCGTAACGTTATAGGTCACGCTGTACGCGCACGGATACAGGTGCATTTCGGACAGGTCGCTAAACACGTACGTGTTGGTCATGATGCGGCGGCTGTACGGCGTATGCTTAAGGTCGTACAGCACGCGGTCCATCTGGTCGAAATCGCCCTCGGCATAATGGCTCTTCTGGCCAATCTGATACCCATAGGCCTTGCCGATGGAGCCGGTCTCGTCGGCCCACTCGTCCCAAATATGGCTGTTGAGGTCATGAACGTTATTGGACTTCTTTTGATAGATCCACAGGATCTCGTCCATCGCAGACTTAAGCGCCGTGCGGCGCAAGGTAAGCGCGGGGAACTCCTCGCGCAGGTCGTAGCGTGCCGTAACGCCAAAGTTTTTAATGGTATAGGCAGGGGTGCCATCCTCCCACACCGGACGGACCTTTTGCCCCTCGGTGGTGGTGCCATGGTCCAGAATATCGCGGCACATGGATACAAACTGTTGATCAGCCTTGCTCATTGACCCTCCTGTCAGTCGCCTATAAGCGAGATTCATTGTAGCTCAGGCGCACGCAGCCCCACAGCCCAAACATAAGCCCTCATTTTCTGACATATGCCAGAAATTCCTTGCTCAAATCCGCATATTCGCTATTCTATTATTGACATATGTCAGATAAGGAGCATGTATGGCAGGAAGACGCGAAAAATTGCGCCGCGTTGGGATCATCCCCGAATATCGCGGCTTTACCCCTGACGGCCTTGCCAGCGGAGACGCCATCGAGATGACGGTCGACGAGCTCGAAGTCCTGCGGCTGTGCGACCTGGAAGGCCTCAATCAGCAGACCGTCGCCCAGCACATGGGCATCGCTCGCGCCACCGTGGCGGCCATCTGCAGCCGCGCGCATCGCAAGGTGGCAAACGCGCTGGTCAACGGGCGCGCGCTGAGTATCGAGGGCGGCAATATCGCATACTCCCCCATCACCACGACGACGGCCGCATGGCCAGCAAAGGAGGTCGGCACCATGAGGGTGGCAACGACGTACGACAACGGCAACATCTTTATGCACTTTGGCCGCAGCGAACAGTTCAAGATCTACGACATCCAGGATGGCAAGGTGCTCAACGAGCAGGTCGTAGGCACCGGCGGCACCGGTCACGGCGCCCTGGCGGGCCTGCTTGCCAACGGTGGCATCGACGCGCTCATCTGCGGCGGTATCGGCGGCGGCGCCATCAACGCGCTCACCCAGGCCGGCATCACCGTCTATGCGGGCGCCCAGGGCAGCTGCGATGCCTGCGTCGAGGCCCTCATTGCCGGAACGCTCGCTCAGACCGGCGAGGCCACCTGCGACTGCCATGGTCATGACCACGAGCACACCCATGAGCATGGCGAGTCCTGCGGCTGCCACGGTCATCACGACCACGACGGACATGAGGGCTGCAGCTGCCACTAGCGGCAAACCCGCGCGTCAGAACGCTTCCGCACATGCAACAACCTGCAAACAAACGGCGAAGGCCGCCTGGAGTACCATCCAGGCGGCCTTAGCAACACACGACTCAATCAGTCGTTATTTTTTATTGCGCATCTGCGCTTCCATCTGACGCAGCAGGTCCATATCGGACTTAGGACCACCCGCTCCCAGTCCGCCCATGCCGCCCAGACCCATGGCATCCAGACCGGGAATATTGGGCATGCGCATCTTTTTGCCCTTCTTACCCTTCTTGCCCTTCTTGCCGCCGGCCTGCGCCTGATTGGCCATCGTGCGCATGCGGCCCATCATCTTATTCATCTCGCCCCACTGCTTCATAAGGCTATTGACCTCGGTGGGGGTCACGCCGGCGCCCTTGGCAATGCGGGCACGGCGCTGGCCGTTGATGATGGAGGGGCGAAGGCGCTCCTCCTTGGTCATCGACATGATGATGGCCTCGTTCTTGTCGAAGATGCCCTCGTCCAGGTTGCCGCCCATCTGGTTGAGCGCGCGCTGGCCACCGGGAAGCATACCCAGAATGCCCTTCATGCCGCCCATCTTCTTGACGGCCTTCATCTGGTCGAGCATATCGTTCATGGTAAAGCCCTCGCGCAGCATGCGCTCGGCGGCCTCGAGCTGCTCGGCATCGGCGGCCTCCTGGGCCTTCTCGATGATGCCGACGACATCGCCCATGCCCAAGATGCGCTTGGCCATGCGGTCCGGGTAAAACGGCTCCAGCGAATCGGGCTTCTCGCCCATGCTCACGAACTTGATGGGCTTGCCGGTCACCTGGCGCACAGAAAGCGCGCCGCCGCCACGGGCGTCGCCATCGAGCTTGGAGATGATCACGCCGTCAAAGTCGGTGCGCTCGGCGAAGGTCGAGACAACGTTGACGATATCCTGGCCGGTCATGGCATCGACGACCATCAGCACCTGATCGGGCTTGACGGCTTTCTTGATGTCCACGGCCTCCTGCATCATTTGCTCGTCGATCTGCAGGCGGCCGGCGGTATCGACGATGACCACATCGCGCAGGTGGTCGACAGCCTCCTGGATGGCGCCCTTGGCGATATCGACCGGGTGCTCGCCGTCACCGCGGAAGACCGGAACGCCGATCTCTCCACCGAGCGTGGCCAGCTGGTCGGCAGCGGCAGGGCGGTAGACATCGCACGCGGCGAGCAGGGGCGAGCGGCCCTGCTTCTTGAGCAGGTAGGCCAGCTTTACGGCCGCCGTGGTCTTACCGGAACCCTGCAGACCCACGAGCATGATGACATTGGGGATGCGGTTGCTAAAGACGAGCTTGCTCTCGGTGGAGCCGAGCATCTCGGTGAGCTCGTCGAGCACGATCTTGACGACGTTTTGCGCCGGCGACAGCGACTCCATGACCTCGGCGGTCATGCAGCGCTCCTTGGTCTTGGCGACAAACTCCTTGACGACCTTGAAGTTGACGTCGGCCTCAAGCAGCGCCATGCGAATGTCGCGCATGGCCGAGGTGATATCGGCCTCGGTCAGCTTACCCTTGCCGCGCAAGCGGTCAAATGTGTCGTTGAGGCGATCGCTCAGGGAATCAAACACTGGTTACTCCTTAGTTGGACTCGCCCACCAGGGCGCGGCAGAAATCTTTGGCATTGAACTCCTGCAGGTCATCGACCTGCTCGCCCACGCCCACGCGCAGGATCGGGAGCTTGAGCTTCTCGGCAACGGCCATGGCGATACCACCCTTAGCCGTTCCGTCGAGCTTTGTCATGATAATACCGTCCAGACCCAACGCCTCGTTAAACTCAAGCGCCTGGTTCAGACCGTTTTGGCCTGTCGCGGCATCGATTACGAGTACAACCGAGACGGGCATGGGGCCGGCGGCCATATTGGCGGCGCGCTTACGCGTCACGTTGACCACCTTGGCAAGCTCGCGCATGAGCTCGGGGCTCGTGTGCAGACGGCCGGCGGTATCGATAAGCACCAGGTCGCTGTCGCGCTTGTCGGCCTCGTCGAGCACGTCGTAGCAAACACTTGCCGGGTCGGAGCCGCGGTCGCGCTTGATGACGGGGACGCCAGCGCGCTGGCCCCACACATCGAGCTGCTCGATAGCGGCAGCACGGAAGGTATCGGCCGAACCGATCACGACGTTCTTGCCGCGGGCGGCCATGGCGCTCGCGATCTTACCGACCGTCGTGGTCTTGCCGGCACCGTTAATGCCCACAAACAGCACGCAGCTCGGCGTATCGGAGAACGGATCGCGCTCGATGGGCACAAAGTGCTGCTCAAGCTGCTCGGCCAGGGCACGGCGAAGCTGTGGAGCGGTCTTGAGGTTCTTCTTGGCCGCAGCATCGCGCAGGTCATCGGAGACCTGAATGGCGATCTCGGCGCCCATGTCACCCATGACGAGGGTGTCCTCCAGGTCCTCCCAAAAATCCTCGTCGACCTCACCGCCAAAGTAGAAGACCTCGTTGAGGGCCTCGCGGCTTCGCTCAAGTCCGCGCGAGAGAGCATCGAAGAATCCCATTATGCATTCACGACCTTTCCGGTTTCGCGATCGAGTTTTTGCGAGACGACGCGACTGACGCCGTCGGCTTGCATCGAGACGCCATAGAGGACGTCAGCGTCCTCCATAGTACGGCGCTGATGCGAGATAACCAAGAGCTGCGTATCGGAACGCAACACATCGAGCGCGCCGATGAGCTTGGACAGGTTGGCGTCATCGAGCGCCGCCTCGACCTCGTCCAGCACATAGAACGGCACCGTGCGCGTGCGATACACGGCAAAGAGCAAGGCGAGCGCCGTCAGACTCTTCTCGCCGCCCGACATGAGCATCATCTTGGTGATGCGCTTGCCGCGCGGCTGCGCCACGACCTCGATACCCGTCTCGGCAGGATGCTCGGGGTCGGTCATCTCCAGATGCGCCTGTCCACCCGGGAACAGCATGGCGAAGATCTCGCGGAAGTTCGCGTCGACCTTCTCAAGCGTCACCAGGAAGGCCTTCCGCATCTTGCGATCAATGGCCACCGTGATCTTGGTGAGCGCCTTGCGCGCGCTCTCCAGATCGGCCAGCTGCTCCTCGATGTAGTCGGCGCGGCGCTTGAGCTGCTCGTACTCCTCCATGGCAACTTGGTTAACGGGACCAAGGTTGTTGATCTGGCGCACAAGCTGGTTGAGCTCGCGCTCGGCGGCGTCGCGGTCGGTGGGCGCGGGAAGCATGAGCGCTTCCTCGAGTACCGTGGTGCCATCGGCGGTGATGGCCTTGATGGCCGCCTCCACCTGCACCTCGAGCTTGCCGCGTGCGACCTTGAACTCGTTTTGCGTGGCAGAGGCGGTATCGACTCGTTCCTTAGCGCGGGCAACCTCTGCCTTGGCATCCTCGATGGTCTTCTTGAGCGAAGCGGAGTCCGCCTCCTCCAGAGAGGCCTGGTCACGCAGGCGCGCTGCCCAATCCGACGCGCGTTCCAACAGGGCAGAATAGCGTTCGTGCATGGGATCGACGCGCAGGCGCAGCAGCTCGAGCGAGCGCGAGGCCTGGCGTGTTCCGCGGATACGACGGTCGATGCCCTCAAGACGATGCTCCAGGTCGGGCACGCGGCCCTTCAGCGAACGCAGGCGTTCACTCGTCTGGGCTAGGCGAACCTTGGCGTCGGCGAGCTTGCCGGCAGCCTCGGAATCGTCACGGCGAACGCGGTCGAGTTCGTCGTTGGCCTCGGCAATCTGCAAGCCCAGATCGCTTGCCTGCGCACGGGCCTCGTCACGCGAACGGGTGAGCTCGTCCACGCGCGGGCGCGCGGCGCGAACGGCCTCGGCAGCCTGCTCACGGCGCTTGGAGATACGCACGCGCTCGACCTCGGCATTGTTGGCGCTTTGCTCCAGACGGCCGATCTCGGACAACAGGGAGCGGCGCTCGCCCTCAAGGCGGGCAATCTCACCGGCGGCATCGCCCTCAGCGGCACGCGCTTCCTCAACGGCCGCATTGGCCTCGACGACCTGATCCGACACATGCTCAAACACAGCGGCCAAATCGGGCTCAAGCCCCTCCAGCTCGCGAATGCGACGCTTACGCTCCAGAGCACCCGACGCCTCGCCGGCATCGAGGCCCACACGCACCAGGCCGCCGCAGGCGACGCGGGCGCCATCGGGGGTCACGTAAGTCACGCCGTCAACGACCGGCGCCGAAAGCGCGGCAGAAAGATCGTCCACTACGTAATAGCCGCCGAGCAGCGCCTCGACGACGGGTCCGTAGCCTGCGCGCACGGACAGACGATCAACCAGGCGGGTACCGGCAGCGCCCTCAGCGGCGGTAGAGCCGCTCACGCCGCGCGCCACCAGCAGTGCCTCGCCCGAGGCCTTCTTTTGGTCCAGAGCCGCACGACCGGCACGCTCAAGCGTGGCGGCGTCATCAAACAGCAAGGCATCGATATCGCCGGCGAGCAATTGCTCCACCAGGCCCTCAAGCTCGCGCGGGGCCTCGAGCACGTCACCCAGGCGGCCCGAGACATCGTCGCCCAGCGCACCCACCAGTCGGCTCACGAGCGGCGAGCTGTCGGCCATGCGGGCATCGAGTTTCTTTTGGCTGGAAAGCTCCGAGCGCACCTCGGACAACTTGTTGCGCGCCTCGCTCTCGCGGGCACGCAGGTCCTTCAGGGCTGCACGGGCGACCTCGGTGGCCTCACGCGCATCGGCCTGGGCCTGGCGCGCTTCCTCAAGAGCGTCCTCAAGCTCCTCGGCGCGGTCGCGACGGCTCTCGAGCGAGGCCGTGACCTCCTCGAGCTGCTCGTCAATCTGCTCCAGGCGCGAGGCATACATGTTGTCCTCGACCTCGGCATTGCTCAAGGAATCCTTAACCTTGGTGAGCTCGAGCGCGGCGTTATCGGCCACGCGCTGCACATCGCGTTGCTCTCGCGTAAGCTGCGAAATCTGATTGTCGAGCGCCACGCGCCGCTCGTGGAGCTCAGCGGCGGCAGGACCAGCGGCGTCAACGTCCTCCTGGGCTTGCATATGCGCACCGGTCACTTCCTCAAGCTGCGCACGCGCGTCCTCGAGCTCCTCGACCACGCGACGACGCTGATGCTCGGAGCTCGAAATCTGACCGCGTATGTCAGACAGGCGCGACACCATGTTGTGGCCCTTTTCCTCGAGCAGGCGCATGTCGGAGTTAATGCGGCCGACCACATCTTGCATATGACGGCGTTGCTCGCCCAGGTCGCCCACAAACAGGCCCTTTTCCTCAAGCATAACCTGGAGCTTCTCGAGCTCGCGCTCCTTTTCGCTCATGCGGTACTGCGCAAGCTCCAGCTCGGCAGCACCTTCCTTGGAGCGGCTCTCCAGGTCGTTCCACTGCGACTGCAGCGAACGAAGCTCATCGACAGCCAGCATCTGCGTAAGCTCGTTCGCGCGCGAGGACAGCTCTTTGTACTTGCGCGCGCGATCGACCTGACGCTCCAGCGGTCGCAGCTGACGGGCGATTTCCTTATTGATGTCGCGGGCACGCGTCAGGTGCTCGTCCATCGACTTAATCTTTTTGAGCGCACGCTCCTTGCGGCGCTTGTGCTTGGAAATGCCGGCGGCCTCCTCGATGAGGGCGCGACGCTCCTCGGGGCGGCTCTGCAAAATGGCGTCGAGCTTGCCCTGGCTGATGATGGAATGCGTATCCTTGCCTAGGCCCGAATCGTGCAGGATGTCCTGAATGTCCATCAGGCGGCACGGACTCGAGTTGATGAGGTACTCGCTTTCGCCCGAGCGATACATACGACGGGTGATGGCGACCTCGTCAAAGTCAACGGGCAACATATGGTCCGAGTTATCGAGCACCAACGTGACCTCGGCGACACCCACCGGCTTGCGCGCCGACGAGCCCGAGAAGATGA
This sequence comes from Collinsella sp. wc0583, assembly GCF_046116915.1. Classification (NCBI taxonomy): domain Bacteria; kingdom Bacillati; phylum Actinomycetota; class Coriobacteriia; order Coriobacteriales; family Coriobacteriaceae; genus Collinsella; species Collinsella sp. wc0583. Next base: position 231,607 of record NZ_JBJXBN010000001.1, on the reverse strand, counting down.
CATCCTCCATGGCCTGGCCGCGCAGCTGCTTGGCGCTCTGCTCGCCCAGGACCCACAGAATCGAGTCAGAGATGTTCGATTTTCCCGAGCCGTTTGGACCGACGATGACGGTCAGGCCCGGCTCAAACGTCATATGGGCGCGGTCGGCAAACGACTTGAACCCTTTGAGCGTGAGAGACTTGAGATACACGGTTCCTCGCTTACACGTGCTTCTTGTTCAGAATCACGCCGTTGGTGGTGTAACCCATGCGGTCGAGCGCTTCGAGCGCGGCAGCTCCCTCGGCTTCCTTCTTTGAGGAGCCGGAGCCGCGACCCTGACGAATACCATCGATCAACACCACAGCGGTAAAGGTGGGCGCATGCGCCGGGCCCTCGGAGCCAACGAGCTTGTACGCCGGAGGTTCGTGACCGTCGGCTTGCACGCACTCCTGCAAAAACGACTTGGGGTTCGCAGGATGCTCGGCACGCTCGGAAGCCAAATGCGGCTTAAGCGTACGGTGAATGAACTCCGCCGCAACGTCCCAGCCGGCATCCAGGTACAGCGCGCCCACGAGCGACTCATAGACGTTCTCGAGGGCCGAATGCAGGCCGCGCGCACCGGTACCGGTCTCGGAGGCACCAAAGATGATGATGTCGTCGATGCCCAGCTCGTGAGAAACCTCGGACAGCGTAGCGCCCGAGACAAGCGACACCTTCAAGCGCGTGAGCTTGCCCTCGTCAAACTCCGGATAGGACTCAAACAGGGAGCGTGCGACCACAGCGCCCAAAATGGAATCGCCCAAGAACTCAAGGCGCTCATAGCTGGCAGAAACCGGCTGGCCCTCGACTGCCGAGGGATGCGTAAGCGCCGCGCGCAGCAGCACCTTATTGTTGAACTCGTGGCCCAGGATTTCCTGGGCGCGCGTAAGTCGGTCGGATAAAGCCAAGACTTAGGCCTCCTTGGCAGCTTCGATAGCGTCGACGGCGTCGGCGACAGAGTTGAGCGAGAGCAGGGTCTCGTCATCGATCTCGAGGTTGAACTCGTCCTCGATAGCCGTAACCAGCTGCAGGCGCTCGAGCGAGTTGGCATCGAGGTCGTCAAAGGTGGTCTCCTCGCTAATTTCGGCAACATCGACGCCTAGAACGTCAGCAGCGACCTCGGCGATCTTGTCGAAGATTTCGGAGCGGTCCATAGCGCTTCCTCTCATAGTGCATGAATACCAAAAGAATGGTACCGCCCGGGCGGTACCAAGACACGGTTCTGATTCTACCCCACGGCGTGCACCGCGAAGCACATAACAGCGCTCTAACTCGCTCTTATAAAACGATACCATCCATAGAGTTGGCGACATTCTCGACCAGCCCGGCGCGCACGGCTTCGGCCGCCGCGAGCGTACCGTTTTTGACAGCCTCGACTGAGGTGGCACCATGGCCGATCAGGACCACGCCGCGCAGGCCCAGAAGAATCGCGCCGCCCTTGGCGTCGCCAGAGAGCTTGGCCTTAATCTCGCGCATCTGCTTTTTAATGAGCAGCGCGGCGATCTTGGTGCCGAGCGAGGCCATAAAGGCGCCCTTGAGCTCCTGCAGCAAAAACTTGGCAGCGCCCTCGGTGGCCTTGAGCGCAATATTGCCCGACATGCCATCGGCAACGATGACATCGAAGTTACCTGAGGTGAGGTCGGTGCCCTCGCAGTTACCAACAAAGCCGGGAACGGCGGCCTTCATAGCAGGGAAACAGGCCTTGGTAAAGTTGGAGCCCTTCTCGTCCTCGGTGCCGTTGGCGAGCATGCCCACGCGAGGATGCTCGATGCCCAGGACGACGCGGGCATAGGCGCTGCCCATCTGGGCAAAACGCACCATATCGTCAACCTCGACATCGGGGTTGGCACCCATGTCGCACAGCACCGTCAGACCGCCGGCGCGATTGGGCAGTGCATTGGTCAGACAGGGGCGCACCGGCTGCTTCTTGCCTTCGGCCTGATACCTAAACGGCGTCACGTAGGCGGTGGCAGCGGCGGTCATGGCACCGGTCGAGCCGGCGGAGAAGAACGCATCCGCGTTGCCCTTCTTAATGGCGCGGCAAGAAAGCACGATCGACGACTTACGCTTGGTCATCACGGCGCGAATGGGATCGTCATCCATGGCGATAACGTCAGGTGCCTCAAGGGCCTCAACACGTGCATGGGAAGCTGCAAAGGGATTGACGATTTCGGCGGGGCCAGCTGCCAAGACCTCGATATCGGGATCGGCGGCAAGCGCAGCCTCGATACCATCGAGAACAACCTGAGGTTTCTCGTCTCCGCCCACAACGTCTACACAAACGCGAACGTTACTCATATACATGCTCCTTATACAAAAATGGCCGACTCACTGAGCCGGCCATTGTGGTTCCATTTGGAACGGCATCGCATCCAGAGTATACCGTTACTCGGTAACGATAACCTCGCGGTCCTTGTAGAAACCGCAGCTGGGGCACACGTGGTGCGGAAGCTTGACAGCGCCGCAACGGGGGCACGTGGACTGAGCCGCAGCCGAGATCTTCATGTTGGCGGAACGACGGGTGTGAGTGCGGATACGACCCTGCTTTTGTTTAGGTACGGGCATAGTGACCTTCCTTATGAACTATCCAGTGTGGCGATTACGCGCAAGTAGCGATACTACCACAGTTTTACTCATCGAGCTTGAGATTCTTCAATGCTGCAAATGGATTTTCCGTGGCAGCGGCCCATTCTGCCTCTGCCTGGGCGGCGCAATCGCATTGCTCGACGTTGAGATTGCAACCGCAGGTGGGGCACAGACCACGGCAATCGGGCTTGCAGAGCACCACAAACGGCGTGTCCATAACGACCGCGTCATTGATGGGCTCACCCAGATCGACGATGCGGTCCTCACCCAGGAGCTCGTAGCCGTCCTCGTAGGCCTCGGGATCCTCGGGCTCCTCAAAGAGGTAGAACTCCTCGATCTCTCCGGCGATATCAAACGAGGCGGGCTCCAGGCAACGGTCGCACTCACCGGTGGCGTGCGAGCGGACCATGCCCGTGAGCAAGACACCGGTACCGGCATTGGTAAAGACAACGTCGTAGTCGATGCCGTCCTGTAGCTGGTACTCCTTCTCGCCCACCGTGTAGGTGGCGACATCGACCTTACCGGTCAGCGGAAACGAATCTCCAGGAAACTCGAGCTGCTCGGAAAGATCGACGGTAACGCTCGGGAACTCAGCCATTACCACTGACCATTCTGCTGGGCGGCACCCTCGTTGAGCTGCTGACGGCAACGGGTAACGGTGCCGGTCAGGCTCTTGAGGTTCTCCTCCAGGTGCGTAAAGACCTGCTCTGCGTAGTCCTCGGCAGCATAACGCGTCTCGCGCTCGTACTGCTGGGCACGATCGCGGATGTCGTCGGCCTGCTGCTGCGCAAGGCGGACAATCTCCTGCTCACCGGCAATGGTGAGGGCCTGCTGCTGAGCATCGGCGATGATGGAATCGGCCTGAGCAGCGGCGGAAGCCATAAGCTCCTCGCGCTCTTTGAGGATACGGCGGGACTTCTGCCATTCCTCGGGATAGCTCATGCGGATCTCATCGAGGATGTTAAAGAAGACGTCGGCGTCGATAACCTTCATCTGGGCGTTCTTGCCGAACGGCGTCTTAGCCTCTTCGATGAGCCCCTCGAGCTCGTCGACAAGACTCACGATCCTATCGCCAGGAAAATTCTCGCCCGGCATCCGGTCTCCTTTCATAGGTAACATATCATCGTGCTAGTTTACCACATGCCACCAGGCAATAAAAAACGTCACGAAAAGCGATGTCTGAGCGCTTCGACCACGTTGGGCGGCACAAACGTCGATACATCGCTGCCGAGCGAGGCGATCTGGCGAACGACCGAGCTCGAGATGTAACCGTACTGCGGAGCACTCATGACAAAGATGGACTCCAGCTCGCTATCCAAGCGATAATTGAGGTCGGCCTGCTGCAGCTCATACTCAAAGTCGGTCATGGCGCGCAGGCCCTTGACCACGGCCCCCGCCCCCTGCTCACGAGCGAAGTCGACCAAGAGGCCGGTAAAGGGCAGGACTTCGACGCCGTCGATATCACCGAGCGCCTCGCGGGCCAGCGCCACGCGCTCATCGAGCATAAACGTGGTGCCCACACCGTTTTTACCCTGCGACTCTGCAACAGCGACGATCACACTGGGAAAGATGCGGCGGGCGCGGCGGATCACATCGATATGGCCAAACGTGATGGGATCGAAGGTGCCCGGGACGATCACGCGGTTGATGGTGTCATTCATGGGCGTCCTCCGGGGATACTGCCTCGTCATTTTCGTTAGCGTCAGTGCCGCCGTCCTTGCTATCGCCGACCCAACGGAGCAGGTCGACCGAGGTAATGCCGTAGCGCTTCTCACGTACAGTCTCAAAGCCTGCCGGATGCGCGCCCGCATCGGCGGCGGCATGCTCAAACAGGGCGTAAGCGCCAGACGCAAGCATACCCTGCTGAGCCAGGTCCTGCAGCAGCTCCTCGACCGGCTCGGCACCAAAAGCATAGGGCGGGTCGAGCAGGACCAGATCAAAGGGGCCGCCTGGTACACGACCGCGCGAGGCACTCACCAGCATGTCGCCCGTGACCACGCGCCAACGCGCACGGTCACGGCAGAGCGACTCGATATTCTTGGTAATGAGCCGCGCGGCGTTGCGATCGATCTCAAACGTCGTGAGCGAGCGGGCCCCACGAGAGAGCATCTCTAACCCTAAGGCGCCGGAGCCGCCAAAGGCGTCCAGCACGCGGACCTCGTCCAGATCGAAGTCGAATGCCGACATGACCATAGATGCGCATGCCTCGCGCACGCGATCGGTCGTGGGGCGGGTGACATCGCGACCACGGGGCTCCTCGATCTTACGACCGCGCCATTCGCCGCCGATGATTCTCATCCTCCGCTGACCTCCTTAAAAATGTGTCGATATCGCATGGCGACCGCATCGCGCAGAGGGCGCGTCGCCACGGAGTCAAGGGTGCAAGCATACCGCAAGAGCTCGACCGCGTCCAAATGGGCCCACTCGATCAGCTCCTCGTCGGCATCCAGGTCGACAAAGCGCAGGGTCACACCACCATGCTGGCGGTACCCCAGGATTTCGCCCTCGTGGCGCAAACGCAGGTCCATTTGGGCGAGCGTAAAGCCGTCCGAGGTCTTTTCGAGCGACTGGAGACGGTCTTGCGCCGCCGATGCGCCGCCGTTGCCCTTGGAGTGCGTCATAACCAGGCAGGTGCCCGACACGCTGCCGCGGCCCACGCGACCGCGCAGCTGGTGCAAGGCCGCCAAGCCAAAGCGCTCACCGTTCTCGATGACCATAACGGTGGCGTTAGGCACGTCGACGCCCACCTCGACCACCGTAGTCGAGACGAGCACGTCGATCTCGCCACGCTTGAAGGCATCGATGACCCGATCCTTCTCCCCCGCTGGCATACGGCCGTGAAGGCGCTCGATGGCAAGACCCGGCAACGCCAGACGCAGGCGGTCGAGCTCGGTTGCCGTATCGTGCAGTGGCACGGGGACCGTCACGCGGCCCTCGTCGTCGCGGGCGATACCGGGCACGTCTTCCAGCTCATCGGCCGAGTCACTCGGCTCCACGAGCGGACAAATCACGTAGGCCTGCTGACCCTTTTCATGCGCCTCGCGGATGGCGCCATAGGCGAGGTCGCGACTCGACTCGGTGAGCACGCGTGTCGACACGCCAGCGCCAGGGACGGGCCGATGGCGGATGATGCTCGTATCCAGATCGCCGTAGACCGAAAGCGCCAGCGTACGCGGGATGGGCGTTGCCGTCATAACGAGCAGATCGGCACCGGGGCCCTTCGCGCGTAGGGCGTTGCGCTGGCCAACGCCAAAGCGGTGCTGCTCGTCGATGACAACAAGCGACAGATGCTTGAACGCAACGTTATCCGAAAGCACCGCATGGGTGCCAAAGAGCACGTCAAGCTCGCCCGATTCCAGCTGGGCATGGATGCGCTCGCGCTCTGCGGCCGGCGTGGCGCCCGTCAGAAGCGCCCAGGACATGCCGGCCTGCGAGAGCAGAGGGCCGGTCTTATCGGCATATTGGCGCGCCAGCACGCCCGTGGGCGCCATAACGCAGGCCTGTGTGCCGCTATCGGCAGCCACAGCCAGCGCGCAGGCGGCAACGGCGGTCTTACCGGTACCGACATCGCCCAGCAGCAGACGGTTCATCACGCGCCCGCCATCGCACATGTCATGCAGGATGTCTTGGAATGCGGCCTCCTGCTCGTCGCTCAGCGAAAACGGAAGGGCCTGTTTAAGCGCGCCCAGATGCTCGCCCGCAGTGTGGGCATAGGGCACCACATCGACCAGGCCGCCGTCGTTGCGCAGACGCAGCGCCAGCTGCAGGTAGAGGCACTCCTCGTAGGCAAGACGCCGGCGTGCGATGTCGCGCTCAGCCATGCTCGAGGGAAAGTGGATCGAACGCAACGCGCGGGCATTGCTCATGAGCTTCCGCTTTGCGCGCAGCGGCGCGGGAATCGGATCGAACGGATTGCCGACGACCTCGAGCGCGCCGCTTACGATGCGGCGCATCCACGCCTGGCTCACGCCATCGCTCACGTAATGGACCGGCAGGATGGTGCCCGCAGCACGCCCGTCATCGAGCTTTTCAAAGTGCGGCGAGGCCATCTGCTTAAAACCGTAGGCAAACTCGACCTTGCCCATCACGGCCAGGCGGTCGCCCTGTTTAAGCTGCTGGGCAATCCAGGGCTGGCGGAAAAAGGCGACCTGCAACACGCCCGTCTCGTCCACAAGCGATACCTCGGTCACCTGCATGCGCGGACGCGGCTGCTTTTGGACGATGCGGTCGACCGTGGCAATGATGGTGCACACGGTACCGATGGGCGCCATCTCGATGGACCATGAGCGAGTGAAGTCCAGATATCGATGCGGGATATGGAGAAGGAGGTCCCCCACCGTCCGAATTCCCAGACGGCGAAGGGCCTCCTCACGTTTACCCGAAACATATTTGAGTCGCGCGATATCCTCGCCGAGCGCATTGCTCTGGGCAAAGCGCTCCGAGACGCGCGGCACGGAGCATATCTCGGACATGTTCAGATGCCTACTCGATCGAGAAGATCACGGGATAGAGCGGCTGCTCGCCACGATGGGCATCGACCTCCAGGTCGGGCTGAGCTTCCTCGATGGCGTCGACGATCTCCTGGAAGGCCTCGTCGGACAGTTCCTCGCCGGCCAGAATCGTCAGCGCGTCGCCCTCCTCTTCCTCCTGCATACGGTTGATGCAGTCGAGGGTGACCTGTTTCACATCGGAGCCGACCACGTCGATGGAACCGGCGATGATACCCATGACGTCACCGGAGTGAATCGGAGAGCCGTCCGAGGCGCTGGAGTCGCGCACGGCGCGGGTGACCTCGCCATCGCGGACCTCGCTGATGGCGTCGACCATAGCGGCGACGGCGTCCTCGAGCTCGGAATCGGGCAGGACGGCGAACAGCGCGGAGAACGCCTGGGGAACGGTCTTAGTGGGAACGACGGCGACCTTCTTATCGGTGCAGGCAGAGGCAGCGGCCTCGGCAGCCATGCGGATGTTGCCGTTGTTGGGCAGGATGATGACCGAGGTCGCGTTGACCTGGTCGACGGCGCCCAGCAGGTCGGCGGTCGAGGGGTTCATGGTCTGGCCACCCGAGACGATCACGTCAACGCCGAGGGACTTGAGGATATCGGCCTCGCCCGAACCGGCGGCAACGGCGACAAAGCCCAGCGCCTTGGCGGGCTCGGCAGCCTTCTCCTGGTCCTCATGAATCTTGGCGGTACGGTCGTGGGCCTCCATCTCCATGTTGTGGATAAAGACCTCGTAGATCTGACCAAGCTGCAGCATGTGCTCGAGCACCAGGTTGGGGGTGTTGGAGTGCACGTGAATCTTGTAATCGGGGTAAGCGCCAACGAGCAGCTCGCAGTCGCCCATGGAGCCCAGGAACTTAAGGCACTCGTCCTCGTCAAACGGGGCGTCTGCCTTAAACAGGAACTCATTGCAGTAACGGAACTCCGAGCCCTCCCAGTCGTCATTGGCCTCAATCTCAACACGGCCAAGAGCGGCATCGCGGGCAGAGCCTGCGGAATCAAACGTAGCGGAGAAATCCTCGACAACGGTGCTGCGGCCAAGAGCGGCAGCCACAAAGTTCTCGAGGAAAATGGCAAATCCAAAGGCGCCGGAGTCGACCACGCCGTTCTCCTTCAGAACGGGCAGCAGGTCGGGCGTGCGGGCGACGGACTGGTATGCCTCGACGACGATGGCATCGAGCGCATCCTCTGCCGAGAACTTCTTCTTCTCGCACTCATCAGCCTTGGTCGAAACATCGCGCAGGACCGTGAGAATCGTGCCCTCGATGGGCTTGCGGACAGCCTGGAAGGCGACCTTGACGGCGCGACGGAAGGCGAAGGCGATGTTGGCGGACGTAATGGGCTCGTCGGCAGAGACAAGGCCCTCGGCCACGCCGCGCAGAATCTGCGACGTAATAACGCCGGAGTTACCGCGGGCGCCCATGAGGGAGCCGTGGGTGATGGCGCCGGCAATGGCTTCCATGTCAGCGTCGGCAGGAAGAGCAGAAAGCTCCTTGGTCACCGAGGCGAGCGTGAGCGACATGTTGGTGCCGGTATCGCCATCGGGTACGGGGAAGACGTTGAGCTTGTTGATCTCCTCGGCCTTGTCGGAAACGGCAGCCGCAGCGATCGGAAAACAGGTGCGAATGGTCTTTGCAATCATGGGTGTTAGAATCTCCGTTTTCGGATGCTAGTTCAGACGGCTCTTGAGCGCGTCGATGTGAATGCCGATCTTAAGGCTGGCGGGATCGATCTGGGCGATCTCCTGCAGGGTGAAGGCAACGGAGCTCGAAAGATTGTGGCAGACGGACTTCATGTTGACGCCGTTCTCGAGCACAACGTGAAGGTCGACCGTGAGGCCGTTCTCATCGGCGGAGACAAGCACGCCCTTGCGGAGGCGCTGACCGGCAAGCAGGCGCACGCTCTCGGCGCCCTGGAGCTGCTCGGCCATACCGACGACGCCGTAGCACGTCATCGCGGCATAACCGGCAATATCGGCAATAACGTCATTCGAGACGCTCAAGCTGCCGTTAATGGTCTCAGACACAAGAATCTCCTTTTCTGGTGCTCGCGGCACCATGTCGTGGGAGCAATCATTGCAATATTCTACAACGACCACGCCATGTTAGGGCGGCGGGGTTCACGATTACATCCTCGACACGAAATGTTGATACGGCAACGTTCGCGACAGCCGATCGCGGCATGAAAAAACCCGCCGCATAAGCGACGGGTTTTACAACCTGGCTCCCCGGGTAGGACTCGAACCTACAACAGCGCGGTTAACAGCCGCGTGCTCTACCATTGAGCTACCGAGGAATTTAAAAGCCCAGCAGAATGGGCTGAGAAATTCTGGCTCCCCGGGTAGGACTCGAACCTACAACAGCGCGGTTAACAGCCGCGTGCTCTACCATTGAGCTACCGAGGAATAGGTGCGTGCTCTCAAGCAACGAAGTTTATTATACGGACGAATCAGCTCAGGGCAAGAACTTTTTTGAGAATTTTTCCGACCTAGTCAATTAGTCATTGGGGACGTTCTTAAACGACTAGTCATTCAAGAACGTCCCCAATGACTACACCCAACGACTACATGAAAGCGCCCTCAAGCGGATGTGCTTGAGGGCGCTTCTTGCTTGCGAGGTTAAGACTCAATATAGTCCTTGAGCTTGCTGCTGCGGCTGGGGTGACGGAGCTTGGCCAGGGTCTTGGACTCGATCTGGCGAATGCGCTCGCGCGTGACGCCAAACTCGCGACCGACCTCCTCGAGCGTGCGGGGATGTCCGTCAACTAGGCCAAAGCGCAGCTCGATAACCTTGCGCTCGCGATCGGCAAGCGAATCGAGCACCTGGGTGAGCTGTTCCTGCAGCATGGAGAAACTGGCCGCATCGGGCGGAACGATGGCCTGGGAGTCCTCGATGAAGTCGCCCAGCTGAGAATCCTCTTCCTCGCCGATAGGAGTTTCGAGCGACACGGGCTCCTGCGAAATCTTCTGGATCTCGCGGACACGATCGGCGCTCATGTCCATCTCGGCACCGATCTCCTCGGGGGTCGGGTCGCGGCCCAGGTCCTGGAGAAGCTGGCGCTGCACGCGGACGAGCTTGTTGATGGTCTCGACCATGTGCACGGGAATACGGATGGTACGGGCCTGGTCGGCGATAGCGCGCGTAATGGCCTGACGGATCCACCACGTGGCGTACGTGGAGAACTTGAAGCCCTTCTGGTAGTCGAACTTCTCGACAGCACGAATCAGACCGAGGTTGCCCTCCTGGATCAAGTCCAGGAACAGCATGCCGCGACCGACATAGCGCTTGGCGATGGAAACGACCAGACGCAGGTTGGCGCTAATGAGTGCCTGCTTGGCCTCAAGACCGACATTCTCGATACGGGTCAGACGACGCATCTCGGAACGCGTGAGCTCAAGCTCGCCCGCCTCGGAGGCCTCGAGCTTCTCAGTGGCCTCGAGACCCGCCTCGATCTTCATAGCCAGATCGACCTCTTCGGAGGCGGTCAGCAGGTCGACCTTGCCGATCTCCTTGAGGTACATGCGGACAGGGTCGCCGGTCAGCATCACCGTGGAGGCGTCGATACCGCGCACGCGCGAACGCGAACGGGACGTGCGCACGGTGCGCTTCTTCTTGCTCTTGGAGGAGCCCATCTCGGCATCGGCCTGACGGGCCATCTTGAGCTCGTGATCGTCGAGCGAGCCGGAATCGTGCTCGTCATCGTCACCAAAGTCGTCGGTATCGGTATCGTTATCGTCATCGTCGACGTCCATGGGGGCGTCGTCGTTACCGCTCGCGGAGATAATCTGGATGCCGCTGTTGCGCAGCGCGGAATACACCGCGGTGAGCTGCTCATCAGTTACATCGATATCCTTCAGGGCGACCTGAATCTCGTCCTCGGTTACCGAAGTCCTGTTTGAGCCGTTGCCCATGAGCTTTGCAACGTAGGATTCCAGCCCAGTACCCGTGCTCTCAGTCTTTTTTGGCACAGATTCTCCCTTCATAGTCCACAGGACTCAATACTTTAGCACACACAGTGACGTCTATACCCAAAATTCAGACTGGATATAGGCGCGAATACGCTGGTTGACCACAACATCTAGGCCTGGTCGGCGTCCGCGGTCTCCAAACCGATCAAACGGAACGGGTCTGCCACGCCGCCGATCGACTTTTGGAGTTCGCGCTGGCGCTGAGAATCTTGCATCGCCTGCATCGTCAGCACACGGCGCGCCTCATCGTCGAGCGACCGGTCCTGGCGAAGCTTGGCCTGTGCGGCGCGCATGCGGCGCTTGATGGTGTAGAGCTCGAGGGTATCGAGCATAAACACGATGTTCGTCTCGGTGGGGTGCTTGCTCGTCGCCGAGATGCGTCCGGCACTGACAAGCGATGCCGCCTCGGGACATACCGCGCGCGCCGCATCCATGCACGCCGCGGGGTCGGTGCCCGGCGGCGTCGCGAGCACGGCCCACGCGATGGACTCGTGGCGCGGATCCACCCACTCGATCGAGCAGATGCGGTCGGCATACGTGCGGAACAGGTCGGGGTAGCTCGTGAGCATCGTCAGCAGCTCGCGCTCCCCCGCCAGCGACTTCCGCTCCAGATCAGTGAGCACGATCGGCATCGCCGGAGCTGCGGGCGTGCCCGTTGCATCGGCAACCGGCGCCGCACCATCCATGCCAACCGGCACATCGATCGGCGGCATATCGTCGACGACACCGACTGGCGCGGCCTCATAGGCCTCGAGCGGCACATAGTCGTACGGGTCTTCCTCGACCGGTGTGGACACTGGCGGCGTCGCGCCCGACGTCCAGGTGCCGCGCGGCGCCCCCTGCGAACTAGACGCCCGACCGCCTGCGTTTCCAGAGCGCTCGGCCCGTGCCCTCTGGCGCTCATAGTTCTGCTCACGGCGGCGCTCTGCATCCTCGCGCTTGGCGACATCGCGAAACACGCGGCCCGAGCTCGCACGCACGGTCTCCAGATCCAAACCCAGCAGATCGGCAATCTGGATAAAGTACGTATCGATCATATAGCTATCGCGCAGCGGATAGATGAGCGTGAGAGCGTCCTCCAGCGCCTTGGCGCGACCGCCCGGCGTGGTAATATCGCTCGACTCCTGCAGCGAACGGTAGACAAAGTCCATGAGGGGCTCGGCAGCGTCGATGCGCGCCTGCAGCTCCTGTCCACCATGCGCCGTGATGAACTCCATGGGATCGTTGCCGTCGGGCAGCACCACGCAGCGCAGATCCATCGAATCCTGCTCGATAAACTGAATCGCACGGCGAGCGGCCTTCTGGCCCGCGGCATCGCCGTCAAACATATACACGATGCGCTTGGCAAAGCGAGTGAGCGTCTTGACGTGATGTTCCGTCAACGCCGTGCCCAACGTGGCGACGACGTTTTTAATCCCCGCCTCCCAGCAGGCGATGCAATCGGTATAGCCCTCCACCACGATGGCGGTATCCTGCGCGACGATAAACTCCTTGGCCCAATTAAAACCGTAGAGGTTTCGCTTTTTATGAAACACGCTCGTCTCGGCGGTGTTGAGGTACTTAGGCTGGCCGTCGCCCATAATGCGACCGCCAAAGGCAATGTTGTGACCCTGCTCGTCAAAGATGGGGAACATCACACGGTCGTAGAAGCGGTCGGCAAGCTGCCCGCGCCCGCGGCTCACGGCAACATTGGCGTCGATCATCTCCTGCGGGGTAAAACCCGCCTGGGACAGGTGCGACACCAGCGCGTTACGGCCTGGTGCAAAGCCCAGGCAGTAGCGGCGGCAGACGTCGCCACCCATGCCGCGGCTGGCAAAGTACTCGCGCGGACGACCGTCCTTACCGCGCATAAGCATGGTGTGGTAGAACTGGGCGGTCTCGGCGCACAGATCGTAGATGCGGGCACGCTTAGTACCGCGCTCGCGGCGATCTCCGGTGTCGTGCAGCTCAATACCTGCGCGATCGGCCAAATAACGGATTGACTCGGGAAAGCTCAGGTTCTCGCGCTTCATGATATAGGTGAAGACGTCGCCACCCTCGCCGCAGCCAAAGCAATGCCACACCTGCGTGGCGGGAATAATGTGGAAGGACGGCGTCTTTTCGCCATGGAAGGGGCAGCAGCCCCAAAACTCATGGCCGCGGGGCTTGAGCTCAACCGTTTCCTGCACGATGGCAACCAAGTCAGACGCAGCGCGTACCTGGTCTTTTTCCTCATCGCTAATCACGAATGCTCACCCCCTGATCGCCCAAGTTGTGACGAATATCTTCGATATTACCCTCGACGGTCGCGATCAACTCATCCAGCGAATCGAACACACGCGAGGGACGCAGCCAGCGCGTAAACGCCAGCGAAACGAAAGCGCCGTACAGGTCGCCCGTATAACCAATTAAGTTGGCCTCGAGATGCGCCGAAGCGGCATCGTCGGCATACGTCGGCGGCAGTCCGACGTTAACGGCAGCGGGCCACACGATGTCATTGACCAGCACCAGACCCTCATACACGCCATCGGCTGGCACCTGAATGCCGTCGGGAACCTGCAAGTTTGCCGTGGGAAAGCCCATGCCAGAACCCTCGTGACGGCCGCGAATAACACCGCCACGCACCATATACGGACGGCCGAGTAACTCAGCAGCAAGCTCCACATGGCCCTGTCCCAGCTCATGACGAATGCGGGTGGCGCAAATGGCCTCACCGCCCTCGCAAAGCAGGTCGTGACCATACACGTCAACGCCGTGCTCGGAACCCCAGGAGCGCATCTCGGCAACACCAGAAGCACCGCCACGACCCAGCCTAAAGTCACTGCCAACGCGAATCGATCGAATGTCGACCAGACGCGACACCAGCGAGAGAAAATCAACATGGTCAAGCGCCGCAACCTCAGGCGTAAAGGGAACGGCCACCACCGCATCGACCCCGGTTTGAGCCAAGGCATGCAGACGGTCGGCCGTCGTCATCAATTTTTGAGCGGGCGAAGGGCTCACCACAACGTCCGGGTCGGGATCGAAGGTAACCACGACCGCCTTACAGCCATGGGCACGGGCATCACGGACAAGCGCTTCGATGAGTTCCTGGTGTCCACGGTGAACGCCGTCGAACACGCCAATGGCGATTGAAGCGGCACCCAAGTGCTCACACTCATCAAACGTATCGGCAGCAACGATGCGAGCCTCGTCCGACTCGCCCGCGAAAAAGACACGCGCGAGCTCGCGAGCGGACAACATCATCGAACACCGCCGATTGCCTGCGGAAACACGTGCTCCATGACAAAGCGGCCGCCCTCAATGCGGGCGAGCGCCCTGAGTCCCCCATCGAGCACCAACGCAAACGGCGCCTTCGAGGAATCGAAATCGGCAAGCGCACGCTCAACGGGAATGCGTCGGCCGCAGAGCAGGTCGTCGGCAAGATTGCCCGGCAAGTCAACACGTGTGGCGCCCAGGGCCGCAATGGGATCCAGGGCAAAGCCAGCCGCGGACTCGGGAGAAAGCTCCTCGACCGCATGACAAGCGCCAATGGAAACAACACCGGAAGCCGTGCGGCGCAGCGCGGAAATATGCGCGGCGCTATCGCAAGCGCGGCCCAGGTCGCGAGCGAGCGCACGGATATAGGTGCCCTTGCTCACCGAGAACGCCACGGTCCACACACACGTATCACCTTCGCCGCCCACGGCGATCAGGTCGGCGGCATAGACCTCGACGGGGCGCGGAGGTAGGTCCACCGCATTGCCCTCGCGAGCAGACTTGTAGGCGCGAACGCCATTGACCGAGATAGCAGAAAACGCCGGCGGCACCTGCATCTGCGGGCCCAGCATGGCGGCCAAGCGCTCACGAGCATAGGCAGGATCGCGGAGCTCGTTGGCAACAGCCACCGTGCGGACCGCCTCGCCCTCCGCATCATCGGTATTGGTCTCGGCGCCAAACGAGATGTCGGCGACATAGCTTTTGGTATCGAGGGTTAGCATGCCCAGCAGACGAGTAGCCTGGCCCACGCCCACCACCATGACGCCGGATGCCATGGGGTCGAGCGTGCCGGCATGGCCGACGCGCCGCTCATGGAGGGCGCGTCGGCATTGCGAGACCACATCGTGGGACGTGCAGCCCACCGGCTTATCGACGGCGAGCAGCATATTCAGTTGAGAAGGCGTACGACGAGCCATGTACCATCCAAAAAGTTAAAGCTCGACGGTCACCGAAGCGGGATCCTCCCCCACCAGCTCGGCCAGCATGGGAAGTGCCACGGCGAGCGTCTCGCGAATTGTTCCGTTGTTGGAAAAGCCGGCGGCGGCATGATGCCCGCCACCGCCAAAGTTGGCAGCGATCTCGGACACATCGAGGTCACCCTTGGAGCGCAGGTTGCCGCGCACCTTGGTATCGCCGTCGATGCCCTTTAAGAACAGGCAGACCTCGACGCCCATCACCGAACGCACCACATCGACCAGACCGTCACATTCATCCGAGGTGACGCCGCAGGCCTCAAGGTCGCTCTGGAAGGCATAGCTATACGCCACGCGCCCGTGCGCGACCGTCTTGATACGGCCCATGACAATGGACTTGAGGTGCAAAAACTCGACGCGCATGCTCTGATAGACCTCGAGTGCGACACGAGCCGGATTGGCGCCATGCGCCACCAGGCGCGAAGCAGCATGGAACGCGGCAGCATCGGCGTTCTGGTACTGGAAACGACCGGTGTCGGTCACCAAGCCGCACAGCAAGCAGGTCGCGACGCCGTCACGTGCGACAATGCCGCAATTGTCCAAGAAACGGTCGATGATCATGGCGCAGGCCGCGGCATCGACGCGCCTCAGACTGAGCTCGGCAAACTCCTCGCGCGCCGGATGATGATCGAAGCACACCACATGCTTGGAGCGACGAAGCACCTCGGCAGAATTATTGAGGCGCTCGACGACCGGTACGTCCACCGAGATGAACAGGTCAGGATTGCCGGCGTACGCAGATGCCGGCACCAGGCGATCGGAGCCTTCCATAAAGCGGTAGATACGCGGAACCGGGTCATCGTCTGCCAGCAGCAGCGCAATGTCCTTGCTGGGGAAAAACTTCATGAGCGAAAGGCCCAGACCCAATACGGAGCCCAAGGCGTCGCCATCGGGAGAAGTATGTCCCGAAATCGCAATGGAGGACGCACCCTCGATGAGCTCGAGGATGCGTCGCTGAATATCTGCAGACTCGCACGAGGCGAGGTCGGCGGAATTAGTCATCTAAAGCTGCCTCCTGGGCGGCATCCGCTATCGGATAGCCGTCCTCGTCCTTTTCGATCGCAAGCGTGGCGGGAACATTTTCCAGCGCACGCGTGATGCGCTCGGCCTCATCGGTCGAGCGATCGATGCGAAAATCGAGCTCGGGCGTAACACGCCAATCGAGCGAGCGAGCCAACAGGCTGCGAATACGGCCCTTAGCGCTAGCGAGCGCCTCCATGACCTCGTCGTAGCGGCTCGCATCGCACGACACGTACACGCGCGCGAACGAACGGTCCACCGCGACTTCGACCGCGGTCAAAGTAACCAGGTCGAGACGCGGATCGGAAACCTCAAAGAGCAGGATATAACCGAGCTTCTCGCGAAGCTGCTCGCCCAGTCGGCGGGTTGCCTGCGTTTGCTTCATAGCGCTACCCCCTACTCGGTACGGGCAACCTGGTCGATACGGTAACCCTCGATCTGGTCACCGGGCTTGATGTCCTGGAAGTTCTCCAGGCCAATACCGCCCTCGGAACCGCTCTTGAGGCTCTTGGCCTCGTCCTTGTAGTGGCGCATCGAGGCGATCTTGCCGTTGAAGACCACGATGCCGTCGCGCACCAGACGCACGGAATCGGTCGCGGCGATCTCGCCCTCCTCGACGCGGACACCGGCGGCGATACCGACTTTGGGCACCTTGAAGGTGTCCAGGACGGTCGCGGTACCCGTGGCGACCTCGACCTCGGTGGGCTTGAGCATGCCGATACGGGCGGCGTCGAGCTCCTCGAGGCACTTGTAGATGACGTCGTAGCAACGGATCTCGACGCCCTCGCGCTCGGCGGCGGAGCGAGCCTTACCGTCGGGACGGACGCCAAAGCCGATGATGATGGCGTTGGAGGCGTCGGCCAGGACGACGTCGGTCTCGTTGATGGCGCCGACAGCGGAGTGGATCGTGTTGATGCGGACCTCGGACTGATCCATCTTGTCGAGCGAGTCCTGAAGAGCCTCGATGGAACCCTGGACGTCGGCCTTGATGATCAGGTTGAGCTCCTTGACCTCGGCGTCGGCGATGGTCTCGAAGAGGTTCTCGAGCGTGACGTGCTTCACGCGGCTCTGCTCCTCGATACGGGCCTTCAGCGAACGCTCGTCGGCCAGGGCGCGTGCCTCGCGCTCGTCCTCGAACACGCGGAACTCGTCGCCGGCGTTGGGCACGGACTGCAGGCCCAAAATCTCGACGGCGTCGGAGGGACCGGCCTCGGTGACGGCGCGGCCCTTGGGGTCGAGCATGGCGCGGACGCGGCCGTAGGTAAGGCCGGCGACCAGCGTATCGCCCACGTGCAGGGTACCGCGGGTCACGAGCACGGTAGCGACCGAGCCGCGGCCCTTGTCGAGCTTGGCCTCGAGGACGTTGCCGGAGGCAAAGGTGTCCGGGTTGGCCTTGAGCTCGAGCACGTCGGCCTGGAGCAGCACGGTCTCCAGAAGTTCGTCGATACCGATCTTCTGCTTAGCCGAGATGTTGACGAACATGTTCTGTCCGCCCCACTCCTCGGGGATGACTCCGTACTCGGTGAGCTCCTGACGCACACGGTCGGGGTTGGCGCCCGGCTTATCGATCTTGTTGACGGCAACGACGATGGGTACGCCGGCAGCCTTGGCGTGGTTAATCGACTCGACCGTCTGGGGCATGACACCGTCGTCGGCAGCCACGATCAGAATGACGATGTCGGTCACCTTGGCACCACGGGCACGCATAGCCGTAAAGGTGGCGTGACCCGGGGTATCGATAAAGGTGATCTTGCGGTCGTTGATCATGACCTGCGAAGCGCCGATGGCCTGCGTAATGCCGCCCGCCTCGCCGGCAGCGACGCCGGTGTGACGGATGGCGTCGAGCAGCGACGTCTTGCCGTGGTCGACGTGACCCATGACGGTGACGACCGGGGCGCGCGGCTTAAGGTCGGCGGGATCGTCGTAGAACGAGAAGGTGTTCTCCTCCTCGGGGGTGATGATCTTGATCTGGCGGCCCAGGTCGTCGGCGACGAGCTCGACGAGGTCGTCGGACATGGACTGCGTCATGGTGAGCGGCGTACCCAGCAGGAACAGGCGCTTGATGATGTCGTTGGCCGGAACGTCGAGCGCCTCGGCAAGCTCCTGGACGGTAACGCCCTGGGAGACCTTGATGGCGTCGAGGTCCTCGGGGTTCACGCCCTGGGCCAGCGCCTCCTCTATCTTGCGCTCCTCCTGAGCCTTGGCAGCCTCGCGCTCGCGCTTCTCCTTGCGCTTCTTGCGGCGACCGGTGGACTCGCGAGAGGCCTCCTCGACGGCGGCACGAGCCTCCTCGAGCACCTTCTCGCGGCTGTACTCCTCGGCCTCGCGAGCCATGCGGCTGTAGTGGTCCTCTTCGTTGTTGTGACCGCCCTTGCGCTTCTTGCCCTTGCCCTGCTTGTCGGGGTTGGGGAAGTCCATGCCGGCAGCGACGTTGTTGCTGGCGTTGGTGCGATGGCTGTGCGGACGGCTCTCGGAGGCGTTGCGCTCGGAGTTGTTGTCGGAAGCGTTGCGATCGTTACGACGGCCACCGCGACGGTCGTTGTTGCCGCCACGACGGTTACCGCGCTCGGCGGCGCGCTCGGCCTTGGCCTTGTCCTCGGCGTCCTTCTTCTCCTTGAGCACGGTCTCCTGTGCGGCGATCTGGTCGAGCAGCGAACGGAAGCGGGAACCGGAGTCGGAAGCGGGAACGGCGCGGCGCTGGGCCTCGCGGGCAGCCTCCTCCTTCTCGCGGGCAAGGCGCTCCTGCTCGGCCTTCTTCTTGGCCTCGGCCTCGGCGCGGGCAGCCTCCTCAGCAGCCTGGGCTGCGGCAAACTGGCGACGCTCCTCCTCGCGTGCCTTCTCGGCGGCGATGCGCTCGCGCTCGGCCTCGGCGGCGCGTGCGGCCTCCTCGGCGGCAGCCGCCTGCTCCTCGGCCTGCTTGGCGGCCTCGACTTCCTGGGCGCGGGCCTCGATCACCGAGGCGAGCTGCTTGCGGACCATAGCGACATAAGCGTCCTCCAAGGTGGAGGAAGCGGACTTAGCGGGAATCTTCATATCGGCGAGATGACCCATCAGTTCCTTGGAGGTCATGCCGAACTCTTTGGCCAGGGTGGACACACGGACTTTTGCCATATGACTTCACCTACCCTTTCTGGCACCTTGGGTGCCTAGAGACTGAACGAGCGTGGGAGACGCGCCGGGACCCGCCCGGCGCGACCGCGCGCTAGATCAGATCCTCCGCATCATCGAAGGCGTCGGTGTCATGGACACCGCAGAAACGGGAGCCGGGACGAGCCTGGTTGCGGCACTGGACGCCGTCCTCGGACACGTACTCGCAGCGGCGGACGTCCTCGTCCTCCTCGTCACCGATCAGGTCGGCGGCGGGCTCCTCGTGAACGGGAACGTTCTTGAGGATGTCGGCGGCAAGCGTCTCGGACTTGATGTCGATGTGCCAGCCGGTCAGGCGCGCGGCGAGGCGGGCGTTCTGGCCCTCCTTGCCGATGGCGAGGGACAACTGGTCGTCGGGCACGATGACGCCGGCGTAGGCCTTCTCCTCGTCGATGAGGACGCGGGTGACCTTAGCGGGCGACAGGGCGTTGGCGACGTAGACGGCAGGATCGGCATCCCACAGGATGACGTCGACGCGCTCGCCACGGAGCTCGCCCACGACAGCGCGAACACGGCTGCCCTTGGGGCCGACGCAGGCGCCCACGGGATCCAGACGGTCGTCGAGCGAGTGGACGGCGACCTTGGAGCGCTGGCCGGGCTCGCGGGCGATCGATTTGATCTGGACAGTGCCCTCATAGATCTCGGGCACCTCCTGCTCAAACAGGCGACGCATGAGCTCGGGGTGGGTACGGGAGATGACAATCGGCGGACGGCTGTGCTCGCCACGAACCGGCTGCAGGTTGGAGTTGGGGTCGCGAACGTCGATGATCACGGCCTTGATGTGCTGGTTGTGCAGGTAGCGCTCGCCCATCGGACGCTCATTGCGCTCGTTCTCGTAACGACGCTGATCGAAGTGCGGCAGCTCGGCCTCGACGCCCTCGCGAATCTTGACGATCGTGAAGTCGGGCGTGGACTGCAGCACGGTACCGCTGATGAGGTCACCGATGCGGCCGGAGAACTCCTCGTAGATCTGCTCGCGGGCGGAGTTACGCACGATGGCGTTGATCTCGGCCTTGGCGTGCTGGGCAGCGATGCGGCTCGTGTTCTTGGGGGTGACGTCGATCTCCTCGAACTCGGTGAAGTTGCCCTCCTCGTCCATGGAATCGTCGATCGGCTCCAGGCGGTAGACATAGATCTTGCCGGTGGTGCGGTCGATGGTCACCTTGGCGCCCCACTCAAGATGCAGGATCTCGGCATAGCTCTTGGCGAGCGACTGCTCCAGGCGGTCGATCAGGTAGAGCTGGTCGATGTGCTTCTCCTGGCAAAGCTCCATCAGGGCGGACATCATGTCGGATGCTGCCATCTTACTTTCCTTCCTTCGCGGGCTTGAAGTCGTAGGTGGGCTTCAACTTGCACTTTTTAACATCAGAGAAATCGAGGGTAACGGACTCGCCGTCCTCGAGCTCGAGGGTCACGTTCGTCTCGGTGGCGGCGGCAATCTTGCCGGCGTACTTGCGACGGCCCTCGGTGGCGGTGGAGGTGAGTTCACAGTTCTCGCCCACAAAGCGGGCAAAGTCGCACGGGCGGCGCAGCGGGCGCGCCATACCCGGGCTCGACACCTCGAGCGTATAGCTCGAAGAGATGGGGTCGAGCTCCTCAATCACATCGCCGACCCACTTGGTGTTGGCCGTGACGTCGTTGAGCGACAGGCTCTGACCCTCGGCACCCTCGATACGCACGCGCACGCAGGGGGCCTTGGTGGCACCCACGAGCTCGACGTCGACGATATCGACATCGTGCTGGGGAGCGACGGCCTCGAGCGCGTCGATGATCGCCTGCTCGGTCTTGGTCTTGACCATTGCGGCACCTCCATCCATACAAAAAAGAAGCGGGGCCGAAACCCCACTTCTTTCAATTACAACTTCATTTGCAAGCAAACTATACCAATAGCTGCGGAAACGTGCAAGCACAGTACGAACCTGCAGGTCAGCGTGCGCACAGCTTCTCCATAAGAATAGGACAATTGACCGAGGAGCCCCATGCGGCACGCCCTCAACAGCCCCAAAACGGGCCATGCGTCCCAATCCACAGGCCCGTTCGGACCCCAAGGGCATTCCTCCCCGAGCCCCTATCGAACAGACTTACGCTAAGGGACATTCTGCAACAAGCCAGCCAGCAAGTCGCGCAACGACGAACATTTCCAAATCCTCTACGGCAAGGAGACACCCATGAAACGTCTAGGCACCCCCTGCATGACTGCACTCGCCATCGCAACGTGCTCGTTGGCCCTCTTGGGCTGCGGCAACGCGAATGGCAAAACCGAAAAATGCGAACCGAACCCTGGCAGCACAAAAGCCATCGAGAAAACGACGCCATCGGGGAGCTTCGACAAAATAGACGAGGACATCGTCGATCCCCAGGGCCTGGGTCCCGAGCCCCAAGAACAGTTCCCCATCGACCTTGAGGTAGACGAGAACGTCCATGTTACCTGCGTGGGCAAGGACACCGACGGCTACGGGGACGCCGCGCTCGTCTTTACGGTGTCCAACAACACCGGTGTCGACATGATGTTTGGGGATGTGGACTCATTTGCCTACGTCAACGGCGCAGTCCGCGATGTGCGCATGCGCCAGCCAGTCGCCGCTGGAGAGGAAACGCGCGCCATGCTCACCTTTGTGGGCACCTTCGACGATCCGGACTTTGATGTGAACAACGACCTCAACGACATCTATCTCAACATTTGGATGTTCGAAGAGGCAACGGGCAACGTTTACTTTAGGGACCTGGTACACATCCCATAGAAGACGGTGCGACGCACTGGCTAAGCAGGGCATACAACACAAAACGAGGGACGACCCAACCGAATCGCCCCTCGTCTTTTATGCGTCAGCTTTGCGCGCAGCGCTTACTTGACCACCAAGTTGACCAGCTTGCCGGGCACGCAGATGGCCTTGACGACCGTCTTGCCCTCGAGCCACTTGGCGACGGC
The DNA here is from genome assembly GCF_046116915.1 of Collinsella sp. wc0583. NCBI lineage: Bacteria > Bacillati > Actinomycetota > Coriobacteriia > Coriobacteriales > Coriobacteriaceae > Collinsella > Collinsella sp. wc0583. The sequence goes on along the minus strand of NZ_JBJXBN010000001.1, from coordinate 209,227 downwards.
GGCCTCGGCGGCAGCCTGCATCTCCTCGTTGGAGGCATCGCGGGCAACGTCAACGCGGCCGCGGACCTTGCCGAGCACCTGGACCACGATCTGCACCGTGTCCTCAACGGACTCGGCCAGGTCGAACTCGGGCCAGGCGGCGGTGTAGGCGTTGCCCTCGCAGCCGAGTGCCTCGTGCCACAGCTCGTCGGCCCAGAACGGGCAGATGGGCGCCAGGACGCTCACGATGTCCTTGGCCACGCCGTAGCACAGGGCCTTGTCGCGGTCAGCACCCTCGGTGGCGTTGAGGTAGGCGCTCGCCGCGTTGACGAGCTCCATGACGGCCGAGATGGCGGTGTTGAACTGGCCGCGGTCGAAGTCCTCGGTGCACTTGGCGATGGTGCGGTGACGCTCGCGATAGAGCTTCATAGCAACCTCATCGAGCGCAGACTTGTCGAAGGCCACGTTGGCGTCGCCGGACTGGACGAGCTGCCAAACGATACGCCAGGCGCGCTTGATGAAGCGGTTGGCGCCCTCAACGGCCTTGGGATCCCAGTCGAAGTCCTTCTCGGGCGGGGCGATAAACAGGATCGCCAAACGCATGGTGTCGGCACCGTAGGGCTCGATAACCGAGCTCGGGGGCACGACATTGCCCTTGGACTTGGACATGGTGTCGCCGTTCTCGTCCTTGACCATGCCCTGACACAGCAGGTTGGTGAAGGGCTCGTCCACACTCAGCAGGCCCAGGTCGCGCAGTGCCTTGGTAAAGAAGCGGCTGTAGAGCAGGTGCAGAATTGCGTGCTCGATGCCGCCGATATAGTTATCGACGGGCATCCAACGATCGGCGGCTTCCTTGGAGAAGGGCAGCTCGGTGTTGTGCGGGTCGGTATAGCGCAGGTAGTACCAGCTGGAGCAGGTGAAGGTGTCCATGGTATCGGTCTCGCGCTTGGCCGGGCGGCCGCAGACCGGGCAGGTGGTCTCGTAGAACTCCTTGCACTCGGCGAGGGTTTCGCCGGCGCCCAGGTCCAGGTTCTCGGGCAGCGTCACCGGCAGCTGATCCTCAGGCACGGGCACGATGCCGCAATGTTCGCAGTGGATGGCCGGGATGGGGTTGCCCCAATAACGCTGACGGGAAATAAGCCAGTCGCGCAGACGGAACTCGACCTTGCGACGGCCGCAACCCATGGCCTCGAGGTCGGCCACGATCGCAGCCTCGCCCTCGGAGTGCTTGCCGCCACGCATGCCGGTGTATTTGCCGGACTGGACGAGCGTGCCCTCGGCAGCGTGGGCACAATCCCAGTCGACGGTCTCGGCATGGAAGGTATCGATGGTCTCGCCGCTGGCCTCGACGGCGGCGCGATCGTCATCGTCCAGGATGATCGGCACGATCGGCAGGTCGTACTTGCGGGCAAACTCAAAGTCGCGCTGGTCACCACAGGGAACGGCCATGACGGCGCCGGTGCCGTAGTCTGCAACGACATAATCGGCAACCCACACGGGGACCTTCTCGCCGTTGACGGGGTTTACCACATAGCGGCCCGTGAAGGCACCGTGCTTCTCGAGGGTGCCCTGGGCACGCTCGACGGCAGAGATGTGTTTGGAGTCCTCGACGATCTTGGTGACAGCCTCCTCGTACTCCGTGCCCTCGACGAGCTCGTGCAGGCCGGCGTACTCGGGAGCCAGGACAAAGAAGGAGACGCCAAAAAGGGTATCGGCACGCGTGGTGAAGACGGTGATCTTGCCCTCATCGCCCTCGATGGGCTCGCCATCCTGGTCGCACAGGGTAAAGTCGACCTCGGCGCCCTCGGAGCGACCGATCCAGTTGGCCTGCATCTGCTTGACGCGCTCGGGCCAGCCGGGGAGCTTCTCCAGGTCGTCGAGCAGCTCCTGGGAGTACTCGGTGATCTTGAAGTACCATTGCTCAAGGTCGCGCTTCTCAGGCTCGGTGCCGCAGCGCCAGCACTTGCCCTCGGTGACCTGCTCGTTGGCCAGAACGGTCTTGCAGGTGGGGCACCAGTTGACCGGGTTCTTCTTACGGTAGACCAGGCCCTTTTCCCACATCTTCTCAAAGATCCACTGGCCCCAGCGGTAGTAGTCGGGGCTGCAGGTCTTGACCATGCGATCCAGATCGTAGGAGAAGCCCATGCGCTTCATCGTGGCGAGCGCCTGGTCCATGTTCTTATACGTCCAGGCGGCAGCCTGCGTATTGTGCTTGATGGCGGCGTTCTCGGCAGGCAGGCCAAAGGCGTCAAAGCCGATGGGATGCAGCACGTCATAGCCGCGCATGCGGGCCTGACGGGCCATGGCATCGCCGATAGTGTAGTTGCGCGCGTGGCCCATGTGCAGGTCGCCCGACGGATACGGGAACATCTCGAGCACGTACTTTTTGGGCTTGCTGTCGTCGGTGTCGACGGCAAAGAGGTTGGAGTCCTCCCAGGCCTTCATCCACCTGGACTCAATGGCCTGCGCATCGTAGGCAGGGACCTCGTCCTTATGATCTGTGCAATCGCACATATCAGCTCCTTTAATCTTAGCTGGGGTCGGTCGGCTTGGCTTTGTTCGCTACTGCGGACAGTCCTGCGCAAGACGAAGAGCACATTAAGTGCTCTTCTTTGCGTGCGGAACTTGTAGCGAACAAAGCCAAGCCGACCGACCCTAAGGTTAACTTGACTGATGATAGCAAATACGACAAGCGAGATGCCTGCGACTTGCATGCATCTCGCTTTATCTAAATAACGTGGTTGTGAATCAACCGCTAATTGTTACCCGCCCAAGCATGGTCGGGTTTTCCAAGTGCCGCAGATTGCCGTGAAAGAGGAGCGACGCGTACTTTGGTACGCGAGCGACGGTTTGAACGGCAAGGTGCGGTGCTTGGGAAAGCCGCTTAGCGGTAGCTGACGCTCTGCTGGGAATCCTTGACGACTACGTCGTGGGCGCCGCCTTCGACGATGGAGGTGGAGCTCACCAGGGTCAGGCGTGCCTTTTCCTGGAGCTCGGGGATCGAGAGGGCACCGCAGTTGCACATCGTGGACTTGACCTTATAGAGCGTGCCGCCCACGCCGTCCTTGAGGGAACCGGCGTAGGGAACGTAGGAGTCGACGCCCTCGACGAAGCTAAGCTTCGCGGCGCCGCCCAGGTCGTAGCGCTGCCAGTTGCGAGCACGCGCAGAACCCTCGCCCCAGTACTCCTTCATGTACTGACCGTTCACGTTGACGCGCTCGGTCGGGCTCTCGTCAAAGCGGGCGAAGTAACGACCCAGCATCATAAAGTCTGCACCCATGGCAAGGGCGAGCGTCATGTGGTAATCGTAGACGATGCCGCCATCGGAGCACACGGGCACGTAGACGCCGGTCTCCTCGTAGTACTCGTCGCGAGCGCGGCAGACGTCGATCAGCGCGGTGGCCTGACCACGGCCGATGCCCTTGGTCTCACGGGTGATGCAGATGGAGCCGCCGCCGATACCAACCTTGATGAAGTCGGCACCGCAGTCGGCCAGGAAGCGGAAGCCCTCGGCGTCGACGACGTTGCCGGCACCGACCTTGACGTCCTCGCCGTAGTTGGCGCGGATCCACTCGATGGTGCGCTTCTGCCACTCGCTGAAGCCCTCGGAAGAGTCGATGCACAGGACATCGGCACCGGCCTCGATGAGCAGCGGCACGCGCTCGGCATAGTCGCGGGTGTTGATACCGGCACCGACCATGTAGCGCTTGTCGCCGTCGAGCAGCTCGTTGGGGTTGGTCTTGTGGCTGTCGTAGTCCTTGCGGAAGACGATGCCCATGAGGTGATCGTAGTCGTCGACGATGGGCAGGGCGTTGAGCTTATTGTCCCAGATGACGTCGTTGGCAACCTTAAGGCTGATGTTCTTGTCGCCCACGATGAGCTGCTCACGCGGGGTCATGAACTCGGAGACCTTCGTCTGGTGGTCATCGCGGCTGGGGCGATAGTCACGGCTGGTGACGATGCCCAGGAGCTTACCCTTGGGAGTGCCGTCGTCGGTGACCGGCATGGTGGAGTGGCCGGTCTTCTCCTTGAGCTCGATGACCTGCTCCATGGTCATGTCAGGGGTCAGCGTGGAATCGGACTGAACGAAACCAGCCTTGTGATCCTTGACGGCCTTGACCATGGCGGCCTCGGACTCGGCGCTCTGGGAACCGTAAATGAAGGACAGGCCGCCCTCGGTAGCGAGCGCGACACCCATGTCGACGCCCGAGACGGACTGCATGATGGCGGAAACCATGGGGATGTTCAAGGTGATTGCCGGCTTCTCACCGCGCTTAAAGCGGGTTAGCGGCGTCTTAAGAGAGACGTTGTTGGGGATGCACTGCGAGGACGAGTAACCAGGGACCAGCAGATACTCCGAAAACGTGTGGGACTCACCGGGAAAGAACGTAGCCATGTTTCTCCTTTTTCCATGCGACCGGTCGGCTGCAGGCCTCGTAGGACCCAGCCCAACCTTGGGCGCCCAATACTGGGGAAGTATCTTAACGCACTTTGACTGCTACAATGCATGATTTAAGAAGAGCACACGAGGGTTTGACGCAGGCTTTGCGTTTGCCCAGCAAACACTTTAGCGGGGAGACGTGGAGCACATGGAGTACAAGACGACGGCAAAGTTGGTCATTCAAGCGTGCGACAAAGATCTGCCGGGCGTGTTCGGCCACGGCTGCGTCTTACTGCTGCAGGGCATCGCCCGCGAGCACTCGCTCAACCGCGCCGCCAAGAGCATGGGCATGGCATACTCCAAAGCCTGGCGCATTGTGAACGAGGCCGAAGGACAGCTGGGCTGCAAGCTCATCGAGCGCGACGGAGCCCGCGGATCCACCCTCACCCCCGCCGGCGAGCGAGCCATAGCGGCCTACGAGGAGCTGCAGACCGACATCAACAACGTCATCGCCACCAAAGCCAACGCCCTCATCGCCAGCATCAAAAAGTAGCTCATTTGGGACGGGGCCTTATAGCCACACAACCCATTCTCATAAGTTGCGGTGAAATAGGGACTGTTTATGCGGTTAAAGCCGTAAATCAATCCCTATTTCACCGCAACTTATGGAGTCGAGGATGATTTAGCTAGTTGCGGAGGGCATTATCTAGGGCGGACGCTACGACCAGGGGGTTGTCGGTGCCGGCGAAGAGGCGGATGGTGCTCCCCTGCTTGCCGCGCGTGGCCGAAAGGCGCGTCGTTGCGCCGCCGGCGGGCGATGTACGAAACTCCCCCGGCAAAGCATCGAAGAAATCACCCGCACTGCGCTCGATAAGATCAAATTCAACTGCCGGGCCAAAGCCGTGCTCGAGGATTCCCGTTGCAACCGCATGATCAGGATGCGAGCTCAGTCCGGGATAGCGCACGCTGCGCACCATCTCGTTGGCGGCCAGATACTCGGCTAGCGCACGGGCGCGATCGAAATGCGCCTGCATGCGGACATCGAGCGAGTCCAGCCCGCGCTCCAGTACACCGGCCTCGTCAGCAGGCATATCAAGCTTGGCCAAGCCACAGCCCTCAAGCAGGGCATGCGCGCACTCAGCCGCGGCATCCACGCGATGGCGCTTGAGCTGCGAGCGCGCGACCGATACGGCAACCAACTTGCGCGGAGCCTTGCCGGCGCACACGCGGTCGAGCGCCTCGAGCGACAGCACGGCACCCAAACGCAGCGGATCGCAGCCAAAAGCCGACGCCACGGTGTTGTCCACAACCAGCAGCGCATGGGCCTCGCGAGCCGCACGACCCAGCGCACGCAGATCGGGCACGCACAAACCAAACCCGCCGATGGAGTTGACAAACCACCACAGGTGCGGACCCTCGACATCAAACGAAGCATCAAAGCCCTCGGACGCAGCGGCAAACGCCGCAACCGACGGCGTGTCCACGAGCACAACGTCGCAGCCATCAAAGCCGCGCGCAAACGCATCGGCAAAGTCATCCGCAAAGGCCACCAAGCGGTCACCGGGACGCACAATCCCCAGCTGCGACAGCGCTGCTGGCACATGCGAGGCCGCAAGCAACCGCGCCTCACGCGCGCCGGCTCTCAAAGCCCAAGCCTCTTCTAGCTGTTGCACGTCCACGCGGCACCGTCCCTTCATAAGCAAAAATCCACGATGCGGGTGTTCCCCGCATCGTGGGTAACGGCTGCAGTATAGCGCCGATATGCGATGAATCGCCTAGATGATGAGCGTATGATAGGTCACGCTCGCACCCGGGGCGTCAACGGTCAAGCCATAGGCCTCGGGATAGATGCGCGTCGAGAACACGAGTGCGCCATCGTTCACAAACACCTCGACCGACGAGACATCGCCGACAATGCGCACGTTACGAACCTCGTCGACGGGCTCCCAACGCACGGTGCGACCGCAGCCGGCAGAAGCGCGACCCTCATCGGTAAATCGCATCTCAAAGCGCGCGGGCAGCTCGCCATTGGCGGGCACAAACGCCAGCTTCAGCTCGCCATCAACGGTCGCGGCAAACTCGCCGTCGACACCGTCGACAACAACGTCAAAACAGGTATCGCCAGAAACCTCCAACGAGCCCGCCCCCACACGCACCGAGGCATAATGGAGCTCGATCTCGCGCGCCGGCTGCTGCAGCACCACGCCGCCATCACCGGCCGTAAGCTCGCGCGGCACCGTCATGCAGTGCTGCCAGCCGCACGCCACGGTAGGCGCGTTGCCATAGGTCGGCTCATCGGGCATGCCCATCCAGCCGATCAGAATGTGGCGACCATCCTCGGACATGAACTCCTGCGGAGCATAGAAGTCAAAACCGGCGTCCCACAGGCGGAACTCGCCCAGCTCATAGGCACCGTCACCACCGGCAATGTCACCCGTTACAGGCATGTAGCCAGCAGCGTATACGTTGCCGCGGTCCCAACGGCCGCCCTCGAGCCCCTGGGGAGAGAAAGACAGAAACCTTGCCGGTACACCGCCATCCGCCTCAAGCTCAAGGTATCCCGGGCACTCCCACATAAAGCCAAAGCGCTCGGGCGTAGACACACGGCTCTCGAGCTCCCAACTCAGCATATCGGCCGAGCCATACACCAAGATCTCGCCAACATCGCGACCGGCGCCCTCGCCATGCATGGCGCAAAAACGGCTCTCGACGTGCGGCCCGTCAACTCGACGACGCGCACCCAGCACCATGTGATAACGCCCGTCCGCGTCACGCCACACCTTGGGATCGCGCACGTGGCACGTCAGATCCTCGGGATAGTCCTCCGACGCCAGCACCACGCGCTTTTGGCTGAACTCCCGACCGGCAAGGCCATCAACGCTCTCGACATAAACAGTATCGGCGCGGCGGCCGGTATTGACGTAGTCGTACGTGCCGTCCGCATCGGAAAGCTTAACGTTGCCCGTATAGAGCACGCGAATGTGACCGTCCTCGGCAAGCGCGGAGCCCGAATACACACCGTGGCAATCGAACGGCTCGTCGGGCAGCAGCGGAGCGCCAACATAGTCCCACGTCATAAGATCGCGGCTCGTCGCATGACCCCAGGCCTTAACGCCGCCCTCGACATCAAACGGCGCATATTGAAAATAAACGTGGAACACGCCGCCCGCTTGGCAAAGACCGTTGGGGTCGTTGAGCCAACCCGCCGGCGGCATAATATGGAAGCGCTGGCCATACGCGCCATGACCGCACTCAGTGGCGGCGGCGTCAACAGCGGCAACCAGCTTTGCAAGATCGCGACCAAGTGCATTAGACATATCAAAGTCCTAACGGATCGAAAGTTACAAGGCACCAGAGAACGGCACCAGATACGGGAAACACCCGCGAGCATACAGCCCGCGGGCATTCCCTTAATCAAATGCTCTTAGGCCTGCTCGGAAGCCTTGGTCTCGTCCTTGTACAGGACAAACGAGACGGCAAAGGAAACCAGCGCGGCGACCGCAAACATGATCGCGTACTGCACGGGCTGGGCCAGGCACAGCAGGATACCGAAGATACCGGTAACGCCCGTGCCGGAGGCAGCCAGCGAAGTGAGCGCGCAGACCAGGGCACCGCAACCGCCGCCGATGCAGCCGGCGATGAAGGGCTTAAAGAAGCGCAGGTTCACACCAAAGATGGCAGGCTCGGTAATGCCCATGAAGGCGGACAGGGCCGAAGGAAGCGCCAGGCCCTTGATCTTGGCATCGCGGGTCTTAAAGGCAACGGCGAGCGCGGCACCACCCTGAGCGATGTTGGCGGCACTGGCGATGGGTAGCCAATAGGTCACGCCATACTGAGCGAGCTGGCCCAGATCGATGGCGGTGTACATCTGATGGATACCGGTAACGACCGTGGGGGCATAGAACAGGCCGACGATAAAGGAACCGATGCCGAAGGGCAGGGTCAGCAGGGTCTGGATCAGGCCGAGGATGGCGTTCTCGGCCCAGACAAAGATGGGGCCGACGGCAACGAGCGTCACGAGCACGGTCACGAACACGGAGACGAGCGGGGTCACAAAGAGGTCGAACATCTCGGGAACGATCTTGTGCAGGCGCTTCTCGAGAAAGGCCAGAATGGCGCAGGCGATGACGATCGGAATCACATGGCCCTGATAGCCGACCCACTCAAAGCTGTACACGCCGGGAATGACGGTGACCATGGTCTGCACGCCCTCGGAGGCAACCGTATAGGCGCTCTGCAGCGAGGAGTTGATGAACGCACCGCCGACAACGGCACCCAGATACGGGTTGGCGCCAAAGGCCTTAGCGGCGGAGTAACCGATCAGGATCTGCAGAATGCCAAAGGACGTGCCCGAGACCAGGTCGGCAATCTTATAAATAAAGTTATTGGTGTCGAGCGCGATAAAGCCGTTGGAGGCCATAAAGTTGAGGGCGCTCATAATGCCCAGCAGCAGGCCCGAGGCCACGATGGCGGGGATGATGGGGACAAAGACGTCGCCGAGCACCTTAATGGCACGCATAAAGATGTTCTGCTGCTGCGCCGCTGCCTCCTTGACCTCGGCCTTGGTGGCAGCCTCGACGCCGCTGAGCGCAATGAACTCGTCGTAGACCTTGTTGACGGTGCCAGTGCCAAAAATAATCTGGAGCTGGCCCTGGGCCTCAAAGACGCCCTTGGCGCCGTCGACGTTCTCGAGGGCCTCCTTGTTAACCTTAGTGTTATCGGCAATCACCAGGCGCAGGCGAGTGGCGCAGTGCGCGGCCGAAACAACGTTGTCGGCGCCACCGATGTTGTCGAGCACCTCTTGGGCTGATTTGCGGTAGTCCATGACTTCCCTTTCCTCCAACGGGCGCATTTACACCCGGCCATCTTTGACACTTACACTGTAATCGATTTCAGTTTCATATGTCTGCAATCGTTTTCATAGTAGGGTGAATGGTAGGAAAAAGCCGGTGAATGGTAGTTTTGAGACAAACATAAGGGCTCAGAGGCAGACAGACATGCCCAAGACCTAGACATTCATAAGCTGATGACCGAGCTTGAGTGTCTTGAGACCGCTCTCCCCCTCCACGCCATCGAGCGTGTTGAGCAACATATTGGTCGCCTCGACGCCACTGGTCAGGTAGCCATAATGCACGGTGGGAATGCCGCCCGTCAGCGCGCGCAAAAACGCATTGTCGCCAAAACCACTCACGCGGTGTATGCCCTCGCCCATGCCGCGAACCTCATCGATGGCACGCAGCGCGCCCGCCGCCATGGTGTCGGTCGCGCAGGCGATAAATGAAACATCGGGAGCGACGGAAAGCAGCTCACGCGCCGCACCATAGCCCGAATCGAGCGTAAACGAGCCCAGGCGAATCAAGGCGGCATCGAGCGGGTTGCCCGCGGCGCGCAAGCCGGCCTCAAAACCGCGACGGCGGTCATAACCGGCCGCGCGATCCTCCTCGGTAACTCCAATATAGGCAATCTTGCCGTCCACGCGACCCCCAAGCGCATGGCCCAGCTCAAAGGCGGCCTCGTAATCGTCGTGATAGACGCACGCCGCGCCCTCAACATTCTGGCCGATCAGCACGATGGGCACGCGGCACGACTCAATCGCCCGACGGTGCTCGTCGGTAATCATAGTTGCCACCAGCACAATGCCATCGACTGGGTGGTTTTGGAATAAATCGAGGTATTCGAGCTCGCGATCGGGGGCATTGTCAGTATTGGCAAGCAGCATCTGGTAGCCACGACGACCGAGCACCTGGCCGATGCCGGCGGTAATGCGGCTCACGGATTCCGAGTTGATCTTGGGCACGATGACGCCGATGAGCTTGGTGGAGCCGGTGCGCAGCGCGCGAGCCTGGCTGGACCGCACGTATCCGGTCAGCTCAATCGTCTGCTTAATGCGCTCGGCCTTGTCCGCCGAGATATATCCACCGTTGAGGTAGCGCGAGACGGCGGCGCTCGAAACGCCCGCCAGCTCGGCCACATCTTTCATCTTTACCACGAGCACCCCTGTCGTTGAAATCGCTTTCACCATGATACCCAACCCTCGCCCGAAAAATATTCGACTGGAAAGGTCTCAGCGGATCATTTCAACCGCCCAGGTCGAGCAAACGCCAGCGATCCACCGCCGCGTGCATGTTTATGTCAAACGTAATGCGCAATGTACCTTCGTCCATCACCCACGGCTCACGCTCATAGTTCACGATGGTCCACGGGCGCATCATGTTGCAGATGCACTCGATGTAGAACTCGCGACGGAGCGGATAGGGAAAAGCCCAATTCCGGCCAATCCCTTACCGGCAACCACAGCGAATTAAGACTGAGCAACAACACGTCAGTAAAGTTACATACGAGCAGAAAATCGCACGCAATTTCGCCTTTTCTTTATTGAGATGTAAATTTTGACAGGCCGAATCTTACATCCATACAAATGATGAAAAGGGGCGGCAATTCAAAAGAAAAGCCGCCCCCGCAGGACGCAGGCCCGTAGGTTGACTGCGTCAATACCGCTAGATTCGGCCTAGTATCCTATCGGGTCCCAAAAGGTCAATCCAGTTAAAGACGGCAGGCAGCCCGAAACAACATCTTTCATGAATCTCCAGTCCCATCAAGCCCGATCGAACTTGACCGTCAAACCAGATACGGCCCAATCACATCAAATATCTCGCCAACCTTAGTTGCAGGGTTTTGCGCAGATGGCTTAATGTTACCCAGTTCCCTATGGTACGCGACGAGGCGCCCAGCACGCTGCAATGCTTCGCCTCGCCTATCATCCACTGCCCCAAACATCCCGTCCAGGTTCTTGCGGTACTCGATGCCCAAGTTCTTCGACATCTCCTGCGCGAGGGCATGCTGGCAGTCGGACGCGGACATATGCGCGGTCGTGTAGCGAAAGTGCAAAAGCGGCCACAGCTCGAAGCAGGGGTTCGACCACAACGCATGGAAGGTCCTCGAACCATCGGAGAGCTCGTTGCACTTACGTTCCATCGCGTCGAAGTCGGGCGCAGGGAAGTCATCCTTGTCATACACGAGCCACACGTGGTCGAACGTCTCGGGCGCATAGAGGCAGTGTTCGACGGCGAAGTCGAGCAGGTCGAGAGTATGTTTGCCAGTCCCCTTAACGACTACGGCAACCTTCCGCTCGTTTGCTGCGCCCAACGCGGCGCGCACGCCCTCGAAGTAGCGAGGCTCAGTCTCCTTGCCCTCGGTCACCACGAGATGGCGCGTCATCTGTACCATGCGAGAGCGTCCCTCGCGCTTGCCGCTGCGCCAGTCCCTCGACTTTTTCGCGGCCATACTAATCCCACTCCTCAATGCGCGTGAGATACGGGTCGGCACCATAGCGGCCAGACAGGTACTGCTTGTCGAATGCCGCGTTCTTGCTGACCAGGTTGCCATTTGCCTCGTGGATGTCGGCGAGCGACCATAGCTGGCTCGCCTCCCCCTCGCCGCGTGCGGCAAACCATATCTCGTCGCGGCGAAAAACATCGTTTCGCATAGTGGACACGTCCTGAGACGAGAAGATGAGCTGCGCGCCGCTCTTGTTGACTTCGGGATCTTTGAACAGCAGGATCACGTAGCGCAGGAGCTTCGGATGCAACTTGGCGTCGAGTTCATCGACAACGACGGTACCGCCGCGTTCGAGCGCCGCCAGCAGAAACGCCGCCAGCCCCATGAGCTTCTGAGTACCGGCCGACTCCTCGGACAGGCGCAGCTCATAGCCCTTACCGTCCACCTCATGCTTTACGAAGACGCGCTGGCCCCGCCATTCCGGAGCTATCTCAACCCTAAAGCCATCGATACGCACGTCAACGGCACGCAGAAAACGCGTGATCTCGGGTGAGTCATCCTCATCGAGCAACTGTTCGAGCATCTGCTCCAAATAGGAGCTGTTGTAGTTCAGGAACACCCCATCAAGAAACCAACTGGCAGCCTCCTTGATCACCGGCGCGTCAAAGTTGATGCAGAGAAACGACAGGTATGGCAGGCTCGGGTTGAATCTCGCGGCCGTCACGAGCTTACGCAGCGTGGGACCAAGCTCAACCCCCGTGCCCTCGCGCTCGAAAAGCATCGCCGTGCGTGACGCCCCCAATTTGCGCCGCCACAGTCCTTCGGACACGATCTCGTCCGCATGCACGGACAGGGCATAGCGGTACTCATGCTCACCCGCGCGATAGTAGAGCTCGAACTCGGTGGGCTTAGCAGCCGACACGTCATCGAACTCGAACGCAGAGCAACGAGGTATCGAAGATCGGTTACCTTCTGGCGCATCAGTGCTGGCAGACAACAACCTGATCGGCCTTGCTACCGCCGAACGAATATAGTCAAGAGCCTCGAGCAGGTTAGACTTGCCGCCAGCGTTAGGCCCGTAAACCGCAGCCACCGGAAGGAAACTCTGCCCGTCAGGACACTCTATGAGGGAGCGCTCGAACTCCCTCATCGATGTTGCCTGCATGGAAAGCACAGTTTCGGCGCGATAGGATCTATAGTTCCTGAAGTTAAACTGGCAAAGCATCGTCCTCAAAATTCCTTTCATTGTTTTGAAAAGATATTTCAGAGTTTTTATTTGATTATAGACCTTAAATAGCATCAATCAAGTGTTTGCAGCATCTAGAACAAAGGGCACAAGGCCAAAAACTCGGAAGTATGCAGCAAATCCCTGGCGTGCCGAGCGCTCCGGAATACCGCAATGCTTCTACCTGCGGATCCTATATGTGGAAAAGCCGTTGTGCTCGGGGATTCCAGAATTTGCCACATACTTCCGGAAGGCGCTTGCGGCTGCGGACACGCTAATCCATGCCCGCAGCCACAATGGCGTCAAGCCCCTATCCTCTCGGCGGGAAGGGATCGTGCCCATGGGAATCCTTTGCGCGGATTCTGCCATCGGGACGATGGGTGATTAGCTCAGAGTGCTGATTAGAACTAATTTGACGACCGCGCTTTATAGCTTCGCCCTGGGTCGTCGTAACAAAGGAAGCGCGACGCGCCCCCTCACCCTTAACCTGCCATTTGCCATCCGCCCGCTTCGTAACGTGCTGGTTTCTACCTTTCATACTCACCTCGCCTTCACGACCGATTGGTTAACGTGCTCACAGCATGAGGCTTGTAGCAAGTTCACTCGTGCCGCTTTGCTTAAAGCATAAATACCGGCGCGGACATAAATCGGACTTGGAAGGTGTCAGTGTGGGATCCCGAAGAAGCGCAAGCCGGCCTCATACTGAAGCCGCCGTATCGCTCATAGCCATTCCTATAAACGAAGCTAGTGCTACATAAACTCAGAAAACAAGGGGGATACACATTGAAAGTTAATTGGACCTGCCTCTATCTATAGGAAATCGGAAGGTCTTGATACAAGAATATCTAAATCCGCCAACTGCAACAGCCTTGTTTCCCCAGCGCATGACAGCCCATCACCCTGCAACTATTCTTTCCGATCGTCGGCAGGTTTTAAAGCCTCAGTCAACTCGTTCAGCATGGTCGTAAGTCGAGCAATGAGTCTTTTCGCATCTTCTCTATGGTCTTCGGTGACCACATCGCCGTAAAGCCTATCGTATTTTGAGCCCTTGCCGTGCGCCGCCCCCGCCGACCGAAGGTTCTGAAGGTCACGGAGAGGCTTTAGGTCCGTCACGATGTCATACCCGCTAAGAAAGGCCTCCAGCTTGTTAATACTACCCTTCGCATCAGCGCCCTTTAGAGAACTTTCATCGATGTAGTCGACAAGAGCTCTCGTGAGGGCCATAATCACGGCCTCAAATTCAGGCTCGCCATTACCAGATGGAATGTGGATTTGTTCAAGAATGCCTTCGTCAGCACGGTGGAAAGGCCTGAACAGCGCCAGGCCAAACCGCTTTTCCCACGCTTTATCAAGCTCCATGCGCGCCCTCATAAGCATGGAAACGGGGCCTGTCGGATCCTTAACCCACATGTTGAACAAATCCGTCTTGAACACCTCATCAGAAATGCGCTGGTCAACGGGTGACATCTCGAAGGAGAGGAAGTGGGTGCGCTCGCTCTCGGGAAGATCGCGTCCCAAATCGCCGAGATACACCATGACTCTGTCCGGGTTGACATTGTCAATCTCGCACCTCCACTGGCTCCCACATGAAATGTGGTGCTCGCTAACATCGAAGAGAGGGTTGCTCCTGTACTTATCGAGTACAGCGGGCTTAAAGAAAACGGGGGTTAAGTAATGTGGAGCGCAAGGCTCCTTTTCAAAGTGGGTGCCAAGCTTATTCGGGTCGCATGTGTATCGAACGAGCGAACCGTCAGGTCGTTCATCGATGATGAACTCAGGGTACCGTTCTTTCTTCTCATCGTACGGCCATACGCCGCAAGTCTCGACGTCGCCGGGCTCGATAAAGCTTCGAGCGTAAAGCATCGATAGCAGGTAGCTTTCATCAGCATCGCTCGTGTACCATTGCCCGATATGGTAATTCCCCCCGACCTCATCACTCTCTGAAATGCACTTAGTGCTCCCCAAAGGAAAGCTGGGCGCAGATGCGAATCTCGCGTCCACAAAGTGGACGAAGAGACATTGCTTAGCCGCAATAAAGCGCAGCATATATTTGGTCCTGACGCGCACCTCGTCTTCAGCAAAGTCGACGACTTTTTCTCTCTCGCCACACCTGTCGACGCTATAGTAGCAACCGTCTTCGCCGCGGTAGAGTTCAAACAGCATGATAAATACCTGGTTGACCAGAATCTGCGCTTGGTCGAGCGGATAGAAATACTGCTCGGCAACAATAAAGTCATAGCCTTCGTCACGCCCGTTATGATAAGTGACGTCGTCTCTATACATGCAGAAGCCTGGTGAGAAGCTTAAGGCGTTCTTTAGCCAATCATCACCTGCAAGAATCTCCTCTTTTTTTGTAAGATCGGCAAAACAGGCGAAAACAGAAGGCCTTCCATCAGCAGCATCATGGTGCGAATAGACAGTAACCCATGCTCCGGAAAGAGGATTCTTAACCAGTTCGATTACCTTCTCCTGCTTAAACGGATCGGCGTCGAGACCCAAGTTGGCTAAAACCTTTGAAACCGCTTCGTTCATATGCACTCCTTATCATTTGGAACCATCATCGAAGACTAAAGCGAGGGTGAACCTTGAATCGAATCGCATCAACGCAGCCGAGAAGACTAAACACAGCACTTGATGAATAGCTTCCCGAATGGTGTTAGCCTAAAAACATGATGTACGCAATCAAACCGCCATCCATCAGAAGGCGTAATGTCCTTCTTTATATTTCGGATCCTTTCAGAATCCTCAATACCAAGATAATCGTCTTCTCCCTCATAACAGTACGTTTCTCCGCTTAGCAGTTTCAGTCGCTCCAAGTTATTCAAATACAAGGACACGTTCTCAGGGCATTGGACGATGGCATCGAATACGTTCGTATAGTTTTCGCAAAGCAATCTCCACCGAGCTTTAATTGGCATGTCATCATCTTCAACAACGCGCAAATCAATAACTGGAACATGATCCTTACCAGGCTCTTTAGAAAGAAATGACATCATTTTGGCTTCATCGGGAGTCAACTGTCCGATTATGCTAACAAAGCTCGGATGAACCAGATAAGAAACCCTTTTATCCATAGAGGACGCGAGTAAATTAACGTACAGGTCCCTTAAATCCTGACTGTCATACGAATACGACAGCTGCTGAATAGCCGGTACCACAACATTAGGTGCAGGCTCGCAAAAACAGTCCTCCGGGACGTCTCCCATCTTTCGATCAACTTGCCGAATCGCCTCCTCGATATTGTTCTCGCCGTTAACCACCCATTTCTTCCAGGGGCCAAGTATCACAGCGACCGTTCTAGGAACCAAGCTCAGAGTGTCTCCGAGCGACGAGAGCGCAGGATGCGCGACATCGTCATAAGCTTTACCCAATACAATGGATGACTGAGATGCAACTTCTTTGGAAAGCTCGTCCATTCAATCTCCCTCAATTCATACCGACATCAAGTCCATGATATACAACGCCCACATTGACACAGCCAACAACGGGAAGAGCCGTCTCGCAATGTAACTCCCGAAACGACCTGCCGAAGGACCGCCTATGCCCAGCCGAATTCCTTCAACGACGCCTCAATCATGTGTCTGATGGTGTTATTCCCTAGCTCTCTTTGGACGAGCTCTGTTTCGCCTGGCCTTCCGGAGAGATGCATGCAGCTGTTGTATATGGAGCCCAACAGGTGAAATGTCTCTGGCACCTCAACTCCATGCTCACTCGCATAACGGAGCCTGTCCTCGGTCCCTGTATTAATTATCAGAAATCCAGGCTTATCATCTGCCGCCAGCCTCTCATAACTGAGCCTCTCGACAGCCAACCTGATGCCACAGCACACTTCCGATGGAGCAAAGGACTTTCCAGAGAAGTAGTCGCCAAGCTTTGCCTCCATAACACTCCGAAACGATGAAGGCCTCTTCAGCTCATCTTCAATCCCCTGTTTAGCGATGTATTCCAAGACATTATCAGAGACTGTGTCACACTCAGAGAAATGAAGGTAATGGGAGGAGACCGAATTATAAATATCAGAGAGCTCCTTCTTACACCTATTTCTGTCAATGAGCAGCTTATTCAAACACCCATTTACAGAGTCGCCACCTGAATTAGGAATGTATGAGGTATGGAAGCTTTTGAAACGAAAACTCTTAAAGAGGCCTGGGTCAAGATGAGTCAAGATGATGACATAGAGGTTCTTCCCGGAATTCTTGAACTGCTTCATCATCTCCAGCAGGAAGTGCTGGGCGACAAGCAGATTGGCATCGTCAAGGTAATCGAAAACCTCATCGATAAGCAATAGAGCGTCATCTTTATCAGTAAACCTCGCCCGCGCTCGAAATAGCGCAACACACAGCTGGAGTACATCGATTTCGCCGTTAGAGGCCTCATCCCAATCGGGGAAATCAACGACGAGCTGATGGTTCCTGACTTTAGCCACGACCCCATACCTGGTTCTGTTCAGCAAATGGAGCATCTCATTGATATCATCCTTAATCTTACGGAATCGAAGATATGAACAGGCCTCCTTTATCTCGTTACGCTTCTTCTCGATAAATCTATTAACCTGTATCGCGTTCATGCAGTTCGAGATATCCCCCTTCGCGGGATACCAACGATCAAGGATTTCCTTAATTGAGATCAGCGGTTTTACAGAAGAAATGTAACTGAGAACTTCAGCCTCAGTGATATCACCGCCCATGCCCGTTTCGAGCGAAATAACGCCCTTGAAGAAATTATTGATTGCTGCAGCGTATCGGGAACCCTCAGTCGTTTTAAAAGCGGCATCGCAGCTGAGCAGCTCGCTAAGGAACTCATAGCTCTTGAATGCCTCGGCAAGGTTATCCATTCTCCCGCGTAAGATCGACGCATATTTCTGTCGCTCCGCAGTGACTGAATAGTCCAAGTGGACAGTGGCTGGCACCTTCTCGTACAAAACACACTTTTGGACGCTCATCTTCGTTTGACTGAGAACCCTTGGCCCCACCCGGCGGTTCGTCATATTTGCATACAGCCCAGAGCGGATAACCTGCACGTCTACCCTACTCGCAATTTCATTCGAATCAGCATTAGCACTTAATGTCACGTCATCGTCAAAAGTCACGGACAAGGAGGTGTCGTCCCAGTCCTCCCCGTTATAACGATCCGCGTCTGCCAATTTTAGTCGCCTGGTGTTAAGGGATGCGAACGCCGCCGCAAGCGAAGACTTACCCGACCCGTTAGGCGCCACAAGAAAGTTAGGCTTGTTTGGGTAAAAATCGCATGGCACGTCAAGATGGTTAATCCCCTTAACGTGGTTGCACGTAATACCGGTAATCCTCGCCATCGTAAGCTCCTCCCTGCTTTACGACACAGTCCTTTCTGTACGCATAGCAGCAATATTACCGCTGCTCCCAGCGCGCGAGCATAGGTGTCTTTAATAGAGAATGGACAGCTAGCAATATAGCGTCACCGGGACTCATGCCGACCCCGGCGCCCAGGCGTAATAACGGCGGTGCTGTTTCGCGATATTCAAGTCATATGTAATTGAAAGGTTCAGCAAGCAAGCAGGCATCAGAAGCGCTTGTAGCAGGCGTAAAGGAAGCACTTTCCGGAATAACTATTTTGGATAATGAGCAGCTGACTGCCGATGTCATCGCATCCTTAATTGATATTGCGAGTATAGAAAAGAACGTTAATGACAGATATCAACGGGCCATTGAAAACCATGATTACAATGAGATTCTCGGGCTATTTAACGACAAGTCCCTCGTGGTAAGCGTTGGACGTTACTTTGGTATTGATAACAAAATCTATATCGATAGAGCAATTTCCCTATTGGAAGGCGACCTGAGAGATGAACTTTCCGAAGCCCTAATGCACTATATTTCGCACTGAACGGCCTCTTCACGCCCAGCGAGGTCCGACCAGACCTCGAGCCAATAGCAGACACACTCCATAGCGCCACAAATCACCCCTACCCGTCCATGGCCGTCCAGCTCACGGGTTCGATGCCCGGAAGAGACGTTAGGCAAGAGGGACAGGCAACCTGATAGTTCCCGTTATTTGTCCTGCGCTGCAGCGACGCGGAGACATGTACCGCTTTGCGGGCGCGAGTGACACCGACGTACAGCAGGCCCATTTCCTCAATAAGCCCGTCTGGCATTTTCTTCGCATCCACGTTCCGGTATCTATGCGCAGAACGCGAACATATACCAGCACTTTCGCACCGCGAACAAATCCTTCCAGGCCAATCGAAGCTCGTAACGCCCGGTATGAAAACGGTGTCCCACTAGAGCCCCTTAGCGGAGTGAACGGTCATTATCGAGATGTCTGCATCAAGGTAATCAGAGAAACGCCGCAGGGAGCCCTCGGAAAAGATGCTAACGATATAGTCGAAGCGCTCAGACGGAACCATGGCGAAACAGCTTATCGCAAGGTGCTTCCGCAACGCCCCAAGAAACATGACATAGGACCACCCCTACTCGAATCTCCTGGAGCCATGTGACAGTAAAGATACATGCAAGAAGAAAATCACTCGCTTTTATGCCAGTTTCCAATTCAGATGCTGGTTTTGACAGGGCATTTCTTACATCAGAATCACTTGATTGGATGCCAGCGCAACGGTGGTCTTCAGGTGGCGTTCTTAGGAAACTTTAGCAGCATGTCTAAATCATTTTGTCGATAACCTTTGTTTGCCCACGGCAAAGAGTACAAGCGGCAACGTCACATAGCCATGGCCGTTCCATAAAGCAAAAGGTGCTGGAGCTTTCAAAGCCCCAGCACCTAACCGGCCGGCCCCGACAAAATCAGACGCGTTCTTGTCTACCAGCACGCTGAGCGTCTCCTCGACGGTCTTTCTCACCAGATTCTATATGTCCTTGCGCAGCGACTCCTCGTCGACTTATACGACGTTCGCAGACACGACCCGTGTCCCTTCGTCAATGATTTGTTGTTTAGCCGCTAGAAATCATATGACGGGGCGCAGGCCGTGTTCGCCATGCGGATGTCAGTTTGCGAAAGAAATTACGTGTCACCATGCAAAGGCACATGCTTCAATTAGGCTCTTTGCCCAACAATTCTATTTTTCCACCAATCAAGACCGCTGTAGATAGCCTGTACATATCCAAGCCCGGTACGTTTTAGAACATATTGTGGCCAATGCCAATTGTTGTAGCAGAGCTGCGGAATTGCCTGGCCAACTACAAGACCCCAGGCTCCCCAGCTAAAGGCGCCACACAAAACGCAACTTACGCAGATTCCAGCAGCAGTTGATACCAAATACGCTTTGAAGTACGGAATCTCGTTCATGCTAACAATAATGTTGCAAAACAGAGAGTGCTGATTAAGCAGGAAGTAATAGAGGGCAATACCTAGGAACAAAACTGGATCGCAAATGAAATCATGCTTGAAAAGCGTGAGTATCGGCAGGCATGCCGTTACAAGAACTGTAGCGACAATATACATGCATACATAGCAGGAAATACCGCGTTCGACCACCGCCTTCTGAGTCTGCTTGTCATCCCTGACATAGGCAGACTGGAAGGTGGGAAAGCATGAACGTAAATAGGCGCTTGAAATCTGGTGGATCGCCGTCGCGAACTGCAACATGACGGAATACGTACCAGTTTGTTCAAGCCCTAGGAAAGCCGAGCAAAGCAGCGATGTTGCCTGCGTGGCGCCATACCAGGCTAGAGATACGACACCATCACGCCACGCCACAAACGAAACCGTCTTTAGAACGTCAAGCATTTCGTCCTTAGCAACAGCTGCGGCATCGGATTTAATCCCCTCTTCGACGTCATGATGGCTCCGAAATGTCCTAATCGCAAATAACCTCAGCAAAGTGCTGTAAGCCAAGAAGCCGAGTGCGGCAGCGAGAAGGCTCAAGCCACAAAACAGAAGGACCGCCGTAATAGCAAGCTGCCCAATCCTGGCAAGCGTTTTAGCCCTGTTCTCACCGGCAACGTCTCCAAGCCCACGGAGAAACGTGAGACAGTAAAGAAAATACAAGTTAGTGAAAATGGAAACGACAAACACAATCCATGCAGGCAACGAACCCTCAATTAAAAAAGAATCAGTGACATAAGAAACGTAGAAAGTTCCCAACGTTGCCGCAACAAATAACGCGATGAGACCCAAGACAGCGTATATCGTTTTAGACGTATCAAGAACGACGCGCATCAAGTGCCAGTCAACTTCTCCATCAACAGAAGAATAGTCGCAGCCTTGTTTGGTCAGTTTCTTTGCCCCGCTCAGGCAATAAAGAATGTTGCGGGACAAGGTAGAAGTAAAACCGAATTCAAGCAGCTGCGCAAAACCCGAAATGGCTACGAACACGTACCAGAGACCAATTTGAGCACTCGATAAAAAAGATAGGAGTAGCGGCAAGAGCAAAAAGTTACTGCCCATAGACGCGATCGTGCCGACATAATTCCAAATCACATCTCTTTTGGAGACGGTCACTTTCTTGCTTTCGGCCATTTACCCTAATACCTCCGCACAGTAATTTCGTAACGTCTCGGCCGTTTTGGTCCAGCTACATTCATCAAAATCGATGGAATCAAACAGCCGCTTGGAGTTAGGAGCTCGAAGCAATCCCTCGATCTTATCGGCAACCTCGATCGGGTCCTCGCAGTTTTTCACGACATCGGATCCCTGAATCGACATCACTTCGGCAATTCCGCAGTTAGTCGAAAGAAGGAGCGAGCATCCGGCCTCAATCGCATCAAGGGCAGAGAGACCAAAGGACTCATGCCTAGAATTCATAACGAATACCAAGCACTCTCGAAGCTCGTTCACAAACTGATCGGAGGCAACTTGACCCCTATATTCACCTTCAGCCGAGGTCATGAGATTATCTAAGGAAGAGTTATCAGAGTACCGTCGCCCGTACACCCTTAAAGAGCAATCGACACCACGATCTCTGAGAATTGAGACGGCCTTCGCGACTATTTCGTTGGCCTTAATTGGACGGGTGCCCCCGCTAACAGCAACGATATTTTCACGTTGGCCTTCGAAGCCGCATTGTTTAAACCTTTTGACCCCAAGGCAAACGTGCTTAACCTTATCGGAGCATTCAGGTAGCTGTTTCTTAACAAAGTTCTCCTGAAGGAAAGAATTCGCAACGATCAAATCCGCAGTACGCAAATGCTTAATGATTGCCTTGACGGTTCTATCGCTATAACCGAGCCCGTTGATCTCATTCTCAAAAGGGACGTACCCATGATTAAAGCAAATGACAGGTTTGCCGAAGGCAGAGAGCAGCCGATGTGCAATGATGTCAGTCCAACCAGCTCCGCAAGAGATAATCACATCGCTCTCAAGGCCCTTGAAAATAGCCTCAAATAGCTTAAGGATTTTACTTTTAGAATATAGCGGCCGTATCGAATCGCAAGAAGGCCAATACTCCACTAAAGATTTATGAACATTAGTAGGTCCAGTATTACCTGTGACTTCACCAATTAGAAGAATCTTCATTGAATGCTTCCTTTAATGTTATGCAAGAGGTTGGAATCAGGTGCTAATGAGACCTTAATTCCGTACCCCCCCCCGCGCTTGAGCAAACCAATGCGAATTAGCAAACGTTTAAGCGATTGTTTAAAATACCTTTTGGGCAAAGACCTTCTTACCGCATCGGTAATTGATCTACCGCATGAAAGGTCCTCGAAGAATCGCGCTCGCGCAGATGGCTTCTCGGAGGGACTCTTCAACTGACCGTTATTCTTAATGGCGGTCTCGATATCAACCGTCATTAACTCAGCACCAGCAAGGTCTATCAGTCGCTGTCCTTTTTGATTCTGGATTAAAACCAGGGAGACACCCCGACGCATTTCTTCGGTAAGATTCGTCCCCCAGGAATCGCCTAATGTAACATCAGAAACTCTTTCAATGCTTGCATACTTGCAGTGATAACAGTTTTCCGTATAGTCCAGCCCCGCCAAGAAAGCTACTGTATACCCATCCAAAACACCGGGCAAATCAATCGTTCGCTCGTTCTCCCTTAGCTGAAAGCTGCCTTTAGAACGAAACTCAATCGACTCAAGCTGATTCATGTCAATCCCATTCTCACTCAGGAATTGACGGAGAATCGCAGGCGAAGGAGTACCGTGGCAAATCAAATCAACCGTATATAAATTCGAAAGAAGCTTGTTGCCGACAAAGTTTTTAAGAGAGGCCACTTGGCAAGGCAATCCTACAAATAAGACTTCTTTACCCTCAACCAGCAATTTTTTTATACGAGCGTAAGAGCCAATTGGATTGCTTTTAACGTACTTGGATCCTTTATATTTAACGGCATCAGCAATCGAGCTAGAAAACTCAAACCCAAACTGACCGTCCCGGAAACAGCAAGAGCAAACTACTCCTTCGGCAGAAATAAACCCTCGGATAATCGCGGCCGCCAAGCCGCCCGATGAGGAGGTTCCCCTGCTCTCCGAGTTAGAATCCCATCCTTGCAACCATTTACTAGGTTTAGAGCCTTGAGGCGGATTGCATTGTTGACATACAGCTGTGCACCTACCGCAATCAATGCATTTGTTTTGATCGATACTGGGGGTATAGTACTCGAGCCTTTCAAGAACAGCGATTGCATCTTTAGGACAGGCATCGACACATGCCATGCAGCCCGCACACATTTTGTCTTCGCAGATACTTTGCATTCATCTATTCCTTCAACGCGCGATCAAGCCAGGAGAGGCTGCGGTTGCGCTCCCCATCAAGAACCTCGCCAACATGCTGCCAATCGATATCGTCGCCCCAAGCATTGCCTTGGAACGTGTCCCAGGCCCTATGCTCTAGGCCAAAGAGTCTAAGAACAGATTTATTTCGCGCGGCATTAGCCTTTGGAAAGATCTCAACAAATGGGGTGCCGAGATTGATACAAAAAGCAGTGCCGTGGAATGAATCCGTGTATACGCAAGATGCATCCCTAAACAGCGCAAGGAAATCCTCCAGGGGCGGAAGAACGACCTGTTTTCCTACCCTTCTCCTAAACGTAGGGCAAACACTTACAATCTCAAGATTGGAGCCAGCGGTCTTATCTTTAACGTACTGCAGCATATCTGAATCAGGATGAAGGTTATAGACGAGGGCGTAGGGCTTTTCAACGGGAGCCTTTTCACTGGCAATCTTGTTCCACTCGGAGCGATTGAGAAGCAGGGTCGGATCCAAAACCTGCTCAGCTTTGAGACCGTAGCTCTCAACGATATCCTTACCTGAATCCTCGCGGACGGAAATGGCATCGTAGCGCTTGAGCCAGTTACCAATTTGCGACTCATACCCCTTTACAACGCCACCACGTCCAAAACTAGCGGCGTAGGATACGACCTTCTTTCCCTCGACCTTAGAAAGCCCGTCCCAAAAGAATACCGGATCTAGAGAGCCATCGCCAAGTTCGTTCCAGACCTGATCGCTGCCAGTCAAATAGATATCTGTGTTAGGCAGCAAGGCGTCGATACTTGTTTCATCACAATGCGGAGAAAGAGTCAGATACTGCTCTCTCATGCTCTTAAAACGCTTCTCACCTGCACCGTACAGCAAACGCCAAACCGTGTTCCTATAGATGCGATGAGGCAGAGACCTACCTTCTGAATAACGCTTCACAAGAGAATCAAGGGTCTCAGCGCATCTCCGATAGTCAACAACAACAGGATCGTACCCCAAGTTTTTAACAACTTCTTGCGTAGCATAAGCCTGGAGGACAGACCCGTAGTTGAGAACGTTATGACGAGTAATAATTGAAACTTTTTTCATTCTGATACCTTTTCTAGATAATGGACTAGTTCATAGGGGGTTGTCGTTTCTGATATCTTTTTATCCACTCACTTAGGAACAGAGACGAGATGGCTAAAAACCAAGTCGTTGGAGTAAAGAGAGATGAGGTGAGCTTTCCAACAAGCGGCATGGAGAATATGCCCGAAGAAAGATAGGTATACGAAATCATCGAAAAAGACAGCGGGGACCCACCATGAAGCATGCGAGCATGCTCATAGAGGTTTGAATAAAAAAGACCAGTTAAGAGGCTAAATAGCGCAGTACCGCCAAAACCGAAATCGTGATACCACAATCGAAATACCGTGTATACATTACCGAGATCGATTGAACCCCAAGAACGAAACTCATGGTTACCGGATGAAACTAAATTAGTAAAGCCAAAATTTCGTCCAAAAGACGAATATAGTGCTACGAAAGTCTCCGAGCCAAAGTACTTGCTTGCAACACCAGGATTTTGAAGAAATTTATCAAATAAAACAAATGAATAGCCAATGTAGCTGCAAATATAATCCAATGGTCCAAGAGTAACTTCTCGTCCAACAAACCAAGAGGCAACCCAAAATAAGAAACAGGCAAAAACAAGAGCGAATACAATTTTGATAAACTTCCCAAGGGTTATTCTTATCGTCCACCCACTGTTAATCGATAGTAAAATCCATATGCAGCAAACGCATGAACAGACAAAAACAATGGCACCTAGCCTTACGCCATTCAATAATTGACAAATTGCATAAAACGCAGCGGGGAGAAGCATGAGAGCATCTTTGATGCTAAATCCATCGCAAATAATATTGTTAAAACCAATAATTAGATATACAAACGAAAAAATGGTAAGCAATTTAAAGCATATATTGGATAAAGACGAAAGCCCGACTGAAGGATCATCGCCGCTATAAGCAGATGCAGTTCGGTAAGAATTCATTAAAGAATTCCAGTCCCCAGCAACAGGACCCGAAACAGCTGATCGAACATCTTTCAAAAACAAAACGGCAGTAACGACCCCAAGGACAACAGCCAATAGAACAAGAGATGTCGGAACTTGAATCCTTACAAGAGTCGTCGATTCAACACTAGCATTAAGTTTGCTTCGCTGCACTTTTATCTGTCTAAAATAAAGCAAGAAAAATAGCGATGCGACATCAAAGACGGTAACAAAGAAGCAAATAAGTAATCCTCCATGGAGGGAGACTTCAGTACCGAAGACAAGGCAGTTATACAATTCAGCGAGTGAGCAAATAAAGAAAGAGGCGTTACAAATTGATGCTGGATTCATCCAATCACTTTTTGATAGCTCTTGAGAGATTGCAAGCAGCAAAAGAAAATATAACGTCATTAATGATAGAACTAACATTGTTTAAGCTACTTTCAAGTTAGTTATTGCATTAATCCAGATAAGCGACAGGCAGAACAAAATACGGAAAAAATTCTTCTTCCGCAGCAGGCAAAAAATGCTGCCAAGCGTTCTCTTTTTCTAGCTTCGAAATCCTTCAGAACAGGCAAACGAAATGTAGATAAGTTATTCCAAAGGTCATCGCGGTCTTTAAGGTCGCTTTCAGAGACCCCAGCCATCGGAATCTGTGCGTAAACCATCCTACAAACAGAAAAGCAGCGCGAAGCGGCGGCTTTACTTAGGTCCGGATACCAATTACAAATATCCTGGTAGAGCCGATCGGCAATTATCAATGCGGACTCGCCTTTAATGTGTCGATATTCTTGCCTGATAATGCTGTTACTTCTCATGCGATATGCATACAACTCACGGCAATCGACAACGGCAACGGAATCAACCTTGTGAATAATCTTATAGACGCTAGCGAGATCCTCGTAATACAGCCCCTTAGGGAACGGGTCAATGCCCAGTGGCGCCTTTGCGTAAAGGCGCCACTGGGCACCGGTGTCCAGCGTCTGATATAACATCAGACGCTGGACATCGGACGAAGGCAGTGCCTTCGCAGGCGCCACGGGGTCAAGAGACTCCACCAAAGAGCAAGCATCACCATCATTGAACGGCTTGCCAAATGGAACAGCAGATATCTGACATCCCGTATCGCGGCAGGCGTTAAAAAGAACCTCGATAAAAACAGGAGAAATGTAGTCGTCGCTATCAACGAAGGAAATCCAGTCGCCCTGAGCAATACGCAGCCCTGCATTACGAGCGTCGGAAAGACCGCCATTTTCCTTATGCAAAACGGTGGTACGGTCGTCGCTTGCAGCAAGAACATCACAAAGCTCGCCAGAACCATCAGTCGAGCCGTCATCGACAAGAATGATCTCGATGTTACGATAGCTTTGACGGCAAATGCTATCAAAGCACTCCCGCAGATAAGGCTTAACGTTATATACCGGCACAATCACCGATACCAAGTTACTGTTTGCCATCTAATTCCTTGAGTAGAGATCTAGATATTTATAAGTCAGTCGCTCGCCTTGCAACTCAATGTTGTAATCGGCGAATTGCCCACTTGAGATAGACGATCGACCCTCATACGAGTACGGCAAGAGTGAATCGATTTCATCGGCCCACACGGCAGGACTATCAATCGGCAAGAACTTGCATTCCCCCGTTACGTCCACTTCGCGCGTAATCGCATCACTCAGCAGGCACGGCAGGCCAGACACCTGTGCCTCGACGCCGACGAGGCCCAGGCCTTCGTAAAGGCTTGGCAGAACGAACGCATCAAACGCCTGGTACAAACGATTGACATCGCTTCTCTGTCCCAGAAACATAACGCGATCGGTAAGACCGCGTTCATCCACCAAGGACTTTACGGAGGCCTCGGCTTCGCCGGTACCGACAAGCAACAGGACGACATCGTCGCGGCGCTTTACGACCTCAGTAAAAACATCAATCAAAAATGCATGGTTCTTCTGGGCAGTAAAGCGTCCCACATGCCCAATGGCAAACTGGTTGCCGACGAGGCCCAGGTCGACTCGCGCTTGAGCGCGAGCCTCCGCATTGAAGCGGAAGCGACCCAAATCAATTGCGTTGTATACGACCTCGAAGTGTGCAGCTTTACCGAAAAGCCATTCACCAGCAAATTGACTACATGCAAAACGGTGTGTTGGATACCGATTCGATTGCGTTTTCAGCACGGCCTTTAGGGCATTCTTGGCATACTCCCCCTTACCACTCGTAGAATGGCTATGGGCGATACGCACAGGAACGCCCGCCTTCTTCGCGGCACGAAGCGGAAAGACCGAAAGCGCGTTGATGTGACTGTGGACAATCTTCCAGCCCTCTTGTTTAAAGAGACGCTGAAGCTCTCGCTGGTATTCAACAACATGCTGATAGGGCGGAATCTCAAAGACCCTGCCGCCGAGCGATTCAATTTCTTCGCGCGGAACAAGCGTCGAATCTGAATCAACGAGAAAATCGAACTGCACTTTACTTCGGTCGATATGGCGGTAGTAATTCATGACGACAGCTTCGACGCCACCGCCAACCATCTTGCCAACGACCTGAGCTATCCTAATCGGTTCAGTCATTTAGCAAGCACCTCCGCCGGTAAAGACCTCAACAACCGTGAGGAGAACAATCTTCAGGTCCGTGATGATGCCGCGTTTGGCGATGTACTCAAGATCGCGGCGGACCATGCCGTCGAAGTCGGTATCATTCCGGTCCGTGACCTGCCACCAGCCGGTGATCCCAGGCTTCACGGCAAGTCGCTGCAGGTCGTACTCGGTGTACTCGGCAACCTCGTTCGGCAGCGGCGGGCGCGGGCCGACGACGGACATCTGGCCCAAGAACACGTTGAGGAACTGCGGGAACTCGTCGGTGGAGTGCTTGCGAATGAACCTGCCGATCTTGGTGACGCGCGGGTCGTCCTTCATCTTGAACATGGCGCCGGCGATCTCGTTCTGGCCCTTGAGCTCGGCTAGGCGCTCGTCGGCGTCTTTGTACATGCTGCGGAACTTCCACATGCGGAAGGTGGACAGGCTGCCGTCGCGGTGGGTCTGCCCCACGCGGATCTGGCTGTAGAACGGGTTGCCCTCGCTCTCCAGGCGGATGGCGGCGGCGAGCACAAGGCTCGGCACGGCGATGAAGGCCAGCACGCAGCCGCTGAACACGATGTCGAAGGCGCGCTTTACGACCCTGTAGCCCAGTCGCGTGTGGCCCCAGTCCTTGACGGTCTGCATGGCCTTGTAGCGCATGCTCGCGTCGCCGCCATTCATGGCCTGGGAAACAAGTGCGGCCCCCACCGGCGCGTTTTGCCCTGTCACTTCTTTACTAGTAAAGTTCAAATCCACGTCCCTGTCCCCAGGAATCCCCAATCGATGAATTCAAATTGCGAATGAATTGCCAATGCGACGTCCCCTTACGTCTTACTGGGCACGTCCAACGGAAGCAGCTCCCTAAAAGCGGAGTCGCCTTCGCCCACGTCTACCAGGCACCAGCGCTTATGACGGTCGATCTTCTTTACACGGGCCTCTTGCCCCACCAGTGGGCCCTGCTCTATGTGCAGCACGCCGTCTTCTATGCGGGCTACGCTGTTGCGTACCACGCCCTCGTCGTCGAGTACGCTGCGGTACCAGTCCTGCGCATCGTCCGGCATGGGCGCATAGGCCCGCTCCCTGCAGCCAGCAATGCGACAGCCAAAGCTCAACTGGGCCAAAGCCTTGTCGAGCAGGGCGGCATCGCGCGTGGCGACGAAGAAGTATTCCTTGTACATGGGTTTGGTTTGGAGCGACCAGGCGCCGTCCCGCTTAAACCAGAACTCCTTTTGCATCACAAAAGCGTCCTGCATCAGCTCATGCGGGATAATGCGGCGGACCTTTTCGCAGGTCTCGCGCTCTTTTCCATTGGGGGTGTGGACCAGATACCAGCGAACACGGCCATGCTGGCTGTTGGTAGTAGCGCCACTAAAGGCACCGGGCAGCTGCTCTTGGCGCCGCATTGTCTGTTCCATCTCTCGCCTCCTTTTCTTGTCTCCGCGACGCACACGGATGCAGAGGCGTTAAGAACAGGCTTCTCGCTCGCGGCTAGGCGCAATCGCAAAAGTACAGGTTTTTGTATCTTTCGACGGGCTTCATTATACGAGCAAACTGCTCGCGTTTTCCCAGATTGCACAAAATGCGCCGCGAATGGGTGCATCTCCATACGCCTCTACAAAAACCTGTACTTTTTTGCACAACAAAAAAGCCGCTCTAACCAGCGGCTTTTCTTCTTTAGACAACAAAAAAGGCGACCGCCCTGTAGGACGATCGCCATTGTTAATTCTTGTATTGTTTGTGCTAGGCGCGAGTCATGATCTCCTCGAGCACCTTGGCCACAAACTCGTCAACGCTCATCTGAACGGTCTCGTTGGAACGATCGCGGACGGAGATGTTGCCGGCCTCGACCTCCTTCTCGCCCAGGATGAGCATGTAGGGCACGCGGTCGATGCTGCGGGCCTCGCGGATCTTATAACCGATCTTCTCGTCGCGGTCGTCGCAGACCACGCGAATGCCGGCCTCCTCAAGCTTGGCGCACACCTCGTGGGCGTAGTCGCGGCTCTTCTCAGAGACGGGAAGTGCCTTGACCTGCACGGGGGCCAACCAGGTGGGGAACTTGCCCGCAAAGTGCTCAATCAGAATACCGATAAAGCGCTCGATAGAGCCAAAGCACACGCGATGCAGCATGATGGGGCGCTTTTTGGTGCCGTCGGCGTCCACGTACTCCAGGTCAAAGTTGAGCGGCATCTGGAAGTCGAGCTGGACGGTGCCGCACTGCCAGGTACGGCCGAGCGAATCCTCCAGGTGGAAGTCGATCTTGGGGCCGTAGAAGGCGCCGTCGCCCTCGTTGACCTCGTAGTCCATGTGCAGCTGCTCCAGAGCGGTGCGCAGGCCCTCCTCGGCGCGAGCCCAGTCCTCGTCCGAACCCATGGAGTCCTCGGGGCGGGTGGAAAGCTCAACGTGGTACTTAAAGCCAAACTTTTGGTACACGGAGTCGATGAGGTTAACCACGCCCACGATCTCGTCAGTCAGCTGGTCGGGACGCACAAACAGGTGGGCGTCGTCCTGGTTAAAGCAGCGCACGCGGAACAGGCCGTGAAGGGCGCCGCGCAGCTCGTGGCGGTGCACCAGGCCAATCTCGCCGGCGCGAATGGGCAGCTCGCGGTAAGAATGCGGCTTGGAGGCGTACACCAGCACGCCGCCCGGGCAGTTCATGGGCTTAATGCAGTACTCTTCGTCGTCGATGACGGTGGAGTACATGTTGTCCTTGTAGTGGTCCCAGTGGCCCGAGGTCTTCCACAGCTGCTTGTTCATGATGAGCGGCGTGGAGATCTCCACGTAGCCGGCCTTGTGGTGGATCTCGCGCCAGTAGTCCAGCAGCGTGTTCTTAAGGATCATGCCGTTGGGCAGGAAGAACGGGAAGCCGGGGGCCTCGTCGCGCATCATAAAGAGGTCCATTTCGCGGCCGATCTTGCGATGGTCGCGCTTCTTGGCCTCCTCCAGCATGTGCATATGCTCGTCGAGCTCTTCCTTGGTGGCAAAGGCGACGCCGTTGATGCGGGTGAGCATCTTGTTGTCCTTGTCGCCCTTCCAGTAGGCGCCCGAGACGCCGGTGAGCTTAAAGGCCTTCAGAGCCTTGGTGTAGCAGATGTGGGGACCGACGCACATGTCGATGTAGTCGCCCTGCTGGTAGAAGGTGATGCGGGCGTCGTCGTCCAGGTCGCCGATGTGCTCGACCTTGTACTTCTCGCCGCGCTCCTCCATAAGGGCGATGGCCTCGGCACGGGGCTTCTCGTACACGGTGAACTTGAGGTTCTCCTTGACGATCTTCTTCATCTCGGCCTCGATCGCGGGGAAGTCGTCCTCGCTGATCTTGACGCCCTCGGGCAGGTCGACGTCGTAGTAAAAGCCGTTGTCGGTCGCGGGGCCGTAGGCAAAGTCGGCCTCGGGATAGAGGCGCTTGATGGCCTGCGCCATGATGTGCGCGGCGGAGTGGCGGATGACGTGCGTGACCTCGTCCTGCGGGAGCTCGGCCACCGAACCGTCATTGTAGAGTGCCTTCATGGGTATGTTTTCTCCTCTCGGATGCCTGATGCAAGTGCGTGCGATGCGCTCGGCGTTTTTGACTTGCATCATTATAGGCAGGTTGCCTTGGTATACAAGCGCCCGCCGCACCTTAATGGCACGGCGGGCGATTTTCTACGCATGCTTCATCGTGTGGGGGCGGGGCTGCGGGGCGCGTGTGCGGCTTGAGCGTGGCGCGCGGTGCCCGTGGCTTGCGGCCAGCCCGGCGATGGATGCGTTACTGAATGCGAGTTCGGCAGTAAGGGCAGACCTTCCAGTGCGCGTCGAGCGGGCGATGGCAGCTGGGGCACACGTTGCGAACCTGGGTGTCGCACACCGGGCAGACCACAAAGTCCTTCTCGATGGGGGCGCCGCACTGCGGGCAGGTACCGTACTGGGCAAGCTGGCGCTCGCGCAGGGCCATATCCAGCTCCTGCTCCTCGCGGTCGGCCGCGTAGGAATGCGGGCGCAGGACCAGGTAGGCGATGAGGCCCACAAACGGGATAAGGGCGATGATGCCCCATGCCACGTAGGCGCTGGCGCCGCGGCGGCGAGCGTCGATGAACACATAGACGACCGACAGCACGT
Source organism: Collinsella sp. wc0583 (assembly GCF_046116915.1). NCBI lineage: Bacteria > Bacillati > Actinomycetota > Coriobacteriia > Coriobacteriales > Coriobacteriaceae > Collinsella > Collinsella sp. wc0583. The sequence goes on along the minus strand of NZ_JBJXBN010000001.1, from coordinate 177,041 downwards.
ACAGGGCGATGATAAAGCCCACGAAGGCATAGATGACGCCCATAAGCTGCGGCGACATGAGCTCGGAGATGTACTTGGACATTGAGGTGTACCTTTCGGAATATTTACAGTCCGGTCAAGTTTACCACGGGGTTTGTTTATATGGGACTACGGTTGCAAGCGGGGCTGGTGCGGACACAAACATCTCAATCTGTAACAGATGAAGGGCGGATTCTGGGTCTAGGTGTTACAGATCGAGACACAAGGGTCCCTCCCCGACTTCGATCTCGATCTGTAACATCTTGACTCCAAAATCAGTCCTTACTGTTACAGATCAAGATGAACGGTAAGCCCTCCGTTAAATATCTCAATCTGTAACAACTAGGGGCCAGAAACCCTTCTATCTGTTACAGATCAAGACAAAGGAAAACGTCCAATCTCAATATCTCAATCTGCAACAATAATTCGGCAAAAACAGGTCTAACTGTTACGGATTTAGACATTCGAAACCGTCTGATAGGTTCATCTAAATCTGTAACACCTAAACCCCAAAACGGTCCCGAGATGTTACAGATCGAGACAGAAGAATCTCTCCCTGACTTTAAATCTCAATCTGTAACACGTAGGACCGATTTTCTCTTCTAACTGTTACAGATCGAGACAAACGGAGGACCCGCCTGGCAAACGTCTCGATCTGTAACATCTGGAACCCAACTCTTCTGCTTACTGTTACAGAACGAGACAAACTTCTGACACCAGGGGGGGCAGACGAGGTCACCGATGGTCCTGAGTCTCCCCTCGCCTGCCGTTGGCGGATGCAGTTGGGGCTGTTCGCCGCATTGCCGCTGCGCTAGGGGTGTGCAGACCGTAGGATAGTCCTATTGACAGCCTGTCAACTTGTCTGGGAGGCACTGTGATGGAAACGTTTGATATCGCAATTGTGGGCGCGGGCATCACGGGATGCGCCATCGCGCGTCAGCTCGCGCGGTTTGACCTGTCCATATGCGTGATCGAAGCGGCCAACGACATCGCCCTGGGCGCGTCGAAGGCCAACGGCGGCCTGGTTCACGCCGGCTACGATCCGGCGCCGGGCACGGTAAAGGCGCAGGTCAACGCCCGTGGTTGCGAGCTATATGGCACGTGGGCCCAGGAGCTGGGATTTTTGTTCCGGCGCACCGGTTCGATGGTGCTGGGCTTCAACGACGAAGACCGGGCGCACCTGGAGAAGCTGCGCAGCAATGGGCTGGCAAACGGCGTGCCCGAGCTGTCGATTATCGGCCCCGAGCGCATCCACGAGCTGGAGCCGCGCGCGAGTGCCCAGACCTCGTGCGCGCTGTGGTGCCCCTCGACCGGTTACGTTGACCCATTTGAAGTGGCCATCGCCGCGCTGGAGAACGCCGTTGCCAACGGCGTGACGTTTATGCGCTCCGCACCGGTGGAGGCGATTGAAGTTGCCGGCTCGGATGACGGAGCCGCGCGCTTTACGCTGGCGACGCCCGCCAGAGACGTGCGCTGCCGTTACCTGATTAACGCCGCGGGCAATGGTGCCGCGGACATCTCGCATATGGCGGGCGCCGAGGAGTTCCAGATGGTCTGGCGCCAGGGCAACATCGTGGTGCTGGACAAGGAGCCACGCGCGCTCATGCCGCTCTACCCTGTTCCTACGCCGGTGTCCAAGGGAGTTATCGTCACGGGCACTGTACATGGCAACACCGTGATTACCGCGACCGCTGCCGTGCGCGAGCCCGGCGACACGCAGACCTATGCGAGCGATATCAACGCGCTGCTGAGCGGCGCGCGCAAGCTGGTGCCCGATCTGGATACACGTCGCGTGGTGCGCGCGTTTGCCGGCGGGCGCCCTGTCATTCAGGGTACGAACGACTTTTTTATTGGGCAGTCGGCCGTGGTGCCGGGACTGTTCCAGGCGGCAGGCATTCAGTCGCCGGGCGTGGCGAGCGCGCCGGCCATTGCCGAGCGCATGGAGCAGGTGCTGCGCGATGCCGGCGTCGACCTGCGCGAACGGGACGATTGGGACCCGATTCGCCACGCGCCGGACGATTTTGACCGTGCACCGCTTGCGCGCAAGGAAGAGCTCATTGAGTCCGACCCAGCATGGGGGCAGATCGTCTGCCGCTGCGAGACGGTGCCCGAGGCCGAGATCGTGGCCGCGATCCGACGCCGCCCGGGCGCGGTTTCGGTCGAGGGCGTCAAGCGCCGCTGCCGTGCCGGCATGGGTCGGTGCCAGAGTGGTTTTTGCCAGAGCCGCGTGGTGGCGATCCTGGCACGCGAGCTGGGCTGCGAGCCCAGCGAAGTGCTACTGGAGGACACTGGCTCGTGGCTCGTTGAGGGACCTTTGAAGGGGGTGCGCTAGGATGGCAAGCTTTGAAGTGAATGTCACAATCGCGGCGGACGGCGCCGACGAGGCAGTGCCAACGCAGGCGTTCGACGTGGTCGTTATCGGCGGCGGACCCGCTGGCATGGCTGCCGCGCTTGCCGCGCATAAGGCCGGCGCGCGCGTGGCCATCGTGGAGCGCGAGCAACATCTAGGAGGAATCCTCCGCCAGTGCATCCACCCCGGATTTGGCCTGTCGCACTTTAAGCAGGAACTCACCGGTCCCGAGTACGCGCAGCGCTTTATCGACCAGGTGCGCGCGACCGACATTGCGCTGTTCCTGGGCAGCATGGTGCTTGGGATCGATTCGAGCGAGTCCACGGAAGACGCCGCACTCCACACCGTCACGCTCATGAGCCGTGCCGGCATGTTGCAGCTCACCGGACGCGCGGTCGTCCTTGCTATGGGATGCCGCGAGCGCACGCGCAGCGAGATCAAGATCCCCGGCAGCCGCCCCGCCGGCGTGTTTACGGCTGGCCTGGCGCAGCGATACATCAATATCGAAAATCTCAAGCCCGGCTCGCGTGCCGTCATTTTGGGCTCGGGCGACATCGGGCTGATCATGGCGCGCCGCTGTACGCTCGAGGGAATTTCGGTCGAGGGCGTGTACGAACTCATGCCGTACGCCAACGGTCTGCGCCGCAACGTCAAGAACTGCCTGGACGACTTTGGCATTCCGCTTCACCTGTCCACTACCGTCACACGCGTAATCGGACACGATCGCGTGGAGGCCGTCGAGGTGAGTCGGGTCGACGAGCGCCTGGCACCCATTCCGGGGACCGAGCGCATTGTTCCGTGCGACACGCTACTGCTTTCAGTGGGCCTGATTCCCGAGAACGAGCTTTCGGTGGGCGCGGGCGTTGAACTTGACCCGCACACGCGCGGCGCCGTGGTGGACCAGAGCCTGCAAACGAGCGTGCCGGGCATCTTTGCCTGCGGCAACGTACTGCACGTGCACGACCTGGCCGACAACGTGACGACCGAGTCCGAGCGCGCCGGTGCAGCTGCGGCGGCGTACGCGCTGGGTGGCAGTGCGGATCTCAAGACGAGCCCGGGTTGCCAGCTCACGGTCTCCCCCGCTGGCATTGCAGGCTACGCGCTGCCGGGACGCATTACGGCCGTGGCACTCACCAAACTCAACTTCCGCGTGCGCCGACCGGTCGACGCCGCCCGCGTGCGCATTCTGGCAGGCGACGATGAACTATTCACAGGCAAGGTCCGCCCGTTTAAACCGAGCGTAATGGAAAGCTTCCCTCTGCCGGCAAAGATGATTCAGCGCGCACTAGACCTGGGTGTTAGCGAGATTGTCCTGTCCGTCGATCCCATTGAGGAGGCGTAGGGTCATGAGCATAAACGCGATAGAAACGCAGCAGTTCAACTGCACCACCTGCCCATCCGAGTGCCTCCTGACCGTAGAGGTCGAGCGCAACGCAGACGGCGCCGTGGTAGAGGTGCGCTCCGTGACCGGCAACAGCTGCCCGCGCGGTGATACGTTCGCGCATCAGGAGCTCACCTGCCCCATGCGCGTACTCACTACCACCGTTGCCGTATCCAGCGGCGACGAGGCACTGTTGCCCGTGCGCACGGTCGAAGCAATCCCGCTGGCACTCCACGCCCAAGCCATGAACCTCATCCGCGGCCTGGTCGTCAAAGCCCCAGTCCGCATGGGCGACGTCGTTCTAGAAGACCTCCTCAACACGGGCATAGACCTCATCGCCAGCATGGACATCGACCCTGCCTAGGTAGCTCATTTGGGACGGGGCTCTTTTAGCCACCCCGCCATCCACCCCACCCTCCACAATTGCGGTGAAATAGTTCCTGATTTCCGCCAAAACCCCGGCATCCAGGAACTATTCCACCGCAACTTATGTGGGGGCGTATGGGATACCATGGTGGCAACCTAGCGAAAGGATGTTTCATGGCACATGTCGATGACCAGCGCGTGGCGCACGTGCTCGATGCGCTCGAGGCTCAGCACCCCGGCGCGCAGTTGCTTGTAAACGACCCGTGGTCGATTTATTACCTGACCGGCTTTTATGCCGATATGTTCGAGCGTTTTTGCGGCGTGCTGCTCGCGCGCGGTTGCGAGCCCGTTATCTTGGTCAACGCCCTGCATCAGCTGCCCGAGTATGACAATGCCCGCGTCGCCTATCACACCGATACCGACGTCGTGGCCGACGCCATCGCTCGCGAGGTCGATCCATCCAAGCCCCTCGGCATCGACACCGTCATGCGTTCCGGCTTTTTGATGCCCCTTATGGAGCGCCACGCCGCCAGCGAGTTCTTCCTGGGCGACTTTGCCGTCACCGCTGCGCGCACCCACAAGGATGCCGCCGAGCAGGAGCTCATGCGCGTGTCCTCGGGCGCCAACGACGCCGTGATGTCCGACGCCATCAAGCTCGTCCGCGAGGGCGTAACGGAGCGCGAAATTGCCGACCAGATGCTCGGCTTATATCGCAAGCACGGCTGCGAGGGCTTTAGCTTTCCGCCCATCGTGAGCTTTGGCGCCAACGCCGGAGACCCGCATCACGAGCCCGACGACACCGTGCTCAAACGCGGCGACGTGGTGCTGTTCGACATTGGCGGACGCCGCTGCAACTACTGCTCGGACATGACGCGCACGTTCTTTTGGGGCGAGCCGGACGAAGAGACGGCGCGCATCTACGACATCGTGCGCCGTGCCAACGAGGCCGCCGAGGCTCTCATCGCACCGGGCGTGCGCATGTGCGACCTGGACCGCGCCGCACGCGACGTGATTGAGGAGGCGGGCTATGGGCAGTACTTTACGCATCGCCTGGGACACTCGATCGGTCTGCAGGACCACGAGCCGGGCGACGTCTCGCTCGCCAACGAGCAAGTCGTAGAGCCCGGCATGACGTTCTCCATTGAGCCGGGCATCTACCTCCCCGGCCGCACCGGCGTCCGTATCGAAGACCTGGCCCTGGTCACCGAGTCCGGCGTCGAGATCCTCAACGCCTACCCCCACGACCCAGTCCGCCTAGACTAGCCTGGTCCCCAAGCCCCCAAACTAAGTTGCGGTGGAATAGTTCCCAGATTAACCCACAGAGGCATAATCCAGGAACTATTTCACCGCAACTGCTAAAGGGCCAAGTCGACCAATTTGACAGTCTAGAGATGCGCCACGAAAAAGGGCTATCTACTACGTTTAACCCGCATGGGTCAACCATGCGGGTCTTTTTTGAAAATTGGCAAGCCATCTACCTGCGGTTTTGATTTCGCAATTCTCGGCGTGGTCGAGGGCAACCGGTCAAACGTAGTAAATAGGCCCATTTCGTGGCGAGCAGGGCAACCAGCTGCCCTACAGAAAGGCTCTAGCGCAGCAGGCCGGCCACTTCGCCGGCTAGGGTGATGGTGCCGGCTGCTACGAAGGGCTCGCCCGCGGCATCGAGGGCCGCGAGGGCTTCGGATACGCTGGGATACACACCCGCGAGCTTATCGGCGTCCACCAGGGCAGCGAGCTCATCTGCCGGCAGGGCGCGATCGGAATCGGTCTGGGTCACGACCACGCGCGGGAAGGCCGGAATCAGCACATCGACGATGCCCGCCACGTCCTTGTCGGCCAGCGCAGCACACAGCAGCGTGGGGCGATTCTCTACGCACGTATCGATCTCGTCCAGTGCGCTCACAAAGTTCTCGCAGCTCTGGGGGTTATGGCAAGCGTCGATCAGTTTGAGCGGATCGGTTCCCAGCACGTCAAAACGACCCGGCGTGGGGCAGCCCATAAGCGAAGCGTCGAGCGCATCGTGGTCGAGCTCGCGACCCAGATAGCCCTCGCACAGCATAATCGCGCACGCAGCATTCTGCGGCTGATACGCCGGCTTGACCATCCTCGACGTATAGATCGCGCGCGGTGTGGTGCAGCTAAACTCCACCGTGTCGCCCACATGCGCCGGCACCTTAGTCGTGACATGATTCACCACGAGCGGCACAACACCGCACTCGCGGCAACGGGCATCCATCACACGCTGAACGCTCGCCTCATGCGTGCCCTCGCCCAAAACAACCAAACGCCCAGGCTTAATAACCGCAGCCTTCTCCCCCGCAATAGCCTCAAGCGTGTCGCCAAGGACCTTCGTATGGTCGAGTCCAATGCCCGTAATGGCGACGGCCACGGGATCGGTCGCACTCGTAGCATCCCATCGTCCGCCCATGCCAACCTCAAGCACGGCCACGTCCACGCAAGCCTCGGCAAACATAGTCAAACCAGCCACGGACAAAAGATCGAAGGGCGTAATAGAACGGAGCTCCTCGCCCGCCGCCTCACGACGTGCGTTGAGACGACGACCCGCCTCATACGCCGCAGAGACACCATGGGCAAAGACCTCGTCTGAGACGACCTTTCCGTCAATCTCCATACGCTCGGGATAGCGCACCAGATGAGGCGACGTAAAGAGTGCCGTCTTAAGGCCCTCACCACGAAGAATGGCAGCCGAGAATCGCGTCGTCGAGGTCTTTCCATTGGTACCCGCTATCTGGACGCAATCGTAGAACTCGTCAGGACGACCAAGCTCATCGAGCATCTCGACGACGGTCTCGAGCAGCGGCGTGGAATAACGCGCAATCTTGCCCGTATCGGCCGCAAGTGCAACAGCCTCATCAAAAGAAAGCTCCGGAACCTCAAACGGCACCGAATACAACCCAGAACGCTTTGCCATAGCCAAAGTCTCCTCAACATAAAAAGAGGCCCGTAAGCAACAACGAGCCCCTCCCATTCAAAATATCAGCCAAACAACGCTTTACAGCAGAATCAAGGCCACAACCCAGTGGCCCTAACGCGCCAGATGCAAACAACCACGTAAACGAACTAGGAGCGGCCCGACGCTTTGCTCGATACAAGTTCCGCACGCAAAGGACAGCACTTAATGTGCTGTCCGTCTTGCGCAGGACTGTCCGCAGTAGCGAGCAAAGCCCCAAACCGCGCCCCTCAGTACCGCCTACGAGAAGTCAGCAACCTGAGCAGTCAGTGCCGTCACGATCTCCTTGAGCTCAGCTGCACGGTCCCTCTTCTTCTGGACCACCGCGGGCGCGGCCTTGGCCACAAAGCCCTCGTTGGCAAGGGTCTTCTCGCAGCCGGCGAGCTCCTTCTGGGCCGCGGCAATTTCCTTCTCCAGGCGCGCCTTCTCGGCCGAAAGGTCAACCTTGCCCTCGAGCACCACAAAGACCTCGACGCCGCTATCGACCACGGCAATACTCGCGGCAGGCTTCTCAACATCGGTGCCCATGACCAGCGAGGCGGTATTCGCCAGCGGCTCGATGGTCGAGCGCAGGCTCTCGAGCTTCTCAATGTCCTCGGCACCGGCGCGCACGACCACGTCGAGCTCGGCCTTGGGGCTCAAGCGGTAACGCGAACGCGTGGCGCGGGCGGCAGACACGACGGCGCGGCACAGCTCAAACGCACGCTCGGCGTCCTCGTCAACATACTTGGCGTAGTCGGCGGGCTCGGGCCACTTGGCAATCATAAGTGCCTCGGCGCGGTCCACGTTGCCCTCGGCGTCCAGGTCGAGCACGCTCGCCGGCATGTTGTCCCAGATCTCCTCGGTGACAAACGGCATGAGCGGGTGCATCAGGCGAATGGAGGTGTCGAGCACAAAGATCAGGTTGCGCTGCGCCTGCAGACGGCCCTCGCCCTTCAGGTGGGCTTTGGTGACCTCGACGTACCAGTCGCAGACCTCGTTCCAGAAGAACTGCTGCACGCCGCGGGCCATGTCGCCAAAGGTGTAATTCTCAATGCCCTCGGTGACCATCTTCACGGCCTTGGCCAGGCGGCTAAACATCCAGGCGTCGGCCGGCGTCTCAACGACAGGCTCGCCGGGCGTGTAGCCCTCCATGTTCATGAGCAGGAAGCGGCTAGCGTTCCAGATCTTGGTCACAAACGACTTGGCCTGGTCGGTGCGCGGGCTGTCGATAAGCTTCTTGGTCTTCTTGTCGATGTTCGCGTCGAACTTGACGTCCTGGTTGTTAGTGCACAGCGTGAGCAGGTTGAAGCGCATGGCGTCGGCGCCGTACATACCGATGAGGTCCATGGGGTCAACGCCGTTGCCCTTGGACTTGGACATGCGGCTGCCGTCCTTGGCCAGAATCGTCGGGTAGATGACGACGTCCTTAAACGGCACCTCGTCCAGGAAGTACAGCGAGCTCATGACCATGCGGGCGACCCACAGCGCGATGATGTCGCGCGCAGTGACGAGCGCCGTCGTGGGGTGATGACCCTCGAGCAGCTCGGGCTTTTGCGGCCAACCCTGCGTGGCGAAGGTCCACAGCTGCGAGCTGAACCAGGTGTCCAGCACGTTCTCGTCCTGATGCACGTGATGGCCGCCGCACTTGGGGCACACGTCGGTGTCCTCGGTAAGGGCGTCCTCCCAGCCGCAGTCCTCGCAGTAGAACACGGGGATGCGGTGGCCCCACCACAGCTGGCGCGAGATGCACCAGTCCTTAAGGTTCTCCATCCAGGTGGTGTAGGTCTGCGTCCAGCGCGCGGGGTGGAAGGTGACCTTGCCGGAGTTGACGGCGTCGAGCGCCGGCCCCTTGAGCTTGTCGACGGCGACGAACCACTGCTCGGACAGCCACGGCTCCAGCGCGGAGTCGCAACGGTAGCAGTGCATGACGGAGTGATCGAGGTCCTCGACGTGATCGAGCAGGTCGTGCTCCTCGAACCACTTAATGACGGCCTCGCGGCACTCGTCGCGGTTCATGCCGGTGAACTCACCGTAGCCCTCAACGACCACCGCGTGCTCGTCGAAGATGTTGATCTGCGGCAGGTCGTGGGCCTGGCCCATGGCGTAATCGTTGGGGTCGTGGGCCGGGGTGACCTTGACAAAGCCGGAGCCAAAGTTGGCGTCGACGTGCCAATCCTCAAAGATAGGGATCTCGCGGTCCACGATGGGGAGCTTGACGGTCTTACCCACAAAGGCGGCCTTCTCGGGGTCCTTCGGGGAGACGGCGACGCCCGTGTCGCCGAGCATGGTCTCGGGGCGCGTGGTGGCGACGACGATGTAGTCCTGGCCGTTGACCGGCTCGGTCAGCGGGTAGCGCAGGTGCCACAGGTGGCCCTTCTCGTCCTTGTACTCGGCCTCGTCGTCCGAGATGGCGGTAGTGCAGTTGGGGCACCAGTTGACGATTCGCTTGCCGCGATAGATCAGACCGTCATGGTACCAGTCGCAGAACACCTTGCGCACGGCCTGGGCGTAGTCCTCGTCCATGGTGAAGCGCTCGTTGTCAAAGTCGACGGAGCAGCCCATACGCTTGATCTGCTCGACGATGATGCCGCCGTACTCGTGGGTCCAATCCCAGCAGGCGTCGACAAACTTATCGCGGCCGATCTCCAGACGGCTGATGCCCTCGCTCTTGAGCTTCTTGTCGACCTTGGTCTGCGTGGCAATACCGGCGTGATCGGTGCCGAGCACCCAGCGCGTGGACTTGCCGCGCATGCGGGCCATGCGGATGATGGCGTCCTGGATGGAGTCGTCGGTGGCGTGACCCATGTGGAGCTTGCCGGTCACGTTGGGAGGCGGAATGGTGACGGTGCAGTCGCCCACGCCCTCACGGCGCTTGTAGTAGCCGCCGTCGAGCCACTTCTGCAGGATCGCCGGCTCGTTGGTCGACGGATCGTAGTTCTTGGGCATTTCTTCCATATATCTCTCCCTGTCCCGCCGGGGAGGAATGTAGGCCCGATTTTCGCTCGGTCAGGTCCTGGGCTCGCTCGAAGACCACATTACGTGGTCTTCGGCTCGTGCGGAATCTACGAAAATCGGGCCTACATTCCTCCCCTTAGGTGTCGATTACTTCAGTCTGAAGGTACTAACTTGACAATCTCACAGAATAGCACAGGCATACCTGCCGAAAAGGGACAGGTTTATTTTGGCAGGTTTTATCAGGGGAAACGACATTTGCCCATATAAAAACGACCAAGATAAACCTGTCCCTAAAAGGCAGGCCCCGCGGTAGTTGCCGCGGGGCCTGCATTCAAGCTATTTCCCGTAGATGCGTTGGGGCTGTTCTTCGCCCTTTACGGAGGCTTCGGTCACGATGACCTTGGTGACGCCCTCCTCGCTGGGCAGGTCGAACATCGTCTGCTGCAGCACGTCCTCGCAGATGGAGCGCAGGCCGCGGGCGCCGGTCTTGCGGGCAAGTGCCATGCGGGCGATCTCGTGCAGGGCGGCATCCTCAAACTCAAGCTCAACGTCCTCGAGCTGGAACATCTTGCGGTACTGACGCACCACAGCGTTCTTGGGCTCGGTCAGGATCGACACCAGGTCGTCCTCGTCGAGCGCCTGCGTCTGGGTGACGACGGGCGTACGTCCCACAAACTCGGGGATCATGCCAAAGGCGTTGAGGTCCTGCGGGAGCACCTGGCGCAGCAGATCGTTCTCGTCGACCGAGGTGGGGCCGGCGATCTCGGAGTTAAAGCCCACGCCCTTGTTGCCCACGCGATCGGCGATGATCTTGTCCAGACCCACAAAGGCACCGCCGCAGATAAACAGAATGTTGGTCGTGTCGATCTGCAGCAGCTCCTGTTGGGGATGCTTGCGGCCGCCGGTGGGTGGAACGCTTGCCACCGTGCCCTCAAGGATCTTAAGCAGCGCCTGCTGAACTCCCTCGCCCGAAACGTCGCGGGTGATGGAGAGGTTCTCGGCCTTGCGGGCGATTTTGTCGATCTCGTCCACGTAGATGATGCCCACCTGTGCGCGCTCAATATCGCCGTCGGCGGCATTGATGAGCTTAAGCAGGATGTTCTCCACGTCCTCGCCGACGTAACCGGCCTCGGTGAGCGCGGTGGCGTCGGCGATGGCAAACGGCACCTCGAGGATGCGCGCGAGCGTCTGGGCGAGCAGGGTCTTACCGGTGCCGGTGGGACCGAGCAGCAAAATGTTGGACTTGGCGAGCTCCACCTCGTCCATATCATCGTCAAGCTGCGAGTCCAAGCCATCGTCAAAGGCCGAAAGCGCAGCACCGCCCTCGATCACGCGGCGGTAATGGTTGTACACGGCAACCGACATGGCGCGCTTGGCGTCCTCCTGGCCCATGACATAGGCCGAAAGCTCGTCATAGATCTCGTGCGGCGTCGGCACGTGCGTGATGACCTGACGGTCGTCCTCGAGCTCAAAACCCTCGGTCTCGGGGTCCACGGCGGGCTGGGATGCAGCCTGACCGTGGTCGTTGAGGAAGCCCGGTAGCTTGCCGTTGCGTGCGGCGTCCATAAAGTCCGAAGCCAGCGACTCCTCCAGGATCTCGGAGCAGGCGGCAACGCACTCGTCGCAGATAAAGATATTGGTCGGGCCCTTCACCAGGCGGCGAACCTGACCCTGCTCTTTTCCGCAGAAGGAGCAGCGGATGGGGTTGCCGTTCTCGTCGAAGCCGTCCTGCATGTTACCGGCCATCCTAGGCGTCCTTCGCGGCGAGGTCGCGCGAGGTGACAATACGGTCGATCAGGCCGTAGTCGAGGGCCTCGGCAGCCGTGAGGTAGTTATCGCGCTCGGTGTCGGCCTGAACCTTCTCGATGGGCTGGCCCGAGGCGTCGGACAGGATCTGGTTGAGCTCACGGCGGGTCTTCTTGATCTCCTCGGCCACGATCTCGATCTCGGTCTGCTGGCCCTGTGCACCGCCGCTGGGCTGGTGAATCATGACCTTGGAGTGCGGCAGGCAGAAGCGCTTGCCCTTGGCGCCGGCCGAAAGCAGCACAGCGGCCATAGACGCGGCCATGCCGACGCAAATGGTGGAGACCTGCGGCTTAATGAAGTTCATGGTGTCAAGAATCGCCAGGCCGGAGTAGACCTCGCCGCCGGGCGAATTGATGTAGAGCGAGATATCCTTCTCGGCATCCTGGCTCTCAAGATGCAGCAACTGGGCAACGACCAGGTTGGCGCTGACGGAGTTGATCTCCTCGCCCAAGAAGATGATGCGGTCGTTGAGCAGGCGCGAATAGATATCGTAGCTGCGCTCGCCGCGCGGCGTCTGCTCGATAACGTATGGCACGAGGGCGGAATCGAACTTGGCGATCATACGCATCTCCATTTCTCTCTTGCGGACCAAATTGGTTCTAGATAAACGTACGGTGCCCGCATGCTATGCATTGGCTGGCACCGTACGAAGCAACCGGATAACCGGTGTATAACTTTACCCCATCACGGGCGCACCCATGCGCTCGCGGGCAAGGTGGCGAGAATTACTCGGCGTCCTTGGCGGTCTCGTCGACCTCGGTCACCTTGGCGTTCTCGACCAGGTGGTCGACGGCCTTGGAGCGACGGATGGACTCGCGGACGGCAGGCATGCGGCCATCGGCGATGAACTCGGCCTTGGAAGCCTCGACGTCCTTGACGCCGGCCTTCTCGAACTCGGCGTTGATGTCGTCCTCGGTAACCTCAATCTTGAGCTCACGGGCGAGGGCGTCCAGAGCCAGGGACTCACGGGCAACGTCGTTGGCCTGCTTGTGCAGGTCGCCGATGAACTGCTCCATGGTCAGGCCGGAAGCGGGCAGCCAGGTGTCCAGCGTCATGCCGCGGGCAGCGAGGTTGGACAGGAAGTTCTGGCCAAGCTCCTCAAAGACGGACTGCTCGTAGTCGGCGTCCATCTCGTCGAGCTGCAGGCGCTCGGCGAGAGCGGAGACGCAACGGTTCTCCTTCTCGGCCGGCAGGCGGGAAGCCTTGTCCTGCTCGATCTCGATCTTGATGGCGTCGCGCATGGCGTCGATGCTGTCAAAGCCAAAGTCGGACTTGACGAGCTCGTCGGTGAGCTCGGGGGTGTTGCGGACCTTGATGCCCTTGACGGTGACCTCGACGGTGTGGGTCTCGGCCTCCTCGCCCTCATCGACCTCGTCGGTCCAGGTGACGGTCTTGACGTCGTCAACGTTAGCGCCGATCAGGGCCTCGTTGAACTCCTTGGGGTTGCTGTCGCTACCGGCGATGAGCATGCGGCCCTCGGCGGCAAAGTTGTCGGCGTTCTCGACGGCCTTGAGGTCGACAGTGACGTAGTCCTCGGCCTCGACGGCGCGACCCTCGACGTCCTCGAAAGTGGCACGGTAGTTGAGGAGCATCTCGACCTGGTTGTTGATCTCGGACTCGGTGACCTCCGCAGGGGGCATCTCGATCTCGACGGCGTCGAAGGAGGAGAGCTCAGCGGCGGGACGCAGGGAGAACTCGACGATGTAGGTGTAGTCCTCGTGATCCTTGGCGAGGTCGAGCTCCTTGTAGTCACCGCTCTTGGTGGGGACGATGTCCAGCTCGTTGAGGACGGCGGGCTCGTTGGCGGCGATCAGGTCGTTGGTGGCCTGAGCGAGGGTAGCCTCGGCGCCAAGAGCGGAGTCGATGACCGGACGGGGAGCCTTGCCGGCACGGAAGCCCGGGAAGCGATACTTCTTGGCGGTGTCCTTGTAGGCCTTCTTGATCGCGGCGTCGACGTCGACGGCCGGGATGGTGACCGTAGCGGTGAGCTTGGCGTCCTTGACGTCAGAAGCGGTGATGTTCAACACGTTCCTCCTCATACTGCCCAGCTTATCTGAGGTGCTGGTACCTTTATGCAACAAAGAGTCGCAACGGCCGAAGCCGAAGCAGATGCGTTGGTGCGGGCGAAAGGACTCGAACCTTCACGGGAATCCCACCAGAACCTAAATCTGGCGCGTCTACCAATTCCGCCACGCCCGCATGAGCGCACAGACTAGGAATGATAGCAGATACGAACGGTAAGCGCACGCACACCTTTTACAAGCTCACGACCTCACCACGAGAGCAAGCCAATAGAGCACGCCACCCCATCTCATAAGTTGCGGTGGAATAGGGACTGTTTGGGGCTCCAGTCCTCCAAAACAGTCCCTATTCCACCGCAACTTCGGTGGGACTCGGCAGCCTGGCGATGCTGGCCATGCGCCGGAAAGCGTGTCCCGGTTTGGGGCCTCGGAATGGGATGCAATTTCCGCTATAGCCATCAACCGGAAACTGCAACCCGTTTTGAGCCCCTATTCCGGGATGCACTTTCCGCCAAGGCCCTCAAACGGAAACTGCAGCCCACAATTCAGTTGAAAAGTGGGCTGCAGCTTCCCAGGGCTAGGCAAAGAGCGGCGGATGCGTCGCCTCGCCTACTCCCCCAGCAGGGCCTTCTCGGGCGTGATCGGCAGCGAGCGAACCTGATGTCCGGTAGCGTGTGCCACGGCCGAGGCAACGGCGGCGAGCGGCGTGTTGATGACGACCTCGCCGATCGACTTGGCACCAAACGGACCCGTCGGCTCGTAGCTCGGCTCAAAGGCCACGCGAATACTGCCGATATCCAGGCGCGTGGGCAGCTTGTAGCTCATAAAGTTGCCGGTGCGCAGGCGGCCGCGCTCATCATGCTCGACGATTTCGTAGAGCGCGTGGCCGATACCCTGGGCAATGCCGCCCTCGGCCTGGACGCGCGCGAGCGCCTCGTTGATCACGGTGCCGCAGTCCACAGCCGCCGCGTAGTCCACCACAGTCACCTTGCCGGTGGCCTTGTCGACCTCGACCTCGGCAATGCCGGCCATAAACGGCGGGGGCGAAACGGGCAGGCAGGCTGAGGCGTGCGAGGTGAGCGCGTCGCCGCCCGCGATGTTCTTGACGCACAGGTTGGCAAAGTCGCGCAGCGTGAGGTAGCGGTTCTGCTCGCGCGCGGCACGCTCGTCGGACAGGCGCACGTACTGACCATCAAAGACCACGTCGGCGGCGTCCACGTCCCACATCTGGGCGGCCTTGGCGCAGATCTTCTCACGCAACTCGGTCGCGGCGTTCTTGGCGGCAAGGCCCGTCACGTACGTACCCGAGCTCGCGTACGAGCCGGCGTCGAACGGCGACACGTCGGTGTCCACGCCGCGCACCACGATAAGCGAGCTCTCCACGCCCAGCTCCTCGGCGGCAATCTGCGCCAGAATCGTGTCGACGCCCATGCCGTTATCGGTGGCGCCGGTGCCGATGGTAATGAAGCCGTCCTCTTCCAGGCGCATGTCGATGCCGGCGATGTCCACGTTGGAGATGCCCGAGCCCTGCATAGTGAGCGCGCAGCCCAGGGCGCGCACGCGGTCGCCCAGGTCCACGGCCAGCGGCTTGTCGCGCCAGCCGATCATGTCCATCGCGCGCAGCAGGCAGCGGTCGAGCGCGCAGGCGTTGAGCTTCTCGTTGTAGTACTGCGGCATGACCTCGCCCTCGCGCACCATGTTTTTAAGGCGCAGGTCGGCGGTGTCCATGTGCAGCATGTCGGCGAGCTCGTTAACGGCACTCTCCACGGCAAACTGGCCCTGGGTGGCACCGTAGCCGCGATACGCGCCGCCACGGTTGGTATTGGTGTAGACGGCGTCCCAGCTAAAGCGGCTCGCCTTCACGTGGTTGTAGATGGGCAGGCTCTTATGACCCGAAAGGCCGATCGTCGTGGTGGCATGCTCGCCATAGGCGCCGGCGTTGGACAGCGTATGCAGATCGATGGCCGTGATGGTGCCGTCGTTCATGGCGCCCAGCTTAACGGTCATCTGCATCTGGTGGCGCGAGTTGCCCGCGGTGATGGTCTCCTCGCGGGTGTAGCAGCAGTAGCTCGGACGGCCGGTCTGCTGCGTCACAAACGCAACGAAGATCTCACAGCAGCCCGTCTGCTTGGAGCCAAAGCCGCCGCCGATGCGCGGCTTAATGACCTGCACCTGCGACTGCGGAATGTCGAGCGACTGCGCGACCATGCGGCGCACGTGGAAGGGCACCTGTGTAGAGGTGGTCACCGAGATGCGGCCGAACGCGTCGGTCGTCGCGAAGGCGCGGAAGGTCTCCATGGGCGCGGTCTGCGTGGCCTGGCTGGTGTAGGTGCGAGTGAAGACGATGTCGCTCTGGGCGAAGGCCTCGTCCAAGTCGCCAAAGTCGCTCGTGCCACTGCACACCAGGTTGCGAGCAACGTCGCCGCCCTGCGGGAACATAAAGGTCACATCGCCCTCGGGGTGGACCACGATGTCATTATCGAGCGCCTTGGTAAAGTCGAGCAGCGGCTCGAGCACCTCATAGTCAACCTTAATGAGCTTGAGTGCCTTGTCGGCGGCCTCCTCGGTCTCGGCGGCGACGATCGCCACCTCCTCGTTTTGGTAGCGCACCAGGTTCTCAAGAATCAGACGGTCGTAGGGCGAAGGCTGCGGATAGCTCTGGCCGGCAATGGTAAAGCGGCGCTGGGGCACGTCCTCGTAGGTGTAGACGCCCACGACGCCCGGCACCTTCAGGGCGCGCGACGTATCGATGGAGCGGATCTTGGCGCGGGCATAGGGGCTGCGCTTGAGTTTGACGATGAGCGCACCGGCGGGCACCATATCGCCGGTGTAGACGGGACGCCCCTCGAGCAGGGCCTTCGAGTCCTTCTTGGGCTGCTTGTGAGTGATCTGCTTGTAGGAGACACCGTCGGAGCTGGTGTTATTGACCGGCAGCTCGGGCATCTCAAAGCCCACCTGCACGCCGGACTCGTTAAGGAAGCGCACGATGGCGCGCAGCTGGCTCTCGTAGCCGCTGCAGCGGCAAAGGTTGCCGGCCAGCTGGCGCGAGAGCTCCTCGCGCGTGGCGACGAGGCTCGGGTCCTCCTTGGCGGCGCGGGCAAGCGCCAGCACGTTCATGATGAGGCCGGGGGCGCAAAAACCGCACTGCTCGGCGCCTTCGGCAGCCATCGCACGGGCCAGTGCCTCGGACTCGGCCTTGAGGCCCTCGAGCGTGGTGATGGTGCGACCCTCAACACGGGCCGCGGGAACCGAGCAGCTCAGCACCGGGTCGCCGTCGAGCCACACCGTGCACAGGCCACAGTTGGTGGTTTCGCAGGCACAGCGCACCGACGCGCAGCCTTGCTCGCGCAGCAGCGCAAAGAGCATGGTGTCGGGGGCAATCTGAACCTTGACCTTGCGGCCGTTGAGCGTAAAGGAAAGATCGATGAGTTTGGCAGCCATTAGCGCACCTCGCTAGAATCGACGCCGGACACGCGGCGGCAAGAATACTCGTCCGTGGCGAACTTGGGAATCTGCACGGTCTCGAGCTCGTGGGCAAGCGCGGCCGAAAGCTCGATGCCGGCGGCACGACGCACAGCCTGGACGGCAAGCGGGGCCGAGATGCGGCGACGGTAGTCGGCCGAGCCCCACATATTGGTGCCGTAGCTCAGGGCACGCACGGATGCGGCAAGGGCGCGAAGCTCGTCCTCGGAAGGCTGCTCGCCGGTGAGACCACACGCCTCGCCCTGTAGCAAGGTCGCGCGCAGCGGGCGGGCGCCCACGGTGACGTGCCAGGAGCCGTCCCACCAGGCGGCGGTAACGTTCAGCGAGGGAAAGTCGGTCGCGGCCTTGCGCACGGCCTCGTAGCTCGCACGGTAATCGTGCTTAACGACTACGATGTGCTCGATCACGTCGCGCACGTAACCCATGTTCACGAACTCGGCGAGCGGAACGCGGCCTGCCCCCGTCAGCTCAACATAGGAATCGAGCGCCAGGAAAGCCGAGAGCACGTCCGAGAAGCCAAAGCGGCCGTAGATGCTGCCGCCCACCGTGGCGGTGTTGCGCAGCTGCACGCCCACGATGTCGTGGACGGCGAACTCAAAGACATTGTTGACAAGCGCGTTGAGCCCGGCATGACGCTCGAGCTGGCGCAGGGTGCACATGGCACCGATGCGAAACTCGGTCTCGGTCTCCTCGATCTGATCGAGTCCGCAGGCCGAAAGGTCAATCGCCGTCGCCACGCGACGCGAACCCAGGCGCATCCAGATGCCGCCGCCCACAATCTTGTTGTTGCGGTTCTTCTGCAAGAGCTCATAGGCTTCGGCCGCGTTTCCAACACGGACGTAGGTACCGAACTTGAGCACGTTCTCCCCCATCTCTTCACTTGTCCAGTACTTTTAAGTGTACCAAACGAGGAGCCGCACACCGTTTTAGGACAAAATCCACCCACCCATCCATAACTTGCGGTGATATACGGACTGATTAGCCGTTCTGGAACGCAAAACAGTCCGTATATCACCGCAAGTTATGAGGAGTCCTCCGGGATAGAAAAGGCTCCCAGCCAGATAGCTGGGAGCCTCATCACATGCTATGTCGAGCGAAGATTTAGCAGACGCCCTGAGCGAGCATGGCGTCGGCGACCTTCAGGAAGCCGGCGATGTTGGCGCCCATGACGAAGTTGCCCTCCTGGCCGTACTCCTTGGCGGTGTCGTCCACGTTGTGGAACATGCCGCGCATGAGCTGCTCGAGCTTGCCGTCGACCTCCTCGAAGGTCCAGGACAGGTGCTCGGCGTTCTGGCTCATCTCCAGGCCGGACACGAGCACGCCACCGGCGTTGGCAGCCTTACCAGGCATAAAGGCAACGCCGTTCTCCTGGAAGTAGGTCGTGGCCTCGATGGTCGTGGGCATGTTCGCGCCCTCGCCGACCACCTTGCAGCCGTTGGCGACGAGCGCCTGGGCGTCCTCGAGCAGCAGCGTGTTCTCGCGAGCGCAGGGAAGCGCGATATCGCAGGGCAGCTGCCACACGCCGCGGCCGTCGCCCTCGTGCCACGTGGCATTGGGCTTCTCGTCGACGTACATAGCGAGCGTAACGCCCTTGTCGTGACCGGAGCGCTTCTTGTTGTAGACGTGCTCGAGCACGGTGTAGTCAATGCCGTCGGGATCCTCGACCCAGCCGTGGGTGTCGGAGCAGGCCAGCACCTTGCCGCCGAGCTGGGCGACCTTCTGGACCGCGTAGATGGCGACGTTACCGGAGCCGTGAACGACGACGTTCTTGCCCTCGAAGGAGTCGCCGCGGCTCTTGAGGTACTCGTCCACAAAGTAGACCAGACCATAACCGGTGGCCTCGGTACGGGCGAGCGAACCGCCAAAGGAGAGGCCCTTGCCAGTGAGGACGCCGGTCCACTCGTTGGTCAGGCGCTTGTACTGACCGAACAGGTAGGCAACCTCGCGGCCGCCAACGCCCAGGTCGCCGGCGGGAACGTCAGTGTTGGGGCCAATGTGGCGATAGAGCTCGGTCATGAAGGACTGGCAGAAGTGCATGATCTCGTTGTTGGACTTGCCCTTGGGGTCAAAGTCGGAACCGCCCTTGCCGCCGCCCATGGGAAGGGTGGTCAGGCTGTTCTTGAGGATCTGCTCCAGGCCCAGGAACTTGAGCATGCCCAGGGTGACCGTCGGGTTAAAGCGAAGGCCGCCCTTGTAGGGTCCAATGGCAGAGTTGAACTCGACGCGGTAGCCGCGGTTGACTTGGACCTTGCCCTGGTCGTCGACCCAGGGGACACGGAACATGACGATGCGCTCGGGCTCGACGAGGCGCTCAAGCAGGGCGGCCTCCTCGTACTCGGGATGGGCGTCGAGCGCCGGCTGGATGGTGCCGAGGATCTCGGTCGCGGCCTGGATGAACTCAGGCTGCTCGGGATAGCGGGCCTTGAGCTCGTCGAGAACTTTCTGCGTGTAGCTCATGCTTCCTCCAATTGATGGAAAAGAAAAGTATCGTTCGAGGCGCCCCATGCGCCGCGAGCTTTATCGAATATGGATAATATCGCACTGTTGCGGGAAAGTTTCGCATAAGCCGACGAGCAGATGTTTCGTTTTGATTACGATGCAGGTAGAAGCGTTTTTGAGTGTCTGACATGCAAAACCCGTGTTTCAAACCTGTTTCGTCCACGTGTTCCAAGCCACCACATTGGGGACAGGCACCTTTGTGGTGATGTTGGTGGTTAGAGGACGAGCTGATGGTAGTCGGCGGGGGTTATGCGGCCTTCGGTGGCAGCGCGGAAGGCGGCAAGAGCATCGCCCGAGAACGGCATGGCCCAGCACAGCCCACAGCCGGCGGTGATGGAGCCGGGCAGCGGCATGATGCGCCCGGGCACACCGGCGGCAAGGCACAGCTGCTCGCATTCCATCACATCGAAGGTGCTATCGAACGAAACGATGATCTTGCGTTCATGGTCGAGAGCATCACCGGACGGGCCTTCGCGGTGTGCATCGCGATACGCCGCGGCGGCCGCTTCCTCTTCCGCAGTATGTCCACAGCCACCGCAACCGCAGGTACAGGGTTCGGACCCATCGCAAGTGCAAGGCTCCCCGGTATCGGGGCAAATATCATGTGACACGGCATCTCCCGTCATTGATGTGTGCAGATCTAGGCGAGCAACTCGGCCGCCGCAAACTCCTCGGGCGTATTGACGTTTTCGAAGCAGAGCGTCGAGCCCGCGGCCTTAACGATCTGCGGCTCATCCATATAACCGGCCTGAACGCGATTGATCAGGCAGCGAATGCGCTGTCGGTCGCAGGAGAGCAGCTCTTGGGCAACCGGAGCACACGCATCACGGCGCCAGACGGCGCAAAGCGGCTCAATCCCCCGCTCCTCGCGCGGCACGCACACATCGAGCACCACGGCCTCAACATGATCGGCAAGCGCGCCGATGAGTTCCGGCGAGACAAACGGCATATCGCAGGCTACGATCGCCACAAGCGGCAATCGGGCCGCGGCCAACGAGCTCGCGATGCCGCGCATGGCGCCCGCCGACCCTTCAAGGTCCGCCACCACACGCGGCACCAGGCCGCCAAACGTGCGCTCCTCAAGGTAGGCAAGCTCGCTGGGACGCGAAGTCGTCACGACCAACTCACCGGCAACTGGCGCCAACCGACCCAGCACGCGCTCGATGAGCGGCTCGCCGCAAAACGCCATGCGCGCCTTATCGCAGCCCATGCGCGAGGACAGCCCGCCCGCTTGGACGACACAAGAAAGATCGGCCCGTCTTACGGTAGTCATACGGCAAACCACCCCCATCGGCATGCTCGAAGCCCGGTGCACGAAGCTAAATACCGCCGCCGAAATAGCGACGCTACGAAAAGCTCGTGCAAAAACAAAACAGCGCCTTTGCGGCACGCAGCAAGACCGCGAGCACAAAAGCGCTGGTAGCGTATGGCGGGAACGTATGTGAATCGAACACATCCAAGACGTTTTGCACGCCTCGCAACGGTTTTGAGGACCGCGGAGCCCACCGGAGCCCATCCGTTCCCAAGTGCGGCGGTATTTTACCAAACCGAGCAGCCAATCTAGCGCAGGGAGCGCAGGCCGCCGGCGTCCTTGTCGAGCACCGTAAAGCGCACGGCATCCAGGTGCTCCAAGATGCTGATGGCACGTTTGCGCGACACGCCCAGAGCCTCACGCAGCACGCTCGTGGTGGCTGCGCCACCGGCGTCGGCAATGCCAGCGGCGACAAGCTCGCGCGCATGCGACTCCGCGGTGGCGGACAAGGCAACGTCGCGCTCGACCTTCACGATGGAGCGGTTGAGCGAAAGCTCGCGCAGCGCACGCGTCATGGTGTCGCGATCGAGCTGGAGTTGCTCGCCCACCTCGGGCAACGTCGGTGCATCGAGGCCAGCTTCGTCCAGCAAAGCAACGATGCGTTCGCAGGCCTCGCGCACCACACGCGCTGCAGCGGCAGCGGAGTGCGGGTCGAACACCTCGGCGCCCTCGGCGGCGCACACGCCACGCGAGCAGCCCTCGGAAATCAGGGCTGCGGCAACTGTATTGTCAGCGGCAGGCCACGCAGCATGGGCAACGGCGCCGGGCGTAAAGCCCGTCTCCTTGGGAGACGCCGCGTGCATAGCGGTCAGGGTCGCCGCCAGCACGTCCATGGCGGCATCGAGCACGGCGGCATTCACATACAGTGCATCGCCAGAGCCGGCAAGCTCGCAAACAGCACCTCGAGCCACCAGCTCGTTCAGCGCGGCATCGGCCTCACCGGAAACAAGATCCAGCGCCGCGGCAACGTCGGCGACCACGACTGGCAACGTCTGCAGCGCCAGCCACGCGTCCACACCAGCGACGGCATCGCCGGCCTCAAGCGCTGCAAGCAGCGTGCACTCTCCCGCCGAAAGCTCGCGCGAGCGGCGGCAGCGCGAAAGCAGCACGCGCCCGCCGCCGATGAGCATAACGGGCGAATACGACAGCACCACGGCGTGGTCTCCGGCGCGCAGCGGCAGCGGCTCCTCCAGGCGCACCTGCACGGTACGGGTCTCGCCCACCGCCATGGGGGCCTCGCCCTCCAAAAGCATGATGCGACCGACAACCTCAGCCGTGCCGGCCATCACATGCACGCGCGCACCCGACTCGAGCACACGCGGCTTGGCTCCCTCACGGCCCAGGTAGGTGAACGTCATCATAAAGCGTAACGTCTGACCAAAGCGATTCGCCACGCCCAGCAACTCGCCGCGGTCAAGCGCCGCGGCACCGTCACCAACTAGGTTGAGCGCCACACGCTGACCAGGCAGCGCGCGCGGCGTATCGCCATGCACCTGAATCCCGCGCACGCGACAGACCGTACGCGACGGCAAAGCCATCAGCTCGTCGCCCACCGCAACCGGCGCATCGTGCAGCGTTCCCGTTACGACAGTGCCGACGCCCTTAATCGTAAAGCAGCGGTCAATCGGCAGGCGCGGCGCGGCATCGGTGCGCTCGGCACGGTCGCGGCAGGCATCCCAGCAGGCACTTACCTGCTCGTCGAGCACCGCAAGCAGCCCGTCGATCCCCTCGCCCGTCTTAGACGACACGGGCACAATCGGCGCGCCCGCAAACACGGTACCCGACAAAAAGTCATCGACATCGAGCTCGGCAAGCTCGGTCATCTCGGCATCGGCAAGGTCGCACATCGTCAGCGCGACCACCATATGCGTAACGCCCAGCAGCTCCAGCACGTGCACGTGCTCGCGCGTCTGCGGCATCACGCCCTCGACGGCAGAGACCACCAGCACGGCAACGTCGATGCCCGTGGCGCCCTGCACCATGGCGCGCAGGTAATGCGCGTGGCCCGGCACGTCGACCAGGCCGACGATCTTGCCACTCGGCAGCGCCAACTCGCCAAAGCCCAGCTCCACGGTCATACCGCGACGGCGCTCAACCTCCAGACGATCGGGATTCTTGCCGGTCAGTGCCTCGATCAGTGCCGACTTACCATGGTCAACGTGACCCGCCGTGCCAACGATAACGGGACACTCCACCAGCGCCTGAACCTCACTCATCGAGCAATCGCCTTCTCAACGCATGCGGCAAGCGTCGACGCCGCCGTCTCGATATCGCGGTCGCCCACGAGCGTGCGCACGTCAAATAGGATGCGATCGTGCGAGGTTCGCGTGACGACCGGCGTGTCGAAGTCCTGGACAAGCGAGCGCTTGAGCGCATCGACCGTCAGGCGCGCGTCAACAAGACGCACGGCAACGCACATCGTGGGCAGCTCCACGGTAGGCAGCGAGCCGCCACCGGGGGTCGACGACTCCTCGACGATTTCCACCTGCACGGCACACGGGCAGCCAGCCTTATCGAGGCCCGCCACCATCAGCTCGCGCAGCTTGCGTGCGCGACGCTCCAGATGAGCCTGCGGCAGCGTAAGCATGCTGAGCACCGGAATATCACGATGGGCAACATCGGCACCGTCCATGTAGATACGCAGCGTGGCCTCGAGTGCCGTGAGCGCCAGTTTGCCCGGACGCAGAGCACGCATGAGCGGATGTGCGCCGCAGGCCTGGACCAGATCGCGACGGCCCATGATAATGCCCGCCTGTGCGGCACCGAGCAGCTTATCGCCCGAGCACGACACCAGATCGAGCCCTGCCGAAACCGAAGCCGGCGTGGTTTCTTCGCCGCCGCGCACCAAGATGTCGTCGGGCAACAGCGCGCCCGAGCCCTGGTCCTCGTAGAACAGCAGGCCATGCTTGTGAGCAAGCGCCGCAAGCTCCCGAGAGCCCACCTCCTCGTGAAAGCCCTCGATGCGATAGTTGGAAGGATGGACCTTAAGGATCATCGCCGTATCGGGCGTAATGGCTTGCTCATAATCTGCCAGGTGCGTACGGTTGGTGGCTCCGACCTCGACGAGCTTGGCGCCCGAGGCCGCCATGACGTCGGGGATGCGGAAGCTGCCGCCAATCTCGACAAGCTCGCCGCGGCTGACGATGACCTCCTTGCCCGCGGCATGGGTCGCCAGCACCAGCAGCACGGCGGCCGCGTTATTGTTAACGACCAGCGCATCCTCGGCACCGGTAAGCGAGCGGATCAGCTGCGCGGCATGCTCCTTGCGCGACCCACGCGAGCAGCTGTCCACGCTGTACTCGAGCGTGCTGTACCCGCGCGCAACCTCGGCCACGGCCTTGGCGACCGACTCCGCAAGCGGGGCGCGACCCAAGTTGGTATGGATAACCACACCCGTGGCGTTGACGGCGGGACGCAGGCTCGGCAGCGCAGAGCGATGCGCACGCCACTCGATGGCCGAGGCCAGCTCGCGCTTGGAACGCGGGGCGGCGCCAACACGAATCGCGGAGCGCTCCTCGTCGAGCTCGGCCGTGACGGCGGCATGCACCACCGCGTCGCAGGTCTCCCCCGCCGCCTTCACTACCGGCCACTCGGCTAGCAGCTCGTTGACGGAGGGAATGGCGCGCAGGCGGGCGCGCACCTCATCGGACATGTTCTGGCTATCGCTCATGTGCGGCCTTTCAAAAAAAACGTGGATCAGTCGAATACATCAGCTGAGTCAATTACTCGTTATTATCCTCGCGCGCCGCGATCTTTTCCACGCGAACGGCGTTTTCCTGGGTGAGCGCGGCACCCGTCAACGGATCCCAACGCAACGGCGTATGGTCGAGCGGGCCCACGCCCAAGGCTTGAGCGCCACCGGCATCGGCGACAAACGAACGCCCGCCGGGGGCGGCCGACGTAAAGATGCACGCCGGATGCAGATACGGCGTCGTCTCCACGCGCACGCGGTCGCGGCCCATATCGCTCACGAGTTCGACGATCTCGCCGTCGGCGATGCCCATGTGCGCAGCAGCATCGGCATTCATCTGCACGGCATCCAGGTCCAATCCAGCCTCGGCGGCACCTTGGGCCGCAAGCCTGCGCGAGGTGTGCGACTCAAAGGGACGGTTGCCGCTAATGAGGCGAAACATCCCCGGGCCGGGCTCCACCATGGGCGCGATCCAGTTGGGTACACGACCCAGGCCGGCTCGTTCCCATACGTCGCTTGCCAGCGCAATTTTGCCGCCATCCAAGGGAATCGCCGGCTCGCCCGTACGCGACGGCAACGCGACACCTGTGTCGGCCCAGCCGCGCTCCTTGAGCTCGTCAAGATTGATCCCAAAAGGCGCCACCTGGGCAGCCGCCAGATCGTCAGACGTAAACTGGAAGTACTCGCCCACACCGCACGCCTGTGCCAGACCAGCAAAGATCTCCCGACCGGGACGCGTGTCGTCATGCTGCACGGGCAGCACGGCATTACGGTAGAATACGCGCGCATCGTTGGTGCCTATCACCGTTCCCACGCCGCGGTCGGCCTCCAGATACGTCACGTCGGGCAGCACGAAGTCAGAAGCGCGCGCTGTCTCGGACCAGCGAATATCAACGGTCACGAGCAAGTCGAGCTGCTGCAAAATACCCAACCAAGCCTGCGCATTGCCATAGCCAGCACCGGGGTTACTGGCATAGACGATGAGCCCACGCAAATCGCCGGCAAGAATCGACTGACCGATAGTCGTGCACAGGCCGCGCACCGGATCGACCAGCGGATAGCGCTCGGACCCCAGCTTGGGCCCGCGCGGCACCGGCGGCGTCGCAAAGCGTGCGGGATCGAGGTCGCCCAACACAAGCGGCGTGGGCGGGTTGAGGGCACCGCCCGCGTGTCCGATGCAGCCCAGCAGCACGTCGACCAAGCAAATAGCGCGCGCGGTCTGGGTGCTATTGGCATACGCGATTCCGATGCCGCCATGAAAGCCCGCATCCACCACGGCGGCAGGCGCGGCGCCAGCGAGATCGCGCGCCGTGGCGACAATCTCTGCGGCTGGCACGTCGCACATCGACTCGGCCCACTCGGGCGTCCAAGCACTGGCCGCCTGTGCCAGCTCGTCAAAGCCTGTGGTGTAGCGGTCCACGAACTCGTGATCGTACAGGCCCTCGGCAATCAAGACGTGGACAATACCCAACAGCAGCGCCAAGTCGCAGCCCGGGCGTACGCGGAGCCAGCGATCGGCAAGCGCGGCCGAGCCGCTGCGCCGGGGGTCAACCACGATGATCTTCGCCCCGCGCCGGCGCGCATCGTTGAGCGCGTCAACGGCCCCCATCGTCGACGAATCGACAATGGAACGCCCCAGGTACATGATGCAGTCGGTATGCGACAGGTCGGAGGCGGGACTATAACCCAGGCTGTGCTCCCAACCGGTAAGTCGGCTTACCTCGCAGGCACCGTCGGCACCGTACACGTTGGGCGAGCCCAGCGCATGCATAAAGCGATACGCCCAGTAGCGGTCGAACGAGGGCACGCCGAGCGTCATGCCCAGTGCACGAGGCCCGCACTCGTCAACAATCCCCAAAAGACGCTCGGCAATCTGCGCGAACGCCTCGTCCCAGGTAATCGCATCAAACCCCGAGCCATCTCGGCGGCGTCGCATGGGGTGCACAATGCGGTCACGCTCGTCAAACGGCATTGCCAGGCGATGCCGTCCGCGGGCGCACAGGGCACGCGCCGCGCACGGATGCCCCGGCACCGGCAACTCGGCCACCACACGCCCATCCTCAACATGGGCCGCAAAGGCGCAATCGGCATAGCATCCCCCGCATGTCGTCACCACGAAGCGACCGTCATGCATAGTTCTCGATGCCATCTCGATTATTCCTTCCAGCTCAGGGGTTCAGGCCCCACCGCACCACAGCTCTGCCGCCAGCTGCCGCGACGCAAAGCCCGCAGCATCTACCGCAGCAAGACACGAAGAGCCTCCCAAAAGGCAAACGCCCCTCGGGAGGCCCGTACGTCATTCCGGCTTATTACGCCTCGGACTTCTTGGCGTAGATAAACCAGTAGCCGAGCGCGACCAGAACCGCGCCGCCCACGATGTTGCCCAGCGTGGCGGCGGACAGGTTAAACGCAATGCCCGCAGCGTTGAGCGCATCGGCGCCGGCGACGTCGGCACCATAGCCGCACGCGTGCATCACGGCACCCATGGGCAAAAAGTACATATTGGCAACGCAGTGCTCAAAACCGCAGGCCACAAAGGCGGCGATGGGCAGCAGAATGCCCACAACCTTATCGACCACGGTCTTGCCGGCGGTACCGATCCACACGGCCAGGCACACAAAGATGTTGCACAGGATGCCGCGGAAGAAGATCGTCACCCAGTCGACCGTCACCTTGCCGGCGGCGACGCTCACCATGGAATTGGCGACCGCCTCGCCGTTGAGCTTGTAAATGCCGGCCATGTACACCAAAAAGACGATGAACAGGGCACCGACAAAGTTACCGACCCATACGACGACCCAAGCCTTGAGCATCTGGACCAGGGTGATCTTTTTGCTCTTGAGTGCGCAGACCATAAGCGAATTGCCGGTAAACAGCTCGGCGCCGCACACCAGCACAAGCACCAGGCCCAGGCAAAAGCACAGGCCGCCCACGACGCGCTGGGCGCCCCAGCCCAGCGTGCTATCGCTCAAGAACACGGTAAAGAACAGGCCACCGAAGGCAATGAACGCGCCGGCGAACATTGCCAACAGAAAGGCCTTTGCGACCGGCAGGTTGGCCTTGGTCACGCCGGCGGCCTCGGTCTTGGCCTCGATCGCGGCGGGCGCCAGGCAATCGGGAGCGGGATATTCTGCCTTGGAATCTGCCATGTCAATCACTTCTTTCCTAATCAGCAGGGACAAGCGCTCCTATTGCTCTTGTCCCAAGCGGACAAAGTGGGAAAAGTCGTTGGCGGCCACGGCGTCGTACACGGCGTCGACGGCGTCAAAGACCTCCGGGGACATAGGGTTGTAAAACTCCGTATCGCCCGGCTGAATCCCTATGAAGACGATATCTTCGCACGATTGCTCGATTTCCTCGATCAGAATCGACAAAGGGAGCGAATGCGTGGTGAACATCGACTTGCGGGCCACATCGCGCTTATCGAGCAGGCGGATAGACCCGACGGGCAGCGCCATGTCGGCGGCATCGACCAAGACCAGACGAGGCGGACGCTCGCGCTTGACCTCGATGATGTCGTCCTCGGGCGTTTGGCCACCGTCGATGGTGTACCAACCGGCAATGGGCGCGTCCTCCATCTTTTTGGAGAGCACGGGGCCGGCGGCATCGTCGGCACGCAGCACGCTTCCTGCCGTGAGCACGATACCCGCAAACGGGGCGCCGTTCACACGTCCATCCACAACGCGACCCATTACTGCAACCTTCCCGTCAGGTACACGCCCGACACATCGCGCACGCGCTCAACCAGATCGCGGAACTTCATCAGAAACGCGACCTGCTGGGCATGCAGGCCAAAGTCGTCGTCGAACACCGAGATGCCGGCCTTGGCCGAGCCGCGAAAACCGCGCTCGTCGAGCAGCGTGTCGCAGGCCTCGAGCAGCGAAGGCACCGCCGCCTTGTCGAGCTGGCACTCGCCAAAGGAGCGGATGGCCTCGAACTTGGTCTTGGCCTCCCCCTCCGGCAACGCGTCGACGAGCGAATAGAACACATCCACCGGCACCGACAGGCGCGGCTCAAAGCAGTCGAGCACACCGGTGTGGTGGCCCACGGCGAGCGTGTAGTACAGCACGTCGCAGGCCTCCTGGGGAACGTCTTCCTCGGTCTCCACAAACTTACGTGTGAGCTCGTAGAAGACCACCTGGTCGGGCGCGTGGCCCAGGCAGGGGTCGGCGACGCCCTCGGCGGCCTCGTCGCTTGCGCGCGAGGCATCGCTAAAAGAGCCGCCGAGCATGCCGGGGCCCGCAAAGTAACCAGAGCGGTCCGTGAGCTCCATCTAGCGACCTCCGGCCAGCACCAGATCCTGCAGCGCCGAGTACACCTCGACGCGGCGCGGATCATCCTGCTTGTTGATGAGCAACGCCATGGCACCGCGGATATCGCCCTTGGGCGCGCCCTCGAGCGTATCCATGAACTCATTGGCCAGGTCGCGGCCGTAACGGTAGCCGCTCATGGCGCGAGCCTCGCGCTCGATGGCAACGCGCAGCTTGTACGGCACGCCAGGGTGCAGGATATCGGCCTGCTCGCCGGCGGCCTCCACCGTGGTCTCGACATGGAGCTTTTGGTCCAGCAGACCGAGCGCCATGGCAAAGCCGTAGATGGTCTGCGCGGGGCTGGGCGGGCAGCCGGGGATATAGACATCGACCGGCAGAATCTTGTCCGTGCCGCCCCAGACGCAGTAGTTGTCGTAGAAGATGCCGCCGGTGCAGCCGCACGCGCCATAGGACACCACGATCTTGGGATCGGGTGCAGCCTCAAAGGCGCGCAGGGCCGGCATGCGCATGGCACGCGTCACGGCGCCGGTGTACAGCAGCACGTCGGCGTGACGGGGCGAAGGCACGACCTTGATGCCAAAGCGCTCGACGTCAAAGACGGGCGTGATGGAACCGAAGATCTCAATCTCGCAGCCGTTGCAGCCGCCGCAGTCAACACGGTAGACGTACACCGAGCGCTTGATCTTCTTAAGAAGGGTCGCCTTGGCCTTCTCGATGCTCTCGTCGAGCTCGATCTTGGTCGGGCGGTACTGAAGCCGCTCGGGCAAAAGCGTGGGTTCGGCCATGGTTACTCCTCCTTCGTATCAAAATCCATGATGATGCCCTCGACCGGTGCAGGTCCAGCGGGGATCTCGGGCGCATCGGGGTTGAGCTCGCGGTCGACATACTCCGGGTTCACGCCGTGGCCGCCCAGATACTCCATGCCGGGGCCCTGGGGCTCACCGGACGCAAGCGTCTCGTTGGCAGCCATGCCGCGCGCGTTGCCGGTCTTTACGGCCGAGGCGGCGCGCAGGGCGTCGAGCTCGCGCTTGCACTCCTGGCACATACCGACGGTACGGGCGGCCTGGATGGCCTCCATGCCGCCGGTCTTTTGCAGCAGGCGCTTGGCGTAGTCGATCTCCTTATGCGGGGCAAACGGCTTGCCGCAGCGCGAGCAGTGCTCGAGCGTGTAGACGCTCTTGCTGGTGAGGTCGTCCTTGCTCATGACGGCCAGCTCAAACTCCTCGGTGAGTTTGATGGCCTCCATGGGGCAGGCCTCCTCGCAGCGGCCGCAAAAGATGCAGCGACCGTAGTCGATCGACCAGGTGATGGTATCGGCCGCAAGGTCGGTGTCCATGCGAATGGCATCGGCCGGGCACGCCACGCCGCAGGCACCGCAAGCGATGCAGAGCTCGGCATTGTGCTCGGGCTTGCCGCGCATGTCCTTATTGGTGGGGAACGGCGCAAACGGGTACTTGACCGTCGCGTCGCCGGCCTTGGCGTTAACCTTCCAAAGCTTCAGCATATTAGAGCGCCTCCTCATCGAGCGGAGCGGCCATGGTGCCCTCGCCCGCAAGCGGCGACTTGTCGCGCCAGACGTTCTCGAACTGCTCCTTGTCGAGCACGTGGTCGCGCTTGGCGGCGACATCGGTCACCGTCACGCGGTCGGTGCAGGAGTAGCAAGGGTCGAGCGAGCCGACGATTAACGCCGCGTCGCCCACGGTGTTGCCGCGGAACATGTAGCGCAGGACCGGCCAGTTGCTGTACGTGGCGGCCTTGGCCCGCCAGCGGTAGCACTTCTGGTTATTGCCGAGCATGGCCCAGTGCACGTCCTCGCCGCGCGGCGCCTCGGTGGCGCCGATGGCGTACTTGTGCGGGGTGTACTCCCAATCCGTGGTAAGGATGGGGCCCGACGGGCAGTTCTCGAGCATGGTCTCGATCATGTCGATCGAATCGTAGACCTCCTGGATGCGAACGGCGGTACGGCCGAAGGCATCGCAGGTGTCGGCCGTAGCGGCGTGCATCTTCTGGACATCCGGATCGGCGTAGCCGTCGAAGGGATGGTCAAAGCGCACGTCGCGGGCATAGCCCGAGCCACGCATGAGCGGGCCGACCGGCGAGAAGTCGCGAGCGATCTTGCGGTCCAGAATGCCGATACCGCTCGTACGCTCAATAAAGTTGGGCGTGGAGAGCAGCATATCGACGAGTTCCTGAACCTCGGAGCGCAGCTGGTGGACGGTCGTGAGCGTGGAGAGCTTCTGCTCGGCCAAAATGTCGCGACGCACGCCGCCGATCACGTTGAGGCCGTAGGTCTTGCGGTGACCGGAAAGCTTCTCGGCCAGGTCCATGGACTTCTCGCGGACGCGGAAGAACTGCTGGAAGCCGGAGTCGAAGCCCGTGTAGTGCGATGCCAGGCCAATGTTGAGCAGATGCGAGTGCAGGCGCTCAACCTCGAGCATGATGGCGCGGATGTACTGGGCGCGCGGCGGGACATGAATGCCCTGGGCGCGCTCGACGGCCTCGGCATAGGCCACCGAGTGGGCGCAGCCGCAGATGCCGCAGATGCGGTCGGCGAGGAACGTCACGGCGTCATAGTTCAGGCGCGTCTCGGCGACCTTCTCCATGCCGCGGTGCACGTAGAACAGACGGTAGTCGGCGTCGACGATCGTCTCGCCCTCAACGAACAGGCGGAAGTGGCCGGGCTCGTCGGAGGTAATGTGCAACGGGCCCATGGGGACGAGCGTGGTCTCCTTGCCCTTGGTGTCGGCCAAGAACTCGTAGTTTTCCATGTCGCTCGCGGGAGCGGGACGGAAGCGGTAGTCCATGGAGTCCTTGCGCAGCGGGTACAGGCCGCTGGGCCAGTCATCGGGCAACACCAGGCGGCGACGATCGGGCAGACCCTCGGGAATCAGGCCGAACATGTCGCGCAGCTCGCGCTCGCCCCACACGCAGGCGGGGACGAACGGCGTCACGGACGGGAACGTCATCTTGGCGGGATCGACCTCGGCGCGGACGGTCACCCAGCCGGGATCCTCCCCCTCCATGGAGATGACGTAGTACACGGCGTAACGGCCGCACAGGCTGCGCTCATCGTTGCCGATGATCACGGGAATCCAGCCGTAGCGCTCGTAATACAGGTAGTGGACGGCCTCGGGCAGCTTGTCCTGCTTGACGGTAATCGTCAGCTGGTCCTCGCACTGCCACTCGACCTTCTCGATGCAGCCCGGAACGGCGCGGCGCAGGGCCTCGACATGGCTCTCGCAGCGACGGGCATACACCTTGTTCTCAGTTTCAATCATTCGTTACTCCACCTCGCTCTGAGCGGTCTCGGTACCGAACACAGCGCGGTACATCGGCGTCGCGTGAAGTTCCTCGGTGCTCTGCTCGAGCACGATGCCAGTCGCGGTCTCCACACCGTGCACGAGAGGCAGCGGGGTGGCGATGCCAAACCACAAGATCATGACAGCCAGGATGATTTCGGGGATAAGCATGAGCGCCGGGGCCTCATGCTTGCCCATGCCCTGGGGCGCATGGCCGAATACCGACTTGAGTGCGATGCGGGTGAGCGCGGAGATGGCCACGGTAAGACCGAGGGCGACCACGACGACCAGCCACATGGGACCGGCGGTAACGCCGGCGACAAAAGTCAGGAACTCAGAGATAAACATGCCAAAGGGCGGGAAGGCGGCAAGACCGAGCAGCGCCAGGATGGCGAGCGCGGCGGTTGCGGGGGCAACCTCGACGACGCCCTGGATCTTGGCCAGGCTACGCGTGCCAAAGGCGTGCTGGATGTTGCCGGACACGCAGAAGGCAAGCGTCTTGGTAAAGCCGTGGAACACGCAGTGCAGCAGGGCCGCGGCGATACCCAGCGGGCCACCGATACCCAGGCACAGGGCGATAACGCCCACGTTCTCCACAGACGAGTACGCAAAGCGGCGCTTGAGGTCGTCCTGGCGGAACATAGAAAGTGCCGCCACCAAAATGGACAGCGTGCCGACGATCAACAGCAAAAGCTGCGGATACTCGGCGCCCACGGCCTGGATAGTAAATCCGTAGAAGCGCATGATCACAAGCATGGCGCACTTAAGCAGCACGCCCGAGAGCAGGGCCGAGACAGGGCTCGGGGCCTGGGAGTGGGCATCGGGCAGCCAAGTGTGCATGGGGAACAGGCCGGCCTTGGTGCCAAAGCCGATCACGATAAACGCAAAGGCGAGGCGCATGAGCGTCGGGTCGAACTGGTCGGCATACGGCAGCACGCACGACAGGAATGCGGCCTCGTGGGCGTTGGGAATCACGTCGGCGGCGTTGGCGTAGATCAGCAGCGTACCGAACAGGCCGAAGGCCACGCCGGCGGTGCAGACCATCGCATACTTCCAAGAAGCCTCGAGGGCCGTCTTGTTCTTGTAGATACCCACCAGGAACACGGTGGAAAGCGTGGTTGCTTCCACGGCGGCCCACGTGAGGATCATGTTGTTGGACAGGCACGCGAGCAGCATGGTAAACACGAACAGACTAAACAGTGCAAAATACTGCTTGGCGCGCTCGGCGGGCATGGAGCCCTCCTCGATATCGGCCTTTACATAGGGCAGCGAGAACAGCCCCGTAAGAAAACCGATAAAGCCGATGAGCAGCACAAAGATGGCGCCCAGCGAATCGAGGTGGAACCACAGGCCAAGAGCGCTCGCGGTTTCGCCGCTCATAAGGACGTCACCGGCCGTCATAATCGACAGCACCAGGACGGCTGCGACGGAGACCAGGTTGAGACCGGCAAACACGTTATAGGACGTGTTCTTGGGCAAAAACGCCATAACCAGCGAGAACACCAAAGGAGTCGCGAGCAGGGCGAGAATCAACGTTTCCATGGACTACCCCCTCAGCTCGGACAGGTCGCGCGCATCGAGCGAGTGGGAGTCGTCCCAAATGCGACGCACGACGATGGACATGATGATGACGGCAAAGATGGCGTCGGTGGCGATACCGATCTCGATGATCTCGGGAGCGGTGGGGGCCAAAAGCGCAAGCGTCACGTGGCTGCCGTTTTCCATAAGGCAGTAACCAAAGATCTGCTTCATGATGTTGCGCTGCGAGATGATGCAGGTGAGGCCCACAAAGAAGTGAGCGAAGCTAATAGCGAGCGCAGGCGTTGCGACCTCGGCCGTGGGCAGGCTGATCTGCGTCACGACGGCAAAGCAAATCGCGACCTCCACGGCGATGATGCAGATGGCCCACGCGGGCTTAAGGCCGGCCTTGAGTGATGCGTCGCTCGGCTCGCCCATCTTCTTGTATGCGCGGTTGAGGATATAAGGGACCAGGACGACCTTGGTGATAAAGGCAGATCCGGCCCACATAAGCAGCTCCTGCGCACCGGTGGTGGCACCGAGCGTAGCGAGCAGCCCCACGAGCACCAGCGACTGCACCGCATACCAGTTGATGGCATGTTTGATGTTCTTGGAGACGACCACCATGGTGGACGTGACGATCAGAAGGCCGCCAAGGATGTTGACGATCGAATAACCCATGTCGTTCTACCTCCTAACCGATCCAGCTGGCCGAAAGCGGGCCGCTGACGATGACCATGATGATGAGCACGATGAACACGAACGCCATCGCACGGGGAAGCGGGGCTCCCGCAGCGACCTCTTCGCTCGGCTCGCCGGGCAGGCAATAGCCCATCCACTTGAGGAACCAGGCGAAGGTGGCGACGGTCTCGGCGACCATGATGCACACGAGCACCAGGATCGCGACGTTGCCGGCACCTACAGAAAAGCCGCCGGCGATGATCTGGAACTTCGAGAAGAACGTGTTCATGGGCGGCACGCCGGCAATAGCGAGTGCCGCGACACCGAAGCCCACGCCTGAGATCGGGTACTTCTTTACGATGCCGCGAAGCTTGGGCAGCATACGCGTGCCGAGCGTAAAGGAGAACGAACCGGCGATCAGGAAGAACAGCGTCTTGGCGAAAGCGTGGTTAAAGATGTGGCAGACGGCGCCATCGAAGGCCAGCTGGCTGCCAAAGACCGAAAGGCCCAGACCAAAGAACACATAGGAGAGCTGGGCGATCGTGGAGAAGGCCAGCAGACGCTTCATGTCCTTTTGCGGCAGGTACATAAGGAAGCCAAAGAGCATGGTGACCATGGCGTCGATAATGGCGACCCAACCCACAATCTCGGGGATCTCGCCGGCAGAGACGAGTGCACGCGCGAACACGCACACGCCGACCTTAACCATCGAGGCGCCATGCAGGTAGGCCGAAACAGGCGTCGGCGCCTCCATGGCCGAAGGCAGCCACATGTACATGGGAACCTGCGCGGACTTGGCCCAGGCCGCAAACAGCACGAGCAAAAGGACGATAGCCTTGAGCTTGGCGTCGAGGCCGGCAATCGCGGTAATGGCGAAGGTACCGGTATGGGCAAACACGATGGCGGCGCCCAGATACAGGCCGAGCGCACCGATATGCGTAATGATCAGAGCCTTCATGCCGGCCTTCTTGGCCGTAGGCGTCATGTAGTAGCTAATGAGGCCCCAAGAGCACGCACCCGTGATCTCAAAGAACACGAGCTGGCCCAAAAGGGTCGAGCTGTACACGAGACCGGCCATGGCGCCGATGAAGGTCGCGAGGTACGCGTAGAAGCGACGACGCGGTGCGTCGGGATGCTCACGGTTATTCTCGCTCATATAGGGAATCGAATAGATCACGACAAGCAGGCCGATACCCACAAAGGCGGGCGCGAGCAGCGTGCTCATGCGATCGAAGGTGAATCCCATGACGAGGGTCTGCCCAAACGAGATCAGGGGGACCTGCGTGTCGGGCATGCCGGCGCCAGCGAAATTCGCGGCGAGGGCGATGGTGCAGACCGTCGAGACGGCGGCACCCAAAACGCTGAACCACTTGGCGTACGGACGGGGGAACAGGGCGACGAGCACCGAGGCCACCATCGGGGCCGCGATAGCGACCAAGCCGAGAAGGGACAGACTGACTGCAAATGACATTGTTTCTCCCTTCTCCTACACGCCGACGACCACGAAGACAAACGCCAGAACGGCGATGCCCACGACGGCCCAGGTCTGATTGCCAAGCACCTTAAAACGCGAGCGCGAGCAGGAGTTCTCGATCACGCCGCATACGACAAAATCGATCAGGCACTTCACCAGGAAGATGACTGCACCCAGAACAGCGGCGGCGCCCACGGTCGCGGGCTCGCCCCAGGGGACGAAGATCGCGCAGAACCAGGCGACGACCAGGACCTGCTTCATGGACATGGCGAGCTTGGCCATCGCAAGCGACGGGCCGGAAAGCTCGGCGAGCGGGCCCTCCTGAAGCTCCTGCTCGGCCTCGGCCTGATCAAACGGCAGCTTGCCGAGTTCCATGTAGCAGGCAATCGCAAAGGCGATGCCGGCGAGGATTACGGCGACCGGCGCGTCGATGGCGCCCGTCATGATGTGCTGACCCATGGTGGCGATGTCGGTGGAACCGCACACCAGGGCGGCGGCAAACAGCGCCAGCAGCATGGACGGCTCGATGAGCACGCTCATGAGCAGCTCGCGGACGCCGCCGATACCGGCGTAGGCGTTGGACGAATCCACGCCGCAGAGGGCGAAGAAGAAGCGGGCGAGCGCCAGGCTGTACATGATGGTGATGGCGTCACCAAAGACCGGGATGGGGCTTTGCGCCGTAAAGAGCGGCAGGCCCATCGCGAGCATAAAGGCGACGGCGAAGAACAGCGGCGGCATAATGCGCAGCGCAAAGCTCGCGTCCTCGCTCTGGGACTCGGGGCGCGCAAAGAGCTTGGCCAGGTCGCGATAGTCCTGCATGATGCTGGGGCCGCGACGGTTGTGCATCTTGGCGCGGATCACGCGGCCGAGACCGGAGAAGAACGGCGCGACGGCCATGACGACCACGCCCTGCAGAACGGCAAGTACGATGTTGTTCATGCTCTCCCCTCCTTAACCCATTTGCACGGCGAGCACGAGGAACACCACGAGTGCCGCGACGATGTAGCAGATATAGATGCTGTAGTTGCCACCCTCGAGCTTAGTCGCGAGGTCGGCGAGCTTCTCGACACCCTTATGCGGGGCATCGACGAGAACCTTGTCGGGT
This sequence comes from Collinsella sp. wc0583, assembly GCF_046116915.1. Lineage (NCBI taxonomy): Bacteria > Bacillati > Actinomycetota > Coriobacteriia > Coriobacteriales > Coriobacteriaceae > Collinsella > Collinsella sp. wc0583. The sequence continues at coordinate 139,858 of NZ_JBJXBN010000001.1, read as the reverse complement.
ACGGGCTCCACAGCCTCGGCCACACCGGTGAGCTTCTGGAAGAAGTGCGCGATGGACCAGCAGACGGCCGTGCAGCGGTCGCGCAGCGTGTAGAGCGGCTGCATAAACCAGGACACCTCGGAGGCAAAGGTCGTGGCCACGACGGGCATATGCTCGTTGGGAGCATAGCCGCATGCCCACGGCTGGGACTTCTGCACCTTGCCGACGGTCTTGAGCTTGCGATAACCGCAGGCAAGACCGACGAGCACCACGAGCGCAATAGCAATCGCGGGCGTGGAGGTGGCAGCGCCGGAGTACTGGTTCATGAGCTCCATGCCCTCGGCGGCAAACACGCCACCGTACGGATGCAGCACGGACGCGGCGACATCGACCAGCACGGGCGCGATCACGGGAGCGCCAATGCCCAGCACGACGCAGATGGCCGCGAGCAGGCCCTGCGCGAACACCATGGGGGCGGGAACCTCCTTGGCATTGGCCGCAGCCTCGGAACGGGGCGCGGAGGCAAAGGAGACGCCATAGGCCTTGACGAAGCACGTGACAGCCAGCGCGCCGGTAATGGCAAGCGCGACGGCTGCGAACACGGCCACGATCATGACGGCCTTGTCGCCCTGCATGGCGGTGTTAAACAGCGACTGGTAGGTAAACCACTCGGACACAAAGCCGTTGAAGGGCGGGATGGCCGAGATGGCAAGCGCGCCAACAAGGAAGCAGATGGCCGTTGCCGGCATACGACGGAACAGGCCGCCCATCTTCTCCATATTGCGCGTACCCGTGGAGTACAGCAGCGCACCGGCGCCCAAGAACAGCTCGCCCTTAAACATCGCGTGGTTAAACGTGTGGTAGAGGGCGGCCATCAGAGCCAGGACGGCGATGCCGACCGAGTTGAGCGCCATGGCGGCCATGGAGGCGCCGACGCCGAGCAGAATGATGCCGATGTTCTCGACGGAGTGATAGGCCAGCAGGCGCTTGATGTCATGCTCCTGCAGGGCGAAAGCCACGCCGAGAACTGACGAGATCGCACCGAAGACCATGACCATAAGGCCCCACCAGAGCTGGACGCCCGAACCCGCGAGCAGGTCGAGACCGACCTTGAGGATTCCCAGGATGCCGATCTTGATCATGCCGCCGGACATGAGGGCGGACACGTTGGACGGCGCCTCGGGGTGCGCCTGGGGCAGCCAGGAGTGCAGCGGGATGATACCGGCCTTTGCGCCGAATCCGAAGAACGCGAGGACGAAGCACGCGGAGGAGACGGCGGGTCCAAAGTCATGCGTACGGAAATCACTGAAGCTGAAGGAACCGCCCACGCCGTTGGTCATGAGCAGGAAGCTCGCCATGATAAGGACAAAGCCCACGTGCGCGATGACGAAGTAGAGCCAACCGCCCCTAATGGAGTTCTTGTTCTCCTCGATAACGACAAGGAAGTAGCTCGTAAGGGACATAAGCTCAAAGGCGACCAGGAACCAGAACACGTTGTCGGCGGTGATGACGAGCATCATGGACGCCACGAAGGTGTTAAAGAAGAAGCCGGCGCGGCCCTTTTTGCCCGGGTACTCATCAAAGTAGTTGAGACCGTAGATCGAACCGGCAAACGCGAGCACCGAGATGAGCGCCACGAACAGGCCGGACAGCTGATTGAGCAGCAGCTGGAAATGGGCAAACGGGAAGAACACGATGGTGTCGACCGACGTGACATCGCCCAGCACGGCCTGGATACCGGCCACAAACGAAAGCACCGCGGCGACGGCGCCGATAAGGCAGCCGGCGGTCTTGGCGGCATTATCGGCCTTGATCAGCAGAACCGAGGCGAGCGCACCGATGCACGAGACGGCAAGCGATGCGACAAACAGCGTCATGCTATCCATTGTTTACGCTCCCTTCTGCTTTCTCGGACAGGCCCTGGGCCACAGCGGTAACGTCGACGACCGGACCGTTTTCGATCGAGCGCAGGCGCTTGGCCTCGTCGAGCTCGCGATCGGCCGCGCCGCCCATGACGGTCAGCGCCTTGGTGGGGCACGCCGCCACACAATGCGGGCCGTCCGGATCGAAGGCGCACAGATCGCACTTGACAGCGCAGGTGTACTGGCCGGGAGCCCACGTAAGAAGGCTGCTCAGGGACTTAGGATACGAAGGCGTCGGGTCGCACATGCCTGCGACACCGGCGATAGACGTGCCATCGGGATGGATGGCACCGAAGGGGCACGCGATGGCGCACAGCCTGCACCCGATGCACTCCTGCTCCTTGACGTGGATGCGGTCGCCATCGTGCTCGATGGCATTCACCGGGCAGACCTCGGCGCAGGGGGCACCCTCGCAATGGTGGCAGGCAAGGGCGGCCGAAATACCGCCGGTCTTCACGAGCGCCAGGCGCGGCGTATCCTGAAGACCCTGCATCCGGTGGGCGTCGGCACAGGCGGACTGGCATGTTCCGCAGCCGATGCACCTCTCCGGGTTGATGTCGATGAAGCGGTTCATCCCCACTTCCTTTCAAAATAACGGGCCGGGCTCCCGAACGTACGGGACGCCCGGCCCAAATAGCCAACGAGAACGGGACTACACGATTTGATTCACGTGCGTCTCGTCGTCGAACTTGGCGGCGCCAGGCTCAACGTCCTGGGGAGCGGCGGCGTCCACCAGAGCCTGCTTGAGCTCGGTGTACTGACGCTCGACCTCGCCCTCTGCCCAGACCTGGTCGGCGATAGCGTCGACCTGGCAGGCGGAGAACTTGTCCTCGGGCGTATGCGAGACCGGGTCGACCTTGTGCATGGTCAGCTCGTTGCACTTGCCGATCCACCACTGGTAGGTCATGTAGACCGTGCCCTTGTTGATGCGATCGCTAATGTCGGCGCGACTGTATACCTGGCCGCGGCGGCTGTGAATCGAGACGATGTCGCCGTTCTTGATGCCGCGGGCCTTCGCGTCCGCGGGATTCATGCGAACGAAGCCGGGCTCGTCGGCAAGCAGTGCCAGCGTCTTGCAGTTGCCGGTCATCGAACGGCAGCTGTAGTGGCCGACCTCGCGGACGGTGCACAGGATGAGCGGGTACTCATCGTCGGGAAGCTCGGAGGGCGCCTCCCAGTCGTGCGCCATAAGGTTGGCGCGGCCGTCCTTGGTGGTGAACTTGCCACCAGCGAACATATCGGGCGTACCGTGGTCGTTCACATCGGTGCTCTTGACCGGCCACTGGGCGTAGCCGCCCTCGGGAGCCATCTTCTCGTAGGTTGCGCCCACAAAGTTGGGGCACAGGCTAATGCACTCGTTCCAGATCTGCTCGGTGTTGTCGTAGTGCATGGGATAGCCCATGCGCGTAGACAGGTCCGCGAAGATCTCCCAGTCGTGGCGGCACTCGCCCTTGGGCGGAACGGCCGCGTCAAAGTGCTGGAAGCTACGGTCGGATGCGGTAAAGACACCCTCGTGCTCGCCCCAAGAGGTAGCGGGCAGGATGACGTCGGCGAGCATGGTCGTCTGCGTCATAAAGATGTCCTGGCAAATGAACAGATCCAGCTCGGAGAGCGTCTTGCGCATACCGGCCGAATCGGGCTCGGTCTGCACCGGGTCCTCGCCGTAGTTGTAGAAGCAGTGCACCTTGCCCTCGTCGACCAGGTGGCCCAGGTCGGTGAGCTTGTAGCCCTCCTCGAGCGGGAGCTTTTCCTCGGGCACGCCCCAAGCCTTGGCAAACTTGGCACGCACTGCCGGGTCGGTGACCTTCTGGTAGCCAGGGTACAGGTTGGGCAGCATGCCCATATCGCAGGAGCCCTGGACGTTGTTCTGGCCACGCACGGGCGCGAGGCCGGAATTGGGTTTGCCGATCTGGCCGGCAACGCAGGCGATGGAGGCGATGGTGTGCACCGTCTTCAGGTTCTGCTTCTGCTGGCATACGCCCATGCCCCAGCCAATGATGGCAGAGGGCTTCGCCGTGGCGTACATCTCGGCAGCTTGATGGATCAACGCGGGCTCGACACCCGTGATGTCCTGTACGGATTCGGGAGTGTAGTTCTTGATGGTCTCCCACCATTCGTCAAAGCCGTTCGTGTGCTCGGCGACGAATTCCTTGTCGTAGAGGCCATCGTTGACCAAGCAGTTGGCAAAGGCGTTGAGGAACGCAACGTTGCAACCGTTCTTGATCGGAAGGTAGAGATCGGCGATACGCGCGGTTTCGATATGGCGCGGGTCGGCGACGATGATCTTGCAACCCTTTTCTTTGGCTCGCACGATACGCCTTGCGACGATGGGGTGCGAATCGGCAGGGTTATAGCCGAAGAGGAAAATGCAGCCCGCATCCTCCATACCGGGGATGGAGCATGACATGCAACCTGAACCAACCGTGTCCATCAGACCGAGGACAGTAGGGCCGTGTCAAGTACGGGCGCAGTTGTCCACGCTGTGGGTGCCGATGCACGCACGCGTAAACTTCTGCATGACGTAGTTCGCCTCATTGCCGCCGCCTCGCGAAGAGCCGGTGGTCATGACAGCGTTAGGACCATATTCGTCAATTATGGCCTGCATCTTAGATGCGGTGAAATCCAGCGCCTCGTCCCAGCTTACGCGCTCAAGATCCGCGCCCTTAGTGCGGCGGATCATCGGGTGCAGTACGCGAGGAGTCAAGATCTTGGTGTCGTTGATGAAGTCGTAGCCGCTCATGCCCTTAAGACACAGCTCGCTCTGATTGGTGATGCCGTTGAGCGGTTCGGTGCCCACGACCTGGCCGTTTTGGACCAGGAGGTTAAACTGGCAACCGGCGCCGCAGTACGGGCAGATCACTTTATGCTTCTCCATGACACCCTCCTTCCTTTTTCTGCTACCGAATGCTCGGTACTTATTTGACAATCATTGGGCTTGTCGCCCCAACGCTTACGCCTCGTTTTCGATGGTGGCGCGGGCACGCTCGGCAGTCAGTTCTGCCAGGCGCTCCTCGTCTACCAGGGTGAGGCCCTTGGTCGGGCACGCCTCGGCACACGCCGGACCGCCGGGACGGTCCACGCACAGGTCGCACTTGAGCACGAAGCTCTTGGTCTGCGAGCCCACGCGAACGTCGCCCATCAAGACCGGAACCTGCGTGGTTGCCACGCTCACGGCGCCAAAGGGGCATGCCATTACGCAGCTCTTGCAGCCGATGCAGTTGTCCTCGTTGACGCCGATGCGATGGTTCTTTGGATCAAAGAACAAGGCGCCCGTAGGGCAGGCCTTGGCGCACGGAGCGTCCTCGCAGTGGTGACATGCCACCGGCGCGGAAATCTCGTAGGTGCGCGTTACGCGCAAGCGAGGTGCGGCGATGTTGCCGGGAATATCGTGTGCCTCGATGCACGCCGCCATACAGGTTTGGCACCCAATGCAGCGTGAAGAATCAGCCACGACTCGTTTATTGCCCATGTTGTTCACTCCCTCCTGAATCCCATGCCGGAGAGACCCTGTCGACGTTGCCCCAAGCCGCCCGTGGCCTGGCATCGACGAATCGAATGCATGCGGCGAAACATGCACTCGGTAGAGTTTCTCCAACGATATACAGGTTAAATATACGCAGTTGCAGGGGGCAAACTTGAGCATAGGCCCTGCAATACGGGTGTATTGCAGAGGTTTTGGCAGGTTGGAATTATTCTCGGATAGCTATAAAGGTGAGTGTATTACATACGTACATCCAAGGGAGATTTCACGCTCGTTTATAAAGAATGTAATACGTTTGATATATATTTCGCGCTCATTAACTTGAGTGCAATAAAGTAGTGGTTATAAGATTGGTTATTATTAGCCAATGCTGTATTTGACCATTTATATTGCACGCTCATTAAGGGAGGCCAGTGATGTCATCGACTCAAAAAAGAGCCATCCTGCAGGTGCGCATTCGCGAGGAAGACAAGCAGCATGCCGAACATCTCTACGACGCCATGGGCACATCGCTCGCCGAGGCTGTCCGCCTATTTGTCGCGCAGAGCATTTTGATGCGCAAGCTTCCCTTTCAGCCAGTCACCGTGCGCTCAAAGGTTGGCACCGCCGCCTATGGATCGCTCAAAGCATATGGTGACCCCAATCGCCGCGCCGAGGAACGCAATGCCTGGATTGAGTACCTTGCCACAGAAAACGACGATTCGATTTTGGGTCCCGAGGAAGTAGATATCCATGAGTAGCACCATCATCGACGAGACCGTCATCCTGCGCTACCTGCTTGACGACGACGAAGTTCTGTCCCCGCGCGCCGCCAAGGTCATCGCCACGCGCACCGCTCGTGTCTACCCCGAAATCATCACGCGCGTCGTGGTCACGCTGCGCGACGTCTATAAGGTTCCCCGCGTTGAGATTGCTGCGGCTATGAAAAGGCTGCTCGATGACGTCATGGTCGACGAGCCCACCGTTGTCGCCTTTGCCATCAAACTCTTTGGCAAAACCCATATGGACTTTACCGACTGCCTCCTCGCAGCCCGAACCGGCATCTACAACGATGATGTCGTGAGCTTTGGCAAGCCCATCATCCAAGGCATGATCGATTACCGCCGCCAGCGCCAAACCGCTGCCGACGCCCGCGACCGCGCCGCCGAATCCCGCAGCCGAAGCACCGACTCCACCATCGACAAGCTCCGCCACCACGGTCGCCACTAACCCCATCCCCTCCTAAGTTGCGGTGAAATACGGACTGTTTTTGCTGGTCAAACCGCAAAACAGTCCGTATTTCACCGCAACTTATTGAAGGTGGGCCGCGAACGATTTCGCTATCGGGATTCGGCGTAGGGTTTTGTTGTCGGAATGCCGTAGCCGCGCATCATGGCACCGAACGATTCTACGTCATAGGTGTCCGAGAGTTTGAAATGAATGACGTTGTGGCCCATGGCGCGAAGGTTCGCGTCGCGCATGAGGGCCGCTCGATACGTTTTTGCCGCCGCCTGCTCTGGATCATTTTGAGCTTCGTCTTCAAACTTGCCTAGCCCATGCAGCTCTGCCAGCGTCCATGAGCCGCCTGGCATCTGCCAGCCATAATCTGCTAGATAATAGCCAGCGTTTCCCGGTCGCGTTATCTCAACTTGAAGCTCGGGCGCGGCAACCCCAGCGAGAATCATCGCTGCTCTCGCCTCAGACTCGCCGCCATTGTCTGACCTGCCGTCCATATACTCAAAAACGTCAAAAGCACGCGCGATGCCATGCAACCCTCGGCAATTTGCCTGCGCGTATGCTCGCAGTTCTTCGCGTTCGACATCGTACTCACGGGCCAAGCCATCGACATAGCCCAGCGCATAGCGAAAGGCGCTCGTTCGAGCGATATCAACAACCGTTCGACACGGATCCGTCAGTGTAAACAGACCTAGCCGCCACACTTCGCCCGCCCGCCAGCGCTTGTATTCAACGAACTCATACGTATCACGCCTTGTAGACCGTGGCAGCAGTACTTGCACTTTATCCAGAAGCGTATACGCCGAGCCGATGCCGTAGAGCAGCGCTGCCGTCGATCCGCAAAACACAGCATCCGGTTCAACGACCGCAATAGCGGATGCCAGCTGAAAGATGCGATCTTCAACCCCAAGATTATTCCAATAGACCGGATCCGCATACACATGGTTGTAAAGACGAAGCATGAGCTCTTCCTGCATAAGCTCGCGCGCACGGCGTTCATCCCAAGGATCAATTGTTATAAGCAGCTGTCCATCTTGATGAATTCCAACGGCCGAGAATAGCATTCTTGCATATGACTGCGGAAAATGTTTGCCTTTATCGAGCATGGCCAACCCCATAACCATCACGGCGGAGAGAATACCATTACGCTATCGCATGCTTCCGTCCGCAGGCCTTGCCAAAAGCTGACCAAAAGCTTGACGCCGCAGGTCAGAGCTTCAAAAAATAATTCCACTCTCGGTAGACGGTCGCTACGACCCTCCCAACGGCATCAAAATCCAACCTTACAAATAGTTGCGGTGAAATACGGACTACATGGGCCATAAAAGCCGGAAAACAGTCCGTATTTCACCGCAACTTAGGAGGGGATGTGGGGTCCCCGGCATGTATATGAAAACAGCTCTGGTCCCAAAAAGAATCAGAGCCATTCATCTATCTTATGGAGCGGGCGACGGGAATCGAACCCGCGTCATCAGCTTGGAAGGCTGGGGTTCTACCATTGAACTACGCCCGCAAGATATGGTCGGGACGACAGGATTTGAACCTGCGACATCCTGCTCCCAAAGCAGGCGCGCTACCAAACTGCGCCACGTCCCGAAGGTGTTGAGCAGCTAAGGTCTAAACCTTGCGTGTCCCAAAGCGAAGGAAATTATAGGGGAGACTTCGCGCCTATGCAAGCGACGATACCCTAGCTCCTCGAATGTGCGACAAACTGGCTATGGGCCAGGCCTATCACAAAGGCCACCACGGCGACCGGCGCCCACGCGGCTCCAATGTCCGCCAACGGCAGCGCATCGAACGGCAGCCACACGCCCGCAAAGAACGCGTCGCGGACCGAGGTGATCACACTCTGCACCACGACCACGCCGCCGACCCAAACCCACACCTGCGGATGGGCGTCGCAAAAACCGTGCACCAGGCCCATCAGCACCAGCACAATGGCGACGGGGTACAAGGCGTTGAGCATGGGCACCGAGAACATGAGGATCATGTCGAGGCCCACGTTGGAGAGCACGCACGAAAACGCCGCGAACACAAAGGCGAGAACCGCAAAGGGACGGCGCATGGCCTCCTCGGAGGCCTCCGCTCCCCCTTCGACCACATACGTCTCACAGAAGTAACGCGAGCAGCAGCTGATGAGGCCGATGCACACGTTCATGCAGGCAAGGAAAAAGATCGCGAAGACCACGACCGTGCCGGCAAGGCCAAAGTGCATGGAGGCAGAGCGGGCAAGGATGGCAGCGCCGTTGGTGGCATCGGGCATAACCGTACTGAGCTGCATGCCGGCAAGCGCCAGGCCGCAGTAGATGACGGCCATGAGCGCACCGGCGATCACACCGGAGCGCGAAATCTCAAAGGCCACGCGCTTGTCGTCGGTAACGCCCAGCTCGTGGATAGTCTCGGCGATGATAATGCCGAAGGCGAGCGACGCGAGCAGGTCCATGGTCTGGTAGCCGGTCAAAAAGCCCTGCACGGCAGCACCCGCATCGTAGGGAGCCTGAGGCGCGGCAACCGGTCCCAGCGGCGAGATCACGGCAGCACCCACAACCAGCACGATGAGCGCGATAAGCGCGGGGCCCGTAATGCGGCCGAGCACGCGTGTGATGACACCCGGGCGCAGCGTGAGCACAAACGCGACTGCGAAGAACCCGATGGCAAACACCAGGCGAGCCGTGCCAAGCGAGACACCCTCGGGCAGCAGCGGCACCAACATCTCGAAGGCCGTGGAGCTCGTGCGCGGAATGGCCAGGCACGGGCCGATGGCAAGATACACCGCCGCGACAAAGAACTCGCCAAACTTGGGGTGCACGCGGCCGGCAAGCTCGCGCGCCGTTCCGGCAAGCGCCACGGCGATAAAGCCCATGACGGGCAGGCCGATGGCGGCAACCAGAAAGCCGAGCATGGCGACCGGCGTGGCAGAACCTGCCTGCAGCGCCAGCAGCGGCGGGATAATGAGATTGCCGGCGCCAAAGAGCATCGAGAATAGGGCGATGCCGACAGTGACGACATGGTCGGAGCGCAGACCACGCGGGGTGGATGAAGCCATGGGACCACCTTTCGGGTCGAAACAAAAACGGGACGGGCAAAAACACCCGTCCCGCAAGTATAAACGGTCTAGCAGCTTTAGCAGGCTAAATCGCACAGAGCATCGATAGCCGTGTCGACTTCTTCGGTCGTGTTGAAATACCCAAACGAGAAGCGAACAACACCCTGGCGCTCGGTCCCGAGCGCGCGGTGCATGAGCGGAGCGCAATGGGCACCGGGGCGCGTCGCAATCCCCCACCCTTGCATGAGCGCGTCCGAGATCTCGGCAGAGTCGATATCGCCCACGTTGAGCGACACGATCGCCGAGCGCGCGGGTTGGTCAAACGCACCGTAGAGCTTAATCCCCGGAATCTCGCGCACACCGGCAAGGAAGCGATCAGCGAGCGCACGCTCGTGGGCAGCAATCGTCTCCACCCCACCCTGGGCCTCGATAAAGTCGAGACCAGCGGAAAGGCCGGCGATACCGTGGCCGTTGAGCGTGCCCGCCTCAAGGCGCGTGGGCCACTCAAGCGGCTGCAACGCATCAAAACTGTGCACGCCCGTGCCGCCCATGGCCCACGGCGCCACGTCAATGCCCTCTGCCACGGCCAGGCCGCCGGTCCCCTGCGGACCCATGAGCCCCTTGTGGCCGGTAAAGCACACCACGTCGAGCCCCATGGGCTGCATATCGATATGCGCCGTGCCGGCAGACTGCGAGGCATCGACGATCACGAGCGCGCCGGCCGCATGGGCCATGACAGCCACGCGCGCAATGTCGACCGCGTTGCCGGTCACATTGGAGGCGTGCGTCACCACCACGGCACGCGTGCCCGGCGTGACCAGCTGCTCGAGCTCGTCGTAGTCGAGCACGCCGTTCGCGTCGCAGCCCGCATGCTCAACGGTCACACCCTGCTCTGCCGCCAGGCGGTTGAGCGGCCGTAGCACCGAGTTGTGCTCAAGCACCGTCGTGACCACGCGGTCGCCGGGGCACACCACCCCGTTGATGGCGGTGTTGAGCGCCGCCGTAGAGTTGGGCGTAAAGCACACATGGTCCGCCCGCGGGCAACCCAAAAGGCACGCGAGCTTGGCACGGCAAGCGTGAATCGTACGAGCGGCATCGAGGGCACCCGACGTGGCGCCGCGCCCGGCATTGCCAAGCGAGCACATCGCCTGCGTCACGGCATCGATGACCGTCTGCGGCTTGTGCATGGTCGTCGCCGCGTTATCCAGGTAGATCATCGCACGACCTCCCACATATCAATCACGGTATAGCCCTCGGTGGGAACGCCCGCCGCGGCAAGCTCGCCGCGCAGCAGTTCCTCATCGGCAGGCAACGCCTTCCATGCCAAACCGCAGCCGGCAGCGACCTCCCCGGGCACGGGAATCGTGCGCCCGGGAAGGCCGCGCTCGATGCACAGGGACTCGCAACCCATGGCGGCCGCCGTGGTGGGAAACGCGATAACAAGCGCCGGGCGCTTCTCCCTCATGGCAACTCCAACCAATACGCTACGGGCGCACGACGCGCACGGCCTGCTCCATCTTCTCCACGATCACGTACATGTTGGTGACCTCGCCCACCGCGAGTTGGTCTTTAATGCCATAGTGGTCGAGGCAGGTACCGCAGGTGAGAATCTCGACACCCTGCTCCGCCAGGCCCTTCAGGTCATCGAGCACCGGCGAGCCCTCGACGGTGAGCTTGGCACCGCCGTTGTAGAACAGCATGGTCGCGGGCAACTCCTCCTGCTGCGTCACGGCAAAGATAAACGCCTTCATGAGCTTGTGGCCCAGCTCGTCGTCGCCACGGCCCATGCAATCGGTGTAGACGGAAATGACGAGTTTGCCCTTGCCGGCGCTGGCATCACAGAAGACAGCGCCATCCTGCTCGGGATCGGCCACGGCAACGGCGCCAGAGGTCGCCACGGTCACGTGCCACTCGGCGTCAGAAACCTTCTCGACCGAGGCCGTGCAGCCCTTCTCCTGCGCCATCTTGGAAATGTTCTTGACGGCGGTCTCGTTATCGACCGAGGTCACCACGGCACCCTCGCCATCAAGCTGTTTGAGTGCCTTAAGCGTCTTGACGACGGGCAGCGGGCAGGCATCGCCCATGGCATTGACTTCAATCTTGGTAGACATAGTATTTCCTTTCGAATTAATCGTTTTAGAACGGTACAGAGCTCAATAAACGTGTCGTTAACGGACAACGTGGACGGCAGGACCGCCTGGCACCGGCTCGCACACGCGACCGACAACGGCGGCGATACGCCCCTCGGCATCCAGACGGCGCGCAAGCTCATCCACATCCGGCGCGGGCGCCGCAATAAGCAAACCGCCTGAAGTCTGTGGATCGTACAGCGCATCCAACATGCCCGGCTCAAGGTCCTCGTCGGCAGCCACGCGCGGGCCAAAGAAGTCCTGGTTGCGGTAGGCACCGGCAGGAATAATGCCCAGACGCGCCATATCGAGCACCTGGTCAAAGAGCGGCACCGCCCCCGACGCAAGTTCAATCTGCACGCCCGAGCCCTCGGCCATCTCGCACGCATGCCCAATCAGGCCAAAGCCCGTAATATCGGTGCAGCCGTGAAGCTCGAGTCCCTCGGCCAGACGAATCGGGGCCTCGTTGAGGGTGCACATCGAGTCAAACATGGCTGCGGCCTCGTCCTGCTCGATAAGCTCGCCCTTAATGGCCGTGGTGATGATGCCCGAGCCCACCGGCTTGGTGAGCAGCAGTACATCACCCGGGCGCGCCCCACCGTTGGCAAGCATGCGGTCGAGCTGCACAAAACCCGAGACGGACAGGCCGTACTTGGGCTCATCGTCGTTGATGGTGTGGCCGCCCGCGATGGTGCAGCCCGCCTCGACGCACTTGTCGGCGCCGCCCGCCAAGATCTGACCGGCCACCTCCACCCCTAGGCAGCTGGGGATGCAGAGCAGGTTCATGGCATGCGAGGGAGTGCCTCCCATGGCGTAGATGTCCGACAGCGAGTTGGCCGCAGCGATCTGGCCAAACAGGAACGGGTCATCGACCATCGGTGGGAAGAAGTCGATGGACTGCACGAGCCCCAGGTTCTCCCCTACGCGGAAGACGCTCGCATCGTCGGAGGTATCGAACCCCACGAGCAAGTTGTCGTTATGCACATTGGGTAAGTCGCCCAGGACCTGGGCGAGGGCTCCGGGAGCCAACTTAGCGGCTCAACCGCTCGCGGCAGTCATAGACGTGAGCTTAATCTGATCGTCAGCCATCGATACCTCCTCTCTTCGGTCAATCATTTTCTCCCAGTATACGCATGAATGCGAGCCTGCGGCGGATGCATTAATTGAGCGCCTGTGCGCGAATCGCCGCGCCGATGGCACCGGCAAAGCGAGCCTGGGGCGAGGTGGTCACCGGCGACCCCAGTAGCTCGCCCAACCGCTCCACCACGAAGGCGTTCTCGCACAGGCCGCCGGTCAGGTAGTACGGGGCGCCCGCCGCCTGCCCGGCCATGGTCGCCACACGCGACACGACGCTCTCGATCACACCGCGGGCGATGTTCTCGCGCGGCTCGCCGCGGCCGATCAGGCTGATGACCTCGCTTTCGGCAAACACCGTGCACATGCTGCTGATCTTGGTGGGCTCGCCGGAACGCGCCAGGTCGGCCATCTGCTGCTGGGTAATGCCCAGGCGGTCGGCCATGATCTCCAAAAAGCGCCCCGTGCCTGCGGCGCACTTGTCGTTCATGGCAAACTTGGCCACGCGGCCGCCCTTGAGTTGGATAACCTTGGTGTCCTGGCCGCCCACGTCAATCACCGTGCCGTGATCGCCAAACAGGCGCACGGCACCGGTGCCGTGGCAGGTGATCTCGGTCACGACCTTGTGCGCATAGGGCACGGCGACACGACCGTAGCCGGTCGCGATCACGCGCACGTCGTCGTCAGCCACGTCATAGCCAGCCGCTGCCAGTGCCTCGCGCAGCCGCTCGGAAGCATCGACCGACGAGAACCCGGTTGGCTGCACGCACGTCCACGCCACCGAACCCTCCCCATCGACCACAGCGGCCTTAGCCGCCGTAGACCCGATATCGATCCCGATCCCTATCATGGCTCTCTCCCAATCTAAACATCAAAGGTAGCGGCGCGTTCAGGCGCCTTAGCTCTTGGTTTCTCAGGTGCCGGAGATTGCCCCGAAAGAGGAGCGCAGCGTACTTTGGTACGCAAGCGACGGTTTGAGGGGCAAGATCCGGTGCCTGAGGAAGCTAGAGGGTCTCGATGAAGGCAGCAATGCGCGTCTCGATCTGACCCATGTCGCCGTTGCTGTAGTCGGTCTCGATCTTCATATACGGAATGCCCGCACCCTCGACGCCCTCCTGCATGCGCGCGCTCTCAACGTTAAAGGTGTGGCATGCCTGCAGCACGCTCTCTACCACGCCATCGACATGGTACTTCTCGCACATGGCCAGTGTGTTCTCCATGCGGCTGTCGTTGGGCGTCATGACCGAGCAGTTGATATCCAGATAACGGTCGGCGATAGCGCGCAGAATGTCGGGCGCGTCCGGGTCGACCATCATGGCCGCCGTGCGCTCGCCCGAACAGTCGTCCATGCACACGACCACACCGCCGTTGGACTCGATGGTGCGGCCGATCTTGTTGATCACACCGCCCACCGGGCAGCCAGTGATCAGAATGCGCTTGGCATCCGCCGCGACCGGGCGTTCGCCCGCGTCGTAGGCCTCGCGCAGCTTGGCAACCTTTTGCTCCAGTTGCTGCGTATAGGCCTCGATATCAAAGCTGAACGTACCGGCAAACATGGTGCTCATCAGATCGACGCCGCTCATGGCCGCCGGCTGGTTGGCCTGCAGCGCAAACATCTCGAGCTGGGCAGCACGCAGGCGATTGCGACGACGGACGGCGGCGCGCAAGTCGTCATCGGTGATCGTAATACCGTAGAAGTTCTCGAGCTCCTCCTTAAGCAGACGGCATTCCTCGTACCAGCCTTCACGCTCGTAGGCGCGATCGCGACCCTGCGGCAGGTGCAGAATGTGCGTGCGCTTGAGCTCGTTGAGTAACTCGTACATCTTCTTCTTGCCGTCGCAGGTGGTCTCGCCGATGATCATGTCGCTAAAGTACGTAAACGGGCACTTTTGCGAGTAGGCAAAGCCGTACGTCGATTTGATGAGCGGACACAGATTTGCCGGCAGCACCTTCTCGGCCTCGGGAATCACCTCGTCGGACGTGCCGCACAGCGCCACGCTCGCAGCCCCCGCGGCATCGATAATCTCGAGCGGCGTGTAGCTGCACAAAAAACCAATCAGGCGATTACCGGCCTGCTTGTAATCCTTGACGCGAATAAACGACGCCTTGCGCTGCTCGTTGAACTCCTCAAACGTGGACGGCAACGGCTGCTCAATATATTCCGGCATATAGCTCCTTAACAAACCTTTTAACCAACCAAGGAAACGGCTTTCCCAGGTGCCCGAGGTTGCCGTGAAAGAGAAGCGCCGCGTACTTTGGTACGCAAGCGACGGTTTGAACGGCAAGACCGGGTGCCTGGGGAAGCCGCCGAGACGGATAGCTCTAAATGGTTTCCAAGAAAGCCTCGATCCTGGTTTGCAGCTGACCTGCGTCCTCGCCGGCGTAGTCGGTCGTGATGTGCATAAACGGAATGCCGGCCTCCTCGGCGGCCTTCTCCACGGCAAACGACTCCATCTCGTAGAGCGTGCAGAACTGCAGAGCCACGTCGACGATGCCGTCGGCATGCAGGTCCTTGGCCATCTGGACAATGTCCTTCATACGCTGGTCGTTGGGCGTAAAGACGGCGCAGTTGATCTTAAAGTAGCGCTCGGCGATGGCATCGAGCATCTCGTCGACCGTCTCGCCGGACTCGTCGACCAGGTCCTTGTAGTAGCGCGAGCCCGTGCAGGACTCCTCGCCTACCACAACGCCGCCGGCCTTCTCGATGAGGTTGAACAGCTTCCAGTTGGGCACGGCCATGGGCGTACCGGTGTACAGGATGCGCTTGGTCCCCTTGGGCGCCACGCCCTCGCCGGCCTCGACACGCTGCTCGCACTCAGCCGCCATATCGTTAATGGCTCCGGTCAGACGCGGCGTGTCGTCCATAAAGGCGGCCTGAACGGTCAGCAGGCTGTCGAGACCGCTGATGGGCGCCGGGTCGGCAGCGCGCGTGGCAGCGAGGCGCTGCAGGGCGCGACGCTTCTCATTGACGGCGTGGATGGCGGCCTTCAGACGCTCAGGCGTAATCGTGACGCCGCACTCTTCCTCGATCTTGGCGGCGAGCTTCTTGACCTCGGCCTTCCAGGTCACGAGCGTCGACTCGTCGTGTACGTTGGGAATATCCATGACGTACATGTTCTTTTGCGTGGCAAAGAACTCGTAGGCTTTCTTCTTACCGTCGCAGGTGTTCTCGCCTACCACCAAGTCACTCGACTCAATGTAGGGGCAGACCTCGCCCAGCTTAAAGCCGGCAAAGCTCTTGATAAGCGGACAGGTGTTGCGCGGCAGGTGCTCCTCAACCTTATCGGTTGCCCAATCGGCACCAGAGCACAGACCCACGGGGATACCGTCGCAGGCGAGCACAATCTCCTCGGGCACGTAGACGCAGAACGAACCGACGATCTTGGTGGCCTCGCCGGCCTCCTTCTTGTCGAGCATCTCCTTAATACGGCCGCTGTGGATGTTGGTGGCGACAAAATCCAGGTAGGACGTGGACTTGGGGCGATTGCTCTGCGACAGGAACATGTCCCCGTACATCTGCCCCACGGCGCCCAGCAACATATCGTGGTCGGCAAGATTCATGCCGAGGCTCTCCCACATCGGATGGAAATCAAATTCTTCAGCCATGACGGTTCCCCTCTCGAACCAAAAACGGATAACAGCGGTATCGATGCACGACGGACGGCGATTGCCCGGCCGTGCTTAAACCCGGAATTTTAGGGAACCTGCTTTGCGGTCGATTATTTAGTTGTGCGTCGTCTCTCCCGGAGCCGTGAACATACCTGCTCATATGCGACTCCGGGCCATATATAGGGCACGCGCGGCAACGCGGCGAATGTATGTCGTCTGCGGCATGTGCGCACCCTCCTTTACAAGTTGATGTCAACTATATCAACGGTCATCGACTAAGCGAACACCGTAGACATTCGTACGACAGCGTCGTGTGCCGGCGTTTAATAAATAATTATCTTGATTGATAAGAGTTTGTCATCCCTCATTCGGCGAGCGGCAAGACAAAGCTGCCGAGGCTTATATCCCCGACGGCATTACCCGGCGCTATCGACAAACCAAATGGATCCTGCTGGCATCAAAATGCATGCGCAGCGTCTCGCCTGCTTGTGGCAGCTCGTCGACAGGCATGCCCACTTTGTTGACCTTCCACTGCAGGCGCGTGGGTGCATCGGCCCGCGGCGCATCCAACAGCACCAGGCGCTCAAAACGCGAATCGCTCACGCGCGCCACGTGCAGGTCGTAGCTGTTGCGACCCCGCTCGGCACGGTTGTCCATATGGAAGTAGCTCGCGCGAATGCCCAGGTACACCACATTATCGGGAACCTCGCGACCCACGTTAAAGGTCATGCCCCAATCGAGCGCCTCAACTTCCTCGGGCCCGATCTTTCGCGCGCGGCTTGTGTTCTTGCAGCCCGTCAGGCGCAGCGCCGCCAGCGTCTGCGGACGGCGGACCACGTCCTCAACGGAGCCGATCTCCTCAACATGCCCGTCGTGCATCACGCAGATACGCCGGCACAGGCGGCACGCTTCGTCGATGTCGTGGCTCACGTAGAGCACGGTGCGGTTGCACACATCGAACAGGTCGAGCATGTTCTGCTCGAGTGCGCTCTTAAGATAGGAATCGAGCGCGCTCATGGGCTCGTCGAACATAAAAATGCCCGGATGCGCCGCCACCATACGGGCAAGCGCCACGCGTTGCTGCTGCCCGCCCGAGAGTCGCGCGGGGTAGCGGTCGGCAAAATCGGCCAGACCGAAAATGCCCAGATAGCGCTCGGCCAGCCTTTTACGCGCCGCGGCGTCGCCCGCGTCCTTTACACCGGCGCATACGTTATCGGCCACCGTCATATTGGGAAACAGCTGATAGTTTTGGAACAGCAGGGCGCATTTTCGCTCCTGGGGCGACAGGTTGATGCCCGCGTCCGAGTCAAAAAAGGTCACGCCGTTGACGACGATCTTGCCCGCGTCGGGCGTCTCCACGCCGGCAATGCAGCGCAGCGTGCAGCTCTTGCCGCAACCCGAGGCGCCGAGCAAGCCAACGCGCTCCTCGCCGGCTACGAGTTGGATGTCGAGGGTGAACCCCGGAAAGCGCTTTTTGATATCCAGGACAAGCGACATGGCCTATCGACCTCCCTTCGAGACGGCGTCATCGCGCATGAGCTCGGCCAGCGCCTCGCGATCGATACGCAGCGCATCGCCGCCGACTGGGTCGAGCGAATCGGCCTGGCCACCCAGCTGCTTGGCCTGCTTGCGCTCCGCAAGGGAAAGGCCCCGCTCGCGATACTTTTGCGAATGAGCGGTGTACATATTGATGAACAGAATGACCAGGAAGCTGAACGCAATTACGACCACGACCCAAAAGAGGGCTACCGACGTGTTGCCCCCCATCCACTCAAAGTAGATGGCGATGGGAATGGTCTGGGTAATGCCGGCGTAGTTGCCCGAAAAGAACAGGGTGCAGCCAAACTCGCCCATGGCACGCGCGAAAGCGAGCACCGTGCCGGCGGCGATGGAGGGCCAGCCGAGCGGCATCATAAGCTTGGCAAAGATGCGACGTTCGGACCATCCCAGGGTTCGCGCCGCATCGAGCATCTGCGTGTCGAGGCTCTCGAAGGCTCCGAGCGCCGTGCGGTAGACCAGCGGAAACGACACAACGACGGCCGAAATGACCGCCGCGGGCCAGGTAAAGACGATCGAGATGCCGTGCGCGATGAGCCACCGGCCCACCCCAGTCGAGCGGCCAAACAGCATGAGGAGCAAAAAGCCGCAGACCGTGGGCGGCAGCACCATAGGAATCGTAAAGACCGAATCGAGCAGGCCCTTGATGCGACTCGAGGTACCCATAGTCTTCCACGCGGCGAACAGGCCCAGCGCAAAGGAGATCAGCAGGGCAAGGCCGCACGTTTTAATGGACACCCAAAACGGGCGATAGTCGATGTCGCCCAAAAAGGAGGCCAGAGTGGTCAAGGGGCCCTGCTCATCCCGCAACACGACAGACGATGCTTCTACCATTTGAGCGCTATCAAGCCAACGCGCGCCGCTCTTGGCATCACCCGAGGCTGATGCGATCACCACATAGCGGTCCCCATCCGCACCTCGTTCGTCAAAGCCATAGGTATACCCGCCGGCATCAAACGTTGTTTCCGCCGTAACATACCAAGGAAGATCCACATCCCCTAGCTGCGCACCCCCCATGCAGTTTGCGCTGTCGAGCTTACAGACGAGGGCCTTGAGACCCGATACGCACTCGTTGTCCTGCGGATCCAATCCAAACTTCTCGACCGCCTTGGGCGATATCCACACCACAACGCGATCGGCAGCAGGCGCCACCACAAGGTCCACGTCCTCGTCAACGGGAAACCGGTAGCCCTCAGGCTGGCCTTCCATGGCACGAGCGGTCCCCTTGGCCAACCGCTCAAAACCCTCGATCCCATAGGAAAGCCCATGAGCGGTCGCAGCAACCTGGGCCCCGTCCTCAGCATCCCCAGCCAACGCAAATCCCGGCACACAGCAAAGCGCGAAGGTCAAAGCACAGGCGACAAGCATGCGGAATCTATTAAGCACGAAAAGCTCCAAGCGAATACAAGGACGGAGTTAAACACAAAACGATGGAATTATCGCGCCAAGCCGCACTACGCGGAAAGCTCAAAGCCGTACTTAGCCCAAATCTTCTGAGCCTTCTTGCTGGTCAAACAGAAGTCGATGAACGCCTTGGCCTCGTCGGCGTGCTCGGAGCTCTCGGCAACGGCACCCGGGTACACGATGGGCTTGTGCGAATCCTCGGGGCACACGAAGGCCTCCTCGATGCCGTCGTAGCGGAAGATGTCAGAGCTGTAGACAAAACCGGCCACGCAGTCGCCTGTGGACACATAGGCAGCAGCGGTACCAACTTTGTCTGCCAGTGCGACCTTGTCGGCGATCTCGGGCGCATACTCGCCGTCGTCGCCCTCGGCGCCGGTGTAGAGGCCCACGGAGGCCAGGGCCTGGTTGGCGTACTTGCCGGCGGGGACGGTCTTGGCGTCGCCAATGGCGATCTTGCCGTCCAGATTCGCGACGTCGGCGATGGCCTCGACCTTGGTGTCGGAGCCCTCAGCGCGAATGATCACGAGGTCGTTGACGAACATATCCTCACGCGTGTCGGCATCGACGAGCTCGGCGGCCTCAGCGTCGTCCATGGTGCCCTTGGAGGCCGTGATGAGCACGTCGACCGTGGCGCCGGCACGCATCTGCTCGACGAGGTCGCCAGACGCTCTAAACTGCGTGTCGGCAAAGGTGGTACCGGTCTGGTCGGTGTAGAGCTCCTGAACCTCGGGAAGGGCCTTCTCGAGCGAGTTGGCAGCAAAGACCTGAAGCTCGACAGCTTTCTTGGAAGATGCCTTAGCAGAACCGGTAACAGATCCGGCCGGCTCGGACGCCTTGTTGCTCGAGCAGCCGGCAAGCCCAAGACCGGCAGCGACGACAGCAGAAAGCGAGATAAAACCGCGGCGAGAAACCATATCGAACATGTTCAACCCTTTCGAAGGCTACGCCCAGGCACCCCGCCGCAGGCTTTATTCTGTTACTAGATTATACTTCCGTGCGAATAATATTAGTGATAGAGATTTCTCGTCTGATAATTTTCTTTCGCTCATAGCCTCAAGACGTACCGCGCTGTCGCTGCATAAGAAAGGCGGAGCGACTCGCAAGGTCGCTCCGCCGCAGGTAGTGCGCTTATTTGGCGTGACCGCCGCCCGCCGTCATTTGGGCCGCGTGCTCCAGCTGATCGCTCACGGCTTCCCAACTTTCGCGGGCCGCTTTCGTGGATCCCGGAAAGTTGATGACAAGCGTATACCCACGCTGCATGCACACGGCGCGCGAGAGCATAGCGCGGCGCGTCTTGGTCATGGAGTACGCACGGATTGCCTCTGCAATACCCGGCACATCGCGGTCGCAGACGGCACGCGTCGCCTCGGGTGTCACGTCGCGCATCGAAAGCCCCGTGCCGCCACAGGTGAGCACGACATTGGCGTGACACGCATCGGCGGCTTCCACAATGGCATCACCGATTTCGCTAACGTCGTCGCGCACGACCACATGTGAGGCGACCGTCCAGCCCTGCGCCACGATAAGTTCCTCGAGTGCGGCACCCGCCTCGTCCTGGGCAAGGTCGCGCGTATCCGAGCACGTCACGATCGAAATCTTCAACTCCATAGCGTTCCTCCTATAGCACCGTTCCCTCAGGCAGGTCGACGCGCACAACGTCCACGACATCTCCCGCCTTGAGCTCACACGGCCCTTCGTCAATACGCAGCAGGCAGTTGGCCCGCTGCATCGTGCCGAGCAGCGCCGAATTCTGCGTCTTGGCCTCGGTCACCAACAGCTCACCGGTCTCGGGGTCGCGCAAAACCGTGGCGCGATCGAAGAAGCGTCGGTCCTGGCGCTTCTTCACGCCGTGCGTCAATATCGCCTGCTGCACGGGACGCGCACCCTCGGCAAAGCCGCGCATCTTGCGAATCGCCGGGCGGGCGAGCATCTCAAAGCCCACATACGCCGCCGCGGGATTGCCCGAAAGCCCCAAATACGGCTTACCCCCGAGCAAGCCAAACGTGATGGCCTTGCCGGGACGCATCGAGATGCGGTCAAATAGCACCTCGCCCTCGCGCCGAACGAGCGCCGTCACGTAGTCGTAATCGCCCGCCGAGGCGCCACCGCTCGTAATGACAAAATCGCACTCCTGCACGGCACGATGTACCAGCTCGGCAATCACCTGCTCATCATCGGGCGCAATGCCGTAGAACACGGGCTCGGCGCCGGCATCGAGTGCCTCGGCCATCAACGCCGAGGAGTTGGAGTCGCGAATCTGCCCGCGCGCCGGCAGCTCACTCGGCGCGACCAGTTCCGTCCCCAGCGAGATAATGCCCACGCGCGGGGCGGCATGCACCTTCACGCTCGCATACCCTGCGCTCGCCAGCAGGCCGGCGCCGGCCGGAGCCACAACCTCGCCAGCACGCATCACGACGTCGCCGGCATGGGCCTCCTCGGCGGCAGAGCGAACGTTCTCCCCCACCTTGGCAGGCGTCGAGAAGCTCACGTGTGAGCCCTCGTTGCCATCGCCGTCAAGCACCTCGACGATCTCGTATTTCACCACGGCATCCGCACCTTCGGGTACCGGCGCACCCGTCATGATGCGGACAGTCTCGCCCGGGGCGATTGCGCCCTCAAACACATGGCCCGCGGCCTCGTGTCCGATAACGTCGAGCGTCACCGGCGCCTCGCCAGACGCCTGCACCAAGTCCGCCGAGCGCACGGCATATCCGTCCATAGCGCTGTTGGCAAACGGCGAGATGTCGATATCGGCCACCGCGTCCTCGGCCAAGGGAAGACCGGCGGCCTGCCACACGGGAATCTCGATGAAATCCGTCGGAACAACATGCGACAGAACAATCGACTGCGCGTCCTCCAGCGGAATGAGTTTCTCTGCCATATGCACCTCTTAATGCCACGGCGCACAACAGGAGCGCCGATTCTTTATGCTTGTCTCAGTATAATCCCCCGACGCACGACCGCGACTCGGCCTGTACCCGCAAATACACCTGTCGGTTGCAGGCCGCGAAACAGAATGGAAACCAACCCACCGGCTCGTCGCGTTTACCGCGTTTTATAATGCTTGCGTTACAACCTAAAAGAGGAACATATGGCTCATAACGACAAACCCGAAAGCGCAAACGAGGCGCAGGATCATTCCCAGCCGCTCGACGACGGCGGTTTTTTCTCCCTGAACGACGTCATCATGGCTGGCAGGCATCAGATCACCCGCTCCGAGCATCTCTTAGCTGCCGACACGCGCCGCAATGTCCGCAACCTACTCGCAAGCGCCAAGTTGCTCGCACTCGTCGTCATCGTCTCGCTCGCCATGGGCGTTGCCGCTTGGGCGTTTTTGGCCTCGCTGAATATCGCGACCGACTATCGCGAGCACCACGCATGGATTTACGCGCTGCTTCCCGTTGTGGGCATGGCCACCGCATGGGTGTACAAAAACCACGGCCTTGCCGCCAAACGAGGCAACAACCTGGTCATCGACTCCGCTCTGGGCACACGTCTCATCCATATGCGCATGGCCGTCCTCACCTTCGTCTGCTCCACGCTCACGCACCTAACGGGCGGATCGGCCGGTCGCGAGGGAGCCGCGGTACAGATTGGCGGCACCATCGCCAGCAACATCTCGAGCCTCGCCCACCTCAAAAAGCATGACCACCACGACCTCATGCTCGCCGGCATCTCGTCGGCCTTTGGCGCCGTATTCGGTTCGCCCCTTGCCGGAGCTTTCTTTGGCATGGAGATGTGCTTTATCGGCAAGATCGACTACACCGCGGGAATCTACTGCCTGGTCGCCTCGTTTACCGGCTACTTTACATCACTCGCCCTGGGCACCGAGTACGAAGCGAATGTCATCGCCAGCGTTCCCGCCATGTCGCCCAAAACGGTCGTCATCGTTGTTATCAGCGCCATTATCTTCGGTCTGACGGCACGCCTCTTTGCCTGGTCGGTTCGAACCGTCAAGAGCCTGTACGGTCGCTTTATCACCAATTACCTTGTTCGCGCATTCATCGGCGCACTCGTGGTTTTGGCCGCCTATGCCCTCCTCGACGCCTGGGACTACGCCGGCCTTTCCACGTGGCTTTCGGGCGCCGGATTTGCGAGCAACACCACCCTGGCGGACGCAGCCATCAAGTTGGTCGTCACAGCGCTCACCCTGGGCGCCGGCTTCCAAGGCGGCGAGGTCACGCCTCTGTTTGGCATCGGTGCGGCGCTCGGCGGCTGGATCGGCTGCCTCGCCGGAATCGACCCCAGCTTTCTGGCGGCTCTCGGCATGCTCGGCGTGTTCTGCGCCGGCCTTAACGTGCCCATCACCACCTGTATGATGGCCATCGACCTGTTCCACGGCACGGCCGCAGGCTTCTTCGTGATCGTGGCGTTTATCAGCTATCTCGCCGGCGGCCACCGCGGCGTGTACCCCGCCCAGCGCATTGTCTCGCCTAAACGCCGTTCGCTTATTGTGGATGAGGGCGGTACGGTAGCGGATGCTATCGAGCGCCACAACGACCTGATAGAGTAGACGTTAGTATTCGCCGTGCAGCCACAATCGGGGGCAATTCGACCTGAGCGCGACCGCACCGTCACGTCATACGCCAGGAGTCGCCCCATGCACGCAACTGATTTTGGTCGCACGCTCATCATCGCCAACCCTGCCGCCCAGTCGGGTGCGGCGCGCGAGGTCGCTGAGCGCCTGCAGCGCTTTTTGGACATGACCGCGCGCTCATCCCAGTTTGACCTGGTGCTGACTGAGCGCATGGGACATGCCAAGGAGCTTGCCGCGCAGGCTCAGGGCTATCGCACCGTTATCGCCCTTGGCGGCGACGGCGTGATCCACGAGGTTGCCAATGGACTCATGAAGCAGGATGAGGCGGTCCGTCCCGCCCTTGCCGTCCTACCCGTAGGCTCCGGCAACGATTTTGCCCAGACCCTCGGTATCGACGATTTCTCCGGCAAAGATTTTGGCGCGCTGCTCACCTGCGAGCTGCAGCGCCAGGATATCGGACGCATTCGCTCATGGAACCCCGCAAACGGCAGCGGCGAGGCTACCGTTGAGTACTACGACCAAACGCTTTCGGTCGGCATCGATGCCGCCATCGGCCTGGGCACCACCGAGCTGCGCAAAAAGACGGGCCTCGCTGGCGCTCCGCTCTACACCCTCTCGGGTCTGGAGCAGTTTGGTCTGCGCTACCGCAACTACCCCATGACGGTCAGCTTTGACGGGGCGCCCGCCGAGCGCGTAAGGGCGATCATCATGGCGATTCAGCTGGGCCCCACGTATGGCTCGGGCTATCGCATCTGCCCCGATGCCGACCCCTGCGACGGCATGCTCGACGTCTGCTACGCATGCGGCCCCGTCCCTCGCGCGATTGCCCTGCCTATGTTTCTTTCGGCCAAGGACGGCCACCATACCAAGCTGCCGCCGGTTCGCATACGCCGCTGCCGCCATGCCGAGCTCACCTTTGAGGAGCCCGACTACCCCATCCAGGCCGACGGCGAGCCCATCGTCGCCTCGCGCATCGAGGTCGACGTCCTCGGCGGCGCCCTCCACGTCTGGCACCCCATCCGCTAACCCAACCTAAGTTGCGGTGAAATAGGGACTGTTTATGCAGCAAGTGCCGCAAAACAATCCCTATTTCACCGCAACTTATGAGGAGGCTATTCGTCGCTGCCCGGCTTGCGACGGTTGGCCTTTTTAATGGCGTTGAAGTGCTTATCATTGAGCCTGCGCTGGCGAGAGCGCTGAGGCACCTTGGTCTTTACGCGTCGGCGCGGCGGGCGGCCACGACGCTCAAGCTCTGCACGCAGCTTACGCAGACAGCAGCTACGGTTCTGGAACTGGCTGCGGCTCTCGCGCGCCGTCACGGTAATTCCCGAAGGGATATGTTTCATGCGCACCGCCGAGTCCGTCGTGTTGACGCCTTGTCCGCCCGGACCAGTCGCGCGAAACACCTGCACCTCGCAATCGCGCGCCAACTCCTCGGCCGACATCTCGGCATAGCGCGCATACTCACGCCATCCCATCTTGTTCTCGTCCATATCAACACCTCCCCTCATACAAAAAATGTGACAAAGGGAAAGCCCTTTGTCACATCGCATACCAATCGCTTGTGTTGCGCGCTTAGGCGAAGGTGATCTCGCCGGTCTCGCAGTCCATATCGGCAATACGGGCCAGGCTCTCGACGCGGAAGCCGCGCTCGCGGAGCTTATCGCCGCCGCCCTGGAAGCCCTTCTCCACTGCAATGCCAATACCGGACACCTCGGCACCCGCAGCCTCGCAGATCTTGATAAGGCCCTCGAGCGCGCAGCCATTGGCCAAGAAGTCGTCGATGATCAGGACCTTGTCGCCCTCAGACAGGAAGCGCTTGCCAACGATGACCGGGTACTCCTTCTGCTTGGTAAAGGAGTAGATGGTCGTGGCATACTGCTCGCCGTCTAGGTTGATGGACTGTGCCTTCTTGGCAAAGACCACCGGCACGCCGCCAAAATGCTGGGCTGCAATGCAAGCCATGCCAATGCCCGAAGCCTCAATCGTCAGAATCTTGTTGATCTCGACACCCTCGAACAGACGGGCCCACTCGGCGCCCATGTGGTCGAACAGCTCAACGTCGCACTGGTGGTTGAGGAAGGCATCAACCTTAAGGACGTTACCGGCCTTTACGATGCCGTCATGGCGAATACGATCCTCAAGCTCCTGCATGGCGCAACCCCTTCTCGCGGCAACGATACCGCGCGATTAATAAACGTTGTTCGATAGTCTACCACGGACCGACCCCCGCCCGCCCCACAAGCCCCTACGCACCATAAAGCCGCAAGACCAGTAGATAGGCCCAATTCGTGGCAGGCCTACCCCCACATGCTAATGGCGGGCGCGTATCCTCACCAAACGCACCATGGCAAGCGCAAAGCCCACAGCGGCCACAGCCATGAGCACGTAGAACACCGAGCGAAAGCCAAACAGGAACACATCCGGACGGCCTGCAACAAAACTGGTCACGGCCTCGCCCATCGCCATGCTCATCTGCCCATATAGGATATGTGATGCCGCCGTAATGCCAACTGCCATACCCGCGTAGCGCGCCAGGCTACCCAGGCTGCCCGCAAAGCCGAGCGCTTCGCGCGGAGCCGAGCCCATATACAGCGAGTTGTTGGGGCTCTGGAAAATCGACGTACCGCACGACATAAACGCGACACAGCACACGATCACAGGGATGGAAGAGCGCTCGTCGAGTGTGCTTACCGCAAAAAGGCCGCATACGTACACGCCCAGGCCGACTGCCGTGGGGCCCTCGCAGCCAACACGGTCCGAAACCGTACCCGAAAGCGGGCCGATAAAGGCATTCACCATCGGCAGCGCCAAAAAGAGTAGTCCAGAGATGTCAGAACCAAAGCCGTGGGCGTCCTGAAAATAGAACGGCAGAATAAACTCGGATGCGCCAATGCCAACGAACACGATGAGCATGCAGACAAGGTTGATGGTGAAGGCCGAATTTGCAAAGCAGCGACGAGCGGCCTCGGCAAGGGGCATGGGGCGCTCGCCGGCCTCTGGCTTAACATGCGGCAACGTATAGAGCCCCACGATAAACGAGATGACGCCGATAGGCAGGTTGATGAGGAAGATGCTCTCCCAGGGAAAGCTTGCCACCAGCATGCCGCCGAGCACGGGGCCACACATCATGCCGAGGGCCACAAAGGTCGCGAGAATACCCATGGCACGACCTCGTTCGCGCGCCGGAAACGATTCGGTGATGATACCCATGTTGTTAGCCATGGCCGCTGCGCAACCGATGCCCTGAACAATGCGTGCCAGGATAAGAACCTCGAGCGAGGCCGAAAGGCCGCACAGCAGCGAACCGACCGAAAAGACGATGACGCCCAGCTGGAACACATTCACCTTGCCGCGCACATCACCCAGACGGCCAAACGGCAACATAGCCACGCATGTCGCAAGAAGATACACCGAACTCACCAGCTGGATGCGGTCGAGGCCCACGCCCAGCTCCTTTTGCATCACGGGCAGCGCCACGGTCACGACGGTCGAATCCAGACACACCATAAACGTCATGATGAGCACGGTAAACAGAATCGCCCATTTGTTCTTGCCATGGGTGTCGCCCTCTAGAGCAATGTGCTCGCGGCGCAGCTGCTCTGCAGTTTTCTCCATATCCATCCTTTCGAGTGGCCCAACGCAAAAAAACGGGGCCCCAATCGCCTGCAAACAGCCGCGATTGGGGCCCCGCCTACGGAATCGGAACGAAAGGTCACCGAAGCTTTCTGCCAGCATCGGCACCTTGTGCGAACGCTAGCCTAGCACTGCTCGAGCGCCTGCTCAAGGTCGGCAATCAGATCGGCCGTATCCTCGAGGCCGCACGACAGGCGCACCATGTCGGCGGAGATGCCACAGGCGATGAGCTCCTCATCGTTCATCTGACGATGCGTGGCATTAGCGGGATGCAGGCAGCAAGTGCGGGCGTCGGCCACGTGCGTGGCAATCTGGGCGAGCTTGAGGCTCTTCATAAAGGTCTCGGCCGCCGCGCGACCACCGTTAAAGCCAAAGCTCACAACGCCGCAGGTACCGTTGGGCATGTACTTCTGAGCCAGGTCATAGTACTTATCGCCCTCCAGGCCCGGATAGCTCACGAAGCGCACCTTGGGATGGCTCTGCAGGAACTTGGCAACGGCCAGGCCGTTCTCACAATGACGCGGCATGCGCACATGGAGGCTCTCGAGCGAGCTGTTCAGGAAGAACGCCGCCTGCGGGTTCTGCATGGGTCCAAGGTCGCGCATGAGCTGCGCGGTGGCCTTGGTAATGAAGGCACCCTCGCGACCGAACTTCTCGGCATAGGTCACGCCGTGGTAACTCTCGTCGGGCGTGGTGAGACCCGGGAACTTGTCCGCATGGGCCATCCAGTCAAACTGGCCATGGTCAACGATCACGCCGCCCAGATAGGCAGCATGTCCATCCATGTACTTGGTAGTGGAGTGCGTAACGATGTCGGCGCCCCATTCAAAGGGACGGCACATCACGGGCGTCGGGAAGGTGTTATCGACCATCAGCGGCACGCCGTGGTCATGCGCAGCCTTGGCAAAGCGCTCAATATCGAGCACGGCAAGGGCGGGATTGGCGATCGTCTCGCCAAAGACGAGCTTGGTATTGGGCTCAAAGGCTGCCTCGAGCTCTTCATCGGTGCAGTCGGGGGCAACGAACGTGCAGGTCAGTCCCATACGGCCCATGGTGTGGGCGAGCAAGTTGTACGTGCCGCCATAGATGGCAGAGCTCGCGACCACGTGATCGCCGGCACCGGCCACGTTAAAGATCGCGAGGAAGTTCGCAGCCATGCCCGAGCTCGTGAGCATCGCGGCAGTGCCTCCCTCCATCTCGCAGATCTTGGCGGCAACCAGATCGCACGTGGGGTTCTGCAGACGGCTGTAGAAATAGCCCGACTCCTCCAGGTCAAACAGCTTGCCCATGTGCTCGGACGTGTCGTACTTCCACGTGGTGGACTGGTAGATGGGCACCTGGCGCGGCTCGGCATCTCCCGGGTGATAGCCGCCCTGAACACATGTAGTACCGATGGTCTGCTCGCTCATATCTAGCTCCCTTGCCTGGGTTTTAGTTTTATTCGGTTCACGATACCGCTACCCCGCACCCCTCTCAACCCATCCCCAAGGTGGGTTATGAGACAAATTGATCCGGGGCATTTATCTCAAGCCTTGGACATTTGCTCGATAGATAAAAATGAGGCATACATGAAGCTCTCGATGGTTACATGCACCGGCACGGGTACCATAGGCGGGTACACCGTGACCAAGGAGACAACGATGAAGCAAATCGATACGGCCCAGCTCGACATCACCGCCTGCCAGGCTCAAGCTGCCGAATACCACGCCCGTGGCTTTAACTGCGCCCAGGCCGTCGCCTGCACGCTCGCGCCTGCCGTCGGGCTCGACCCCCAGATCGCCTTTACCCTCACCGAGGGCTTTGGCGCCGGCATGGGTGGCATGACCGAGACTTGCGGCGCCATCTCGGGCGCTGTGGCCATCATGGGCTTTGTAATGAGCGACGGCATGGAAAACCCCAAGACCAAAGGCCAGACCTACAAGCTGTCGCGCGAAATCGCCAAGCGTTTTGTCGAGAAGAACACGACGACCGTCTGCGGCACGCTCAAGGGCATCGGATCGGACAAGGGTCCGCTCCGCAGCTGCCCCGGCTGCATCGACGATGCCGTCGAGATCGCCTGCGATGTGCTAAAGCAGCTCGCCGAGTAAACGGCGGCAACAGAAAAACGACGGCCGGCGCACTTGGGATTCGTCCAAAAGCACGCCGGCCGTCGCCGTTAGAACTCGGCAAATTCAGGAGCGCCGACCTCAATCTCCTCGCGCCCCGCCATAAGCTCGCGCATCTTGGCGCAAAACGGCTCCTGCTCCCCCGCCTTAAACACCAAATGAAGTGTCACGGCATCCGCGTAATCGGTATCCGAAACCTTGGCACCCGAATCCTGCGCCAAGCGAAGCACCTGCTCATACTGCGGATAGGCCACATGCACGTCAACAGGCACGACGCTCGTCATCTCGACGATCTGCCCGGCCTCCTGAGCAGCGGCCACCGCCGCCTGCGTCGCCGCGGTATAGGCGCGTACCAAGCCACCAGGCCCCAACAACGTGCCACCAAAATAGCGCGTCACTACGCAGCAAACATTTTTGAGTCCCGCACCGCGCAACACCTCGAGCGTCGGCATACCGCTCGTGCGGCTCGGCTCACCGTCATCGCTCTGGCGCTCGCGTCCATCGACCAAAATCCACGCGGGCACATTATGCCGAGCGTCGTAATGACGCTTGCGAACCATCTCGATAAAGGCATTCGCCTCATCCTCGGACTCAATATGGACCAGTTGGGCAATAAAACGGCTCTTGCGGTCCACAAACTCGCCCGAAGCCTCAATATTCGATTGCAGAGTAAAATAGCTGTCCAACAAAGCCCCTCAACAGAATAAAGCGCGGCAACAAACAGCCTCAATAATACGGCAAAGACAGCACCATTGCCCTCGCCAACAAGAACGGAAACGCCAATGATACCGTCACCAACAGGGAGAACCCGTCAGCGCGAGCAAGGTGCCTTGAAAGACAAGGGCATTGACCTTATGGTCATGCCCGAAGGCTTGAAAGGCAGATTGCCGCGCTGACGGGTTCGCAGCGTCAACATAGTTGCCAAGTGGGCCTATAAGCCGGGTTCTGTCGTGAACGGTCATTTATCTTGTCTGCACGTTACCGTGCAGCTCCACGCACGCTACCCGAACGCGGACCGGGCCGGCCCATAGCGTTCCTATTCGCGCTTGCTCCGGATGGGGCTTGCCAAGCCGCCGTGTTGCCACGACGCTGGTGGTCTCTTACACCACCGTTTCAGCTTTTCCCTTTACGCCTTGCGGCGCAGGTGGGAGTCTTCTTTTCTGCGGCGCTTTCCGTCGGATCACTCCGCCCGGCCGTTAGCCGGCATCCCGCCCTCTGGAGCCCGGACTTTCCTCACGCGTGCTGCAAGCAGCACATCGCGCGACCGTCTGGCCCACTCAGCAGTGCAAGAGTGTAGCACACCGTTGCCGCAAGCAATGGCACAACACAAGCGTTCGACACGATAAACCAAGAACCACGCTATACAGTACAATAGGGTCGTCGATGGGCAACGTCGTCAGTCGAGACGCGACCGCGCTCCGCACCCCTCCGTCTACTCGGTGCGTTCCCGCCTCCTCCCCGAGGCGGGATGTCGGCATTTTTCATGCACCGACAATCCAATAGTCTGTGGACAGCCCGGGCAGCATTGCGCCCGGGCAGCATCGCGCATCTCGGCGTCAAATGCAAAAAGGGACCCGTCCATTGCGGACGGATCCCTTAAAACAAGTGATCGTCAAACCGATTTACTCGGCGTCGGTCTCCTCGTCCTTCTTCTCGGAAGGCAGCGGGGTGACCTCGATCTCGACGCCCAGAGTCTCAGCAGCGGACTTCATGGACAGGGAGATACGACGACGGTCGAGGTCGATCTCCATGACCTTGACCTGAACCTTGTCGCCCACGTGGGTGACCTGAGAAGGCTGATCGACGTGCTTGTTGGCCATCTCGGAGATGTGCACCAGGCCCTCGATGCCCTCGCCCAGGTCGACGAAAGCGCCGAACGGGACAAGCTTGGTCACAGTGCCCTCGACGATAGCGCCGACGGGGTACTTCTTGACCAGTGCGCGCCACGGATCCTCGGTGGTCTGCTTGAGACCCAGGGAGATGCGCTCGCGGTTGAGATCGACGTCGAGAACCTCGACCTCGACCTCCTGGCCGACCTTGACAACCTCGGAAGGATGGTTGACGTGGTTCCAGGAGAGCTCGGAGATGTGGATGAGGCCGTCGATACCGCCGAGGTCGACAAAGGCGCCGAAGTCGACGATGGAGGAAACGGTGCCCTGGAGACGCATGCCAGACTTGAGCTTGGACAGGATCTCGGAGCGCTCGGCCTTACGGGACTCCTCGAGCACGACGCGACGGGAGAGGACGACGTTGTTGCGGTTGCGGTCCATCTCGATGACGCGGGCCTCGATGCGAGTGCCCATGTAGGAGGTGAGGTCCTTGACGCGACGGAGGTCGACGAGGGAAGCGGGCAGGAAGCCACGCAGGCCGATGTCGAGGATCAGGCCGCCCTTGACAACCTCGATAACCTCGCCCTCGACGTTCTCGCCGGAGTTGAACTTCTCCTCGATGCGGTTCCAAGCACGCTCGTACTCGGCACGCTTCTTGGACAGGACCAGACGACCGTCCTTGTCCTCCTTCTGGAGAACCAGAGCCTCGATGGGATCACCGAGTGCAACGATGTCTGCAGGGTTAGCGTCCTTGCGGATGGACAGCTCGCGGACCGGGATAACGCCCTCGGACTTGAATCCGATGTCAACGAGCACCTCGTCATGCTCGATCTTAACGACAGTGCCGTTAACGAGATCGCCCTCATCAAAGTCGGTAATCGTACCGTCGATGAGGTTGTTCATCTCCTCCTCATTGACATCGTCAAGAGAGAAAATGGACGAGTTCTGAATCTCACTCAAAGGTGGACCCCTTTCGAACTACGGGGCCCCGATTGCTAGGACCTACAGAAGGGTGCGACAAGCACACAACGTTTAGGAACACTCGGGAGCCGACAGATACTAATGTGACGCTTATGCAATCACGTTCGTATAGGTTACGGGGAAATCATTTCGATTTCAAGCGTGAACTGCGATTTTTTACTCGTATGGAGACTTTTTCGCAATCTTGTGGACGACCGTCCCCATAAGTTGACGATAGGCAGTTAGGCATACGGCTTTGGGGTAAAGTATCCGGAGCAACGATTCTGGAACGATTTATCGAGAAAGGTGCCCGCGTGCTCAAAGCAGTCGTTTTCGATATGGACGAGACGCTTCTTAGCATCAACCTCAACGCGTTCATCCTTCGCTATTTTAAGGATGTCTCGTCGATGCTCGCGGATATCGGTCGCCGCAGCCGCGGTGGCACGATGGCGCGCCTCGGCACCATCCTGGTCGACCTCAACGCCAATCGCCGAAGCGGCACGGATAACCGCACCAATCTTGAGTTTTACCGCACCGAGGTTGAGCGCCGATGCGGCATCTGCCTCTCCGATCCCCTCATCTACGAGGCGTTTACCTACTACGACCGCGAAGTTCTTCCATACAAGAACGACGATGTCATTAACGCTCACGCCATGCCGGGCGCGCACGCCGCGCTCCAGGCCGTACAGGACGCAGGGCTGCGCTGCGCGCTCTTTACCAACCCCAGCTTTCCGCAGGGGGCCATCGAGTGCCGCATGGGCTGGGGCGACCTGGCCGACGCCCCCTTTGAGCTCGTCACGCACATGGGAAACGCCACCCGCTGCAAGCCCGATGCCGCCTACTATCTCGAGCAGCTTCAGGTGATGGGGCTCGAGCCAAACGAGGTCCTTATGGTGGGCAACGATCCCAAGCGCGACTTCCCCAGCCCCGCCTGCGGCATTCAAACCGCCTATGTTGGCCAGGGAAAACCCAGCCGAGCCACCTGGAGCGGAACCATGGAAGACTTCGCCCGCGACTTCAACGCCGTAATCGAGGCCTTCTACGAACATCAAGTAGCCGACGAACTGTCATAGGACTCCTCGCTCCAAACAAAATAGCGTCGTAGGTTGAGCATAAGTCAGCGAAAACGCCCCCAAGCGAGCAATGTGCCTTGAAAGAGGAGGGCATAGGCCTTCTGGCCATGCCCGACGATTGAAAGGCAGATTGCCGCTTGGGGGCGTTTGCAGCGTCGACTGGTACGCGGTTTGGTAAAACCGCGTAACTAACAAACCTGGGTTTTGCCGATCATGATGTTGAGGATCTCGACGTCGGTGTCCTTCATGCCCACGCGGCCTACGTAGCCCATGCTGGCGATCGTCTGCTCAACGGTATCTTGGATCAGGCCCTCACCGGCACGGAAGCCGCGGCCCTGCATGGCCATATCATGGCCCAGAATCGCCGCATCAACGGCAGCGGAAATCTTGGCGGCACAGCTCGCCTTGGCGCCATCGCACACGATGCCGCCCACGTTACCGAGCGTATTCGAAACCGTCGCGCCAATCTGCTCGCGCGTGCCACCACACAGCCAGGTAATCGCGGCGCCGGCACCGCATGCGGCGCAAATAGCACCGCAAAACGCCGAGAGTGCACCGATATAGCTCTTGATATGCACAGCGACAAGATCGGACAGCATCACGGCGCGCACCAGGCGATCGTGGTCGCAGCGCAGGTACTCGGCATACTCCATAACGGGCAATGCACAGGTAATGCCCTGGTTGCCCGAGCCGCACACAATGGCGACCGGCAGCGCGCAGCCGTTCATGCGGGCGTCGGACCCGGCGGCTGCACGGGCACGGGCACGACAGGCGACGTCATCGGCACGAGCGCCCAGCAGCGTACGGCCCACCTCGGCACCCCATGCGTGCGCAAGACCCTCGGCGCTGATTGCACCGTTAAGCTCGATCTGACGCTCAACGGCAGCGCGGGCGCCCTCAACATCGCCGTCCTCGATAAAGTCGATAATGGACTCAATCGACATGGGCGTGTCGGCGCTATCTGCCGCCCGCTCGGCCACGACGCGCTCGGCGCAGGCAGCACACTCCCCCGCTGACTTGCCGCATACCGGAATACCGTCGAGCGTATGGCACGTGACATTGGTGTGGTGGTCGGTAATCTCGACGACCGCGGTATGGCCCCCGGCCGTCGCAGTCACCTTGATGTAGAGGTTGGGCACGCCCTCGACAAGCGACACATCGCAGTAGCCGGCGTCGGCGAGGAGCTCGGCCACGCGAGCACGGTCTTTATCGTCAACGCTCTCGAGCACCTCGAGCGCGCTCTTGGCGTCGCCGCCCACGGCACCCAGCACGGCCGCGGCCTCAATACCATGCATACCGCCCGAGTTGGGCACGGTCACACTCTTAACGTTCTTGATGATGTTGCCCGAGCAGGCAACGTCCATATGGTCGGGTTCGCAACCGAGCGTCTGGCTCGCCAGCGCCGCTGCATAGGCAACGGCAATGGGCTCGGTGCAGCCGAGTGCACAGACAAGCTCGCGGTTCAAAACATCGCAAAACGCGGCATCACGAAGGGAATCGGTAGGCATAGGTATCTCCTACTTGTATAACGGGCTGGGCTCTCAAAAATAGTTAGCTCTTTTATTTGATAACAATGCATCGAAAACCGCAACCATAGTTCCGGCGGACGGCGTTCAAGCGCAATCTGGCGGCATTCATTCATGAAAAGCTAGTCTTGCTGCAAACTAAAGCATTTGACCAAAAAACGCCCGAGCGTTTACACAAAAGTCGCGCTATCATGCAGTCGAACGCGGTAAAACCTTTAGCAATCTCGCCGCACAGACCAGAGAGGAACCATCCATGAAGATCGGTATCGGCAACGACCACGCCGCCGTCGAGCTCAAGAACATCATCTCCGAGCACCTGAAGGAGCGCGGCTGCGAAGTCGTGAACTTTGGCACCGACACCTCCGAGAGCTTTGACTACCCCATCGCCGGCTACAAGGTGGGTAAGGCCGTTGCCAACGGCGACGTCGACCTGGGCATCCTGATCTGCGGCACCGGCGTCGGGATTAGCCTGGCCGCCAACAAGGTCGAGGGCGTACGCGCCGTCGTGTGCTCCGAGCCCTTCAGCGCCAAGCTCTCCCGCATGCACAACAATACCAACGTGCTCGCATTTGGTGCCCGTGTCGTGGGCTCCGAGCTCGCCAAGATGATCGTCGACGAGTGGCTCGACGCCGAGTTTGAGGGCGGCCGCCACGAGCGTCGCGTTAACCTTCTCAACGAGATCGACCACACGCGCGGCCTCAAGGTTGTCGACGAGGCCTAATCTACTCAGCGCCACAAGCTAACAGCAGGGGCCCGCTCGGAACACGCGTCCGAGCGGGCCCCTTCATAGATTTTGGAATAAAAGGGCGCCGCGGATGGAGTTCCGCGGCGCCCAAGCCACACGCTAACAGCTTTAAGGAGTCAAAGCTGGTTTAGCCAAAGAAGCGCTTGATCTCGATCTCGGCGTTCTCCAAGCAGTCGGAGCCGTGGATCACGTTAGCGTTGACATCAACAGCGAAGTCGCCGCGAATGGTGCCGGGGGCAGCATCAAGCGGGTTGGTAGCGCCCATAAGGGTGCGCATCTTGGAAACAGCGGAGAGACCGGAAACGACCATCTTGACAACCGGACCGCTCGTCATAAAGTCACAGAGACCGCCAAAGAAGGGCTTGTCGGCCAGATGGGCGTAGTGCTCCTCGACGGTAGCGCGCTCGAGCGTGGTCATCTCCATGCGCTCGATGACAAGGCCGCTGCGCTCGATGCGAGCAACGATCTCGCCGATCTTGCGGTCGCGCACAGCATCGGGCTTAATCATGATGAAGGTCTTCTCGATAGCCATAAGGTAGCCTTTCAAGTAGGTTCGCGCGTGCCCAAGTCCCATTCCGGCACCCGCCTGGACTGCATCGTAACAGAGTTTTAGCTGCAGTTAAACAAAAAGCTGTTTATTGAAACGCTACAATTTATTAAAGCGCTCCATATGTGTCACTTCTGTTTCGAGGCCCGATTAGAGTACCATCCGACCGCGCATCAACCGCACCGAACCAAGCGGACGGTCAGTTGCCGCCCGTGAACGCACCCCCTTCACAACCTGCCCAAAGGTCCTACAGAAGTTCTCGACAAGCCCCTCCCCCATAGCAACAAAATACGGGCGCCCGCACCAGCAGACGCCCGTAAAAGCAACAACGATTTATCAATAAATAATGGCCAAAACAGCTTCAGCCAAACCCCTACTTTACCCCGTGGCCCATTTCGACGACCTTGGTCAGCAATCCAAATACGCCTTTGTCGGCCTCAAGCTGTGCCTCGGCACGCTGCAGCTGCACGGCAACGGCGGCAGGGGCGGTGCCGCCCTCGGTCGTGCGCGCGGCGACAATCGACGGGATGTCGAGCGCCTCGGTAATGTCGTGCTCAAAGAGCGGGCTCGCCTCCTGGAACACCTCAAACGGCAGGTCCTCAAGGTTGCAGCCGCGCTTCTCACACATCAGGACCAAATGGCCCACCACGGCATGTGCCTCGCGGAACGGCAGGCCACGTTTGGCCAGGTAATCGGCAACATCGGTGGCGGCAAGGTGCCCCACACCGCACTCGCGCGCCATGGCATCCTCGTTGACGGTCCAGGTCGAAATCATACCGGCCATAACGGACAGGCACTGCATGAGTGTATGGGCGGTATCGAGGGCGCCCTCCTTGTCCTCCTGCAAGTCCTTGTTATAAGCAAGCGGCAGGCCCTTCATGGTCACGAGCAGCTGCACCAGGTTGCCATAGACTCGGCCGCTCTTGCCGCGGATAAGCTCGGCAAAGTCGGGATTCTTCTTCTGCGGCATGATGGACGAGCCAGTAGAGTAGGAGTCGGAAAGCGTGATAAAGCCAAATTCGGAGCTCGACCACAGCACGATCTCCTCGGAAAGACGCGACAGGTGCATGGCCATGACGGAGCCGGCGTAATGCAGATCGAGCAGGAAATCACGGTCGGAAACCGCATCGAGCGAGTTGGGAATCACACCCGCAAAGCCAAGTTCGGCAGCCGTCATCTGACGATCGAGCGGATAGCTCGTACCGGCAAGAGCGGCAGCACCCAACGGGCAGTTGTCGGCGGCATCAAAGGCGG
Organism: Collinsella sp. wc0583; assembly: GCF_046116915.1. Classification (NCBI taxonomy): domain Bacteria; kingdom Bacillati; phylum Actinomycetota; class Coriobacteriia; order Coriobacteriales; family Coriobacteriaceae; genus Collinsella; species Collinsella sp. wc0583. The sequence continues at coordinate 102,230 of NZ_JBJXBN010000001.1, read as the reverse complement.
CCTTCAGGCGTGTAAAGTCGCGCGCGAACATCCAGGAATACGCCAGCAGATGATGCGACAGCAGCACGGGCTGAGCGTGCTGCATGTGCGTATAGCCCGGCAGAATCACCTTGTCGTACTTCTTGGCCGCATCCACCAGCACATGGCGCAGTTCAAGATTGGCCTCCATGAGCTCCTTGGCCAGCGCCTTGACGCCCAGGCGCGTATCGGTCGCAACCTGGTCGTTGCGCGAACGCCCGGTATGCAGGCGCTTGCCGGCCTCGCCGATGCGGCGCGTCAGCTCGCTCTCGATGGACATATGAATGTCTTCGTCGTTGATATCGAAGGTGAAGTCGCCGGCATCGATATCCTGTTCGATTCCGGTCAGGCCCTCGGCAATCGCCTGCTCGTCCTCGGCGCTGATAATGCCCTGGGCCGCCAGCATCTTGGCATGTGCCTTAGAGCCGGCAATATCCTGCTTATAGAGATGCTTGTCAACCGGCAACGACGCGCCAAACTCCTGCGTGACCTCGGCCACACCTGCCTCAAAACGACCGCCCCAAAGAGCCATGGAACCGTCCCCTTTCATCAAATACCAAAACAAGCGCCCAAAGCTATGCGCCCTGTCGCTAAAGCGATTTTTCAACCGCTAGTTTTACACACTCCCTGCCGTAAGCGGGGCCATGTAGCTAATTTGCAAAGAAGTGACGCACCATGCACTTGGCGCCCAACGTCTCCCTCCGGATGTTGCCCCGCGAACCATCGATCCAGGCCTTCAGACTCATAGGGACGTCCTCGACCTTTGCAGCATCAAATTCAGGCGCGAGGGAAAGTAAAGCATGCGCGATAGCATTGAACATAATGGATACTCCTCATATATATAGGCGCAGAGCCGCCAAATTGATAGAAGGAGCCCCGCCGGACAACCCCGGCGGGGCTCGGACTCAGCCGCAGACGCGGCAACATATATGCGGGCGGAACGTAGGGGCCACCAATGTTAAGAAGTGTCAGCAAGCATAACGAAAGGTAGGGACCCCATGCGCCCGTTATGTATCACGCGGATGGGCCGCGCGGATACCAAGGAAAGGAAGACCTAAGCCTGGGCGGCAGCAGAGCTGGGACCCTGGACCTTAGCCCATGTCTTGAGCGACAGCGTATCGATCTCGATAAAGCCGGCGCTGGCCTTCTCGTCAAACGTGGTGTCGCGGTCGTAGGTGGCCAGGCCGTAGTCGTAGAGGCTGAAGGGGCTCTTGCGGCCGACGACATGGCAGTTGCCCTTAAAGAACTTCAGACGGACGGTGCCGGTCACGAACTTCTGGGTGTCGGCCATAAAGGCGTCGAGCGCGTTTTTGAGCGGGCTGTACCACTGGCCGTTGTACACGGCGGTGGCCCAATCCTGCTCGAGCTTAATCTTAGTCTTGAGCAGGTCGCCCTCGACGCAAATGTCCTCGAGCGCCTTGTGGGCGGTGATGAGCGTCAGGGCGCCGGGAACCTCATAGCACTCGCGACTCTTGAGGCCCACCAGACGATCCTCAACCAGGTCGAGACGGCCAAAGCCGTTGTCGCCCGAAATCTTGTTGAGGGCGATAACGATCTCGGAGAGTTTCATCTTCTTGCCGTCGACGGCGACGGGCTTGCCGGCCTCAAACTCAATCTCGGTATACGTCGGGGTGTCCGGCGTGTCCTCCGGATTCTTGGTCATAACCCAGGCGTCGTCGAGCGGCTCGTTCCAGGGATCCTCCAGGTGGCCACACTCAATGGCACGACCCCACAGGTTGTCGTCGATGGAATAGGGGTTGTCGTTGGCACCCTCGGGAACCGGCACGTTGTGGGCATGAGCATAGGCGACCTCGTCGGGACGGCACTTCAGATCCCACTCACGAACCGGGGCGATAACCTTAAGCTCGGGGTCGAGGGCCTTGACGGCAGCCTCGAAGCGGACCTGGTCGTTACCCTTGCCGGTGCAGCCGTGGGCGACGTAGGTCGCGCCAAACTCGTGAGCGACCTCGACAAGCTTCTTGGCGAGCAGCGGGCGAGACAGAGCGGAGAGCAGCGGGTACTTGTTCTCGTACATGGAGTTTGCGGCGATGGCCTTAGTCAGGAACTCATCGGAGAACTCGTCACGCAGGTCGAGCACCTGGCAATCAAGAACGCCCAGGTCGAGCGCCTTCTGCTTCTTGGCATCCAGACCGGTCTCCTCCTGGCCCACGTTACCGCAGACGCAAACGACATCGAGATTCTTCTCGTCCTGGAGCCACTTGACACATACGGATGTATCAAGACCACCGGAATATGCGAGAACGACTTTTTCCTTGCTCATGGCTGTTTCCTTTCGCCCTTGGTAGCTAGTTAGAACATCGGTCAGTTGCAAGTCATTTCAAGGTCGAATACCGTACAATATCAGGTTAAATAGCAATAATCAGCACATACATGCCCTAGAAACATGCAGCAATGTCGTGCTAAAACCCAACGACCTCAAAATGACTCTGTTGAGGCAATTCGCCCCATGCGGACAGAGACGATTGTTATCGTCGTCGGGAAATTGCGCGCTGGCGTCGGATGGCATTATCTGCAGTAGTGATGATCTTTACGAACTGCATCTGCCTCTCCTTTCACCTATCGCCGGGCGCAATTCTAATATCGTAAACGGTACCTTTTCCTCGGTAAGCGGTTGTTTTTCCGTCTCCGTTTTCGATGGTCGCTATATTACGCTAAAGTGCTCGCGGCACAAGCGACAACTTCAAATTTCTGAAAAGTTTTTTCATTACTTTGTGAATGGTGATGCAAACGCGCGCCAATCCTGCGAAAATACGCCCGACTACGAGTTAATGGTTATAACGTCTGAAACAATCTCGAAACGAAAGGCTCGCTTTTATGCAAACTTACGAATCGGACGCCAATATCGGAAACATTAAGCTCATTGCCGTCGACATGGACAAGACGCTGCTGACCGACGAGCGCGTTCTGCCTCAGGGCCTCGACGAGCGCCTAGACAAGCTCGCCGAGGCTGGCATCGTGTTCTGCCCCGCCAGCGGACGCCCCGCCCCAAAACTCGAGGAGATGTTCGAGGGCATCAAGAACCGCCTCGCCTTTTGTCCCGACAACGGCGCATGCGTGATCTATCGTGGCAGCTATATCTATAAGAGCGTTATCGACGTGGAGCTGTACCAGCAGGTCTTGAACCGCGCCTCGGAGGATCCTCGCGCCGTCCCCGTCCTGTGCTGCTTCGACGAGTTCTACGTGCTTGCCCGCGACCATCAATACCACGACGAGATCAGCGTCTACTACAACACAATCAACTACGTCGACAGCTTTGAGGGCATTGATATCGAGTCCAACAAGATCTCGATCTTCTTCCCTGCCTACGATGCCGAGCCCGCATTCCGCGAGACCTATAGCCCCGAGTTTTCGGACAAGCTCTACGTCACCAACGCCGGGCGCGAGTGGATCGACTTCATGAACTTGGGCGTCGACAAGGGCGCTGGCGTCGCGCACCTGTGCGAGCAGCTCGGGATCGATATTGCCGATGCCGCCGCCGTGGGCGACACCTACAACGACATTCCCATGCTGGAGCGCGTCGGACATAGCTTTATCGTGGACAATGCCGAGGAGCACATGAACGCGCACGCTAAGTGGCGCATTCCGAGCAACAACGACGGGGGCGTACTGACGCTCATCGACGCCATCTTGGCGGCTCGGTAGCCGTCCCATCGGGCCTGGCCGGGCGGCACGGGTTAATTTTTCGCTCGGTCAGGTCCTGCGCAAGACGAAAGCCACATTAAGTGGCTTTCTTTGCGTGCGGAATCTACGAAAAGTTAACCCGTGCCGCCCGGCCAGGCCCTAGGTTTACTTGCTTGCCGCCTAGATGGCGTCTTGGCGTCTAGATACTTGGCTGATAGTTTGGAATGAAGGACGCTCCTTGTTGATGAGGGGCGTCCTTCTGGTTTTGATCACTTTGGAATTGCGGGCGTGCCCTTACTTGGCGTCTGCCCAAGTCACTCCAGTCGAGGCTTCGGCGATTAGGGGTACGCGTAGGTCTACGACGTGTTCCATGACGTCTTGGACCATGGCGGTCAGGCGCTCGACCTCGTCGATGGGGCACTCAAAGTCCAGTTCGTCGTGCACCTGCAAGATCATGTGGGCGGCAAAGCCCTCTTCTTCCAGACGGCGGCTTACGCGGGCCATGGCGATCTTGATGATGTCGGCCGCGGTGCCCTGCATGGGGTGGTTCATGGCCGTGCGCTCACCAAAGCCGCGGAGTTGCGGGTTTTTGGCCTTGAGCTCCGGAATGTGACGACGGCGGCCGTACATGGTCTCGGCATAGCCCGTCTGCTTGGCTCGCGCCACCACGTTGTCGAGGAACGTGCGCACGCCCGGATAGGCCTCGTAGTAGCGGTCGATCATGTCGCGCGCCTCGGCCATCGAGATGTGCAGCGACTGTGACAGGCCGTAGGCCTGCTGACCATACACGATGCCAAAGTTCACGGCCTTGGCGCGGCTGCGCAGGTCGGGCGTTACTTCGGACACCGGCACGCCAAACACGCGCGCGGCCGTCTCGGCATGGAAGTCCTCGCCCTCGTTAAAGGCGCGCACCAGGTGCTCATCACCCGAGAGATGTGCCAGCAGACGCAACTCGATCTGCGAGTAGTCCACCGCCAAAAAGACGCTTCCCTCGCCTGCCGAAAACGCCGTCTTGACGGTACGGCCCAGCTCCGAGCGCGTCGGGATGTTCTGCAGGTTCGGTTCGCTCGAGGACAGGCGACCCGTTGCCGTGATGGTCTGGTTGTACGTGGTGTGCACGCGACCGTCACCGCGGCGCAGCGGGCCCAGCGTGTCCAGATAGGTGGACTTGATCTTGGACTTCTCACGCCAATCCAAGATCAGACGCACGATTTCGTGGTCGCGGGCAAGGTCGCTCAGCACCTTGGCGTTAGTCGAATAGTAGCCGCGCTTAGTCTTTTTGAGGCCCTTGGTCGGAAGCCCCATAACGTCAAACAGCACGTGCGAGAGCTGCATAGGGCTACCGATGTTAAACGTCTCATCACCCGCCAGGTCGCGAATGCTGCGCTCGACCTCGGTAATCTGGGTCGCCAAGCCCTCGGACAGACTGTGCAGGCGGTCGGGGTCCACGAGCATGCCCGCGCGCTCCATCTTGGCAAGTACCGGAACGAGCGGCATCTCGATGCCATCGAACACGTTGGCGGCGTTCTCGCGTGCCATGCGGTCGCGCAGTGGTGCGACCAGTGCCAGCGTCAAGGCCGCCGTGCGAGCGGCGGGCGCAGGAGCATCCTCGCCAGCACCCTCCGCACCGCGCACCGCAGGCAGCGCCATCTGCAGATAGGTATCGGCCAGATACGCCTCGTCAAACTCGGAGCGGTCGGAATCCAACAGGTAGGCGGCAACCACGGTATCGAAGATGCGCGTGGAATCGACTGCCAGCGGATCCATGAGCTCGGGCTCGGAAGAGTCGATGGGCGAAAGCTCATGCAGCAGTGCTTTCATATCCGGGCTCGCCACGCGGCCCTCCATAAACAGGCGCGCAAGCACGCCGGCGATCACGCCATGGGCGAAGTTGAAGCCATCGACCGCGGCAGTGGTACCGCCTTCGCCCTCCTCAAGCGCAAGCAGCCCCTTGGACGTCGCCAGCCACAGCGTGCGCGTCAGGCCAAAAAGCGCGCCCTCCTCCTTGTCATCGTCCACCACGGCGGCGATCCATTCGTCCGCCTCCATCGAGCGAGCGATCTCGGCAGCGGCGGCAGTGAGCGCCTCGGCATCGCCGGCGGCAGCGCGCGAAACCGCGGGCATCTCGAACGCGCCGGCAGCGGCCGCAGCCCCACCCTCGCCACCGATCAGCGCCAGGAAGCGATTCTGCATGGCCGTAATGCCGAGCGTGCCCAGCGCCGCGGAGACTTCGTCGGCAGAAAACGCCGGGAAGGACGTTTCGTCAAAGTTGAGCTCGACGGGCGCATCGGTGCGAATGGTCGCCACCTTACGGCTCAACAGCGCGTCGTCGATGTGTGCGCGCAGGTTTTCGCCCATCTTGCCCTTGACCTCGTCAGCATGCGCGATGACCTCGTCCAAGCTGCCGTACTGCGCGATGAGCGCGCTCGCCTTTTTGGGGCCGATGCCCGGCACACCGGGGATGTTATCGGACGTGTCGCCCTTCAGACCGTAAAAATCGGGCACGAGCGCCGGCGTGATGCCGTGATACAGATCATCCACGCTCTCAGGTGTCATAATCGCTACGTCGGATAGGCCCTTGCGGGTCGAGACCACGTTGACGTGCTCGGTCACAAGCTGATACATGTCGCGGTCGCCGGTCACCAGCAGCATGTCGCAGCCTGCCTCCTCACCCAGGCGCGCCATGGTTCCCAGGATATCGTCGCCTTCCCAGCCCTCGGACTGCAGAATCGGCACGTTGAGCGCCGTGAGCAGCTCCTTGATCATCGGAAACTGCGCGTGCAGATCGGGATCCGTGGGCGGACGCTGCGCCTTATACTGCGGCAGCATCTCCATGCGCACGCGCGGCTTGCCCTTGTCAAACGCCACGACCACACCGTCGGGGTTAAAGGCGTCGATCATCTTGAGAAACATGTTCAGAAAGCCAAAGATCGCGTTGGTGGGGCGACCGTCCGGCGCGTTCATGGTCGGCGGCACGGCGTGGAAGGCGCGATGCATGAGCGAGTTGCCGTCGATAACGGCAAAGGTGCGGCGCTTGTCAGACATATTGAATACCTCGCTTTGGGCTGGGCACGGTTTGCTCACTCCAGTTTACACGCTCCCCGCCCCGCGGCCACTGCACATCAAGCTCCCCTGCCGCCGCGAGCCCGCGCGTGATACGATGGCTCACGGTACATCAACCAGCACGATCGATCCGAAAGGAGCCTGCGTCATGGAGCGTCCCTGCGCATGGAAAAAGTACACGCCACAGCAAGTCGAGGAGCTCGAGGAGCTTTGCCGCGGCTATAAGCAGTTTTTGAGCGAGAACAAGACCGAGCGCCTGTGCGTCAAGGCCGGCATCAAGATGGCCGAGGAGGCGGGATACGTCGACCTGGAGACCGTGATCGCCGAAGGCCGCGAGCTCAAGGCAGGCGACAAGGTGTACGCCGCCAACCACGGCAAGGACCTTATGCTCGTCAACCTGGGCACCGCCCCGCTCGAGCAGGGCTTTAACATCCTGGGCGCCCACGTGGACTCGCCGCGCCTGGACCTTAAGCAGAATCCCGCCTTCGAGGCCGGCGACATGGCCTACCTCGACACGCACTACTACGGCGGCGTCAAGAGCTACCACTGGGTAGCCTCCCCGCTCGCACTCGTGGGCGTCATCTGCAAAAAGGACGGCACCACCGTCGACATCAGCATCGGCGACAAGGCGGACGACCCGGTCTTTACCATCTCCGACCTGCTGATCCACCTCTCGAGCGAGCAGATGTCCAAGCCTGCCAAGGACGCCGTCGATGCCGAGATCCTCGACGTGATCGTGGGCGGCCGCCCCGTCAAGTTTGACGAGGACGACAAAGACGCCCCCAAGGAGCCCGTCAAGCAGATGTTCCTGGACATCCTCAAGGAGCAGTACGACGTCGAGGAGGAGGACTTCCTCTCCGCCGAGATCGAGGTCGTGCCCGCCGGCCCTGCCCGCGACATGGGTCTCGACCGCTCCATGATTCTGGGCTATGGCCACGACGACCGCGTCTGCGCCTACCCCTCCATGCTCGCCCAGATCAATGTGGCCAACGTGGAGCGCACGAGCATCACGCTCATCGTCGACAAGGAGGAGATCGGTTCCGTGGGTGCCACCGGTATGACGAGCCGCTTCTTCGAGAACACCGTCGCCGAGATCATGACGCTCGCCGGCGAGGATAGCCCGCTGGCCCTTCGCCGCGCACTCGCCCGCAGCCGCATGCTCTCCTCCGACGTGTCCGCCGGCTTCGACCCGGGCTACGCCGGCAAGTTCGAGACCAAGAACGCCGCCTTCATGGGTCGCGGCCTGTGCTTCAACAAGTACACGGGCAGCCGCGGCAAGGGCGGCTCCAACGACGCCGACGCCGAGTACGTGGCCCTCATCCGCGACATCATGGACGAGGCCGGTGTGGACTTCCAGACCTGCGAGCTCGGTCGCGTCAACGCGGGCGGCGGCGGCACCATCGCCTACATCATGGCCAAGTACGGCATGAACGTCATCGACTCCGGTGTTGCCGTCCTGTCCATGCACGCCCTGTGGGAAGTCGCCAACAAGGCCGACATCTACGAGGCCTACCGCGGCTACAAGGCTTTCCTCGAGCGCGCCTAACCAGTCCCTTATAACTTGCGGTGAAATACGGACTAAACTGGCCCATAAACGGCCAAAACAGACCGTATTCCACCGCAACTTTTTTGGCAGAGGAGAGTCCATGCTGCAGGTCATCATTTCGCCCGCCAAGCAGATGCGCGCGGCCCAAGATGCTTTTGAAGTCCTGGGCATTCCACCTTTTGCGCACGAGACGGCTCGCCTCCACCACGCACTGCTAGATATCGAACGAAATGAAGGCAGCGGCGGCCTGCAGGCGCTGTGGAACGTGAGCGACAGGCTGCTCACAACGTGTCTGGATACGCTTCACGAATTTATGCCCGTCCTGAGCGATACCGACCTCGCAGATCCCGATATCGCGCGTCGAATCTCCCCCGCCGTCATGTCCTATCACGGCATTCAATACCAGAGCATGGCACCCGAGGTGATGGATGCCGCGCAGCTCGACTGGCTGCAAAACCATCTCTGGATCCTCTCGGGACTCTACGGATGCGTGCGCCCCTTCCACGGCGTGTCTCCCTATCGGCTCGAAATGGGGGCGAAGCTCGCCGTCGACGGCGCTCGCGACCTCTATGCCTTCTGGGGGAATCGACTTGCGCAGGTAATTGCGCCGGCCGGTTCCGACACCACTATCGTCAACCTTGCCAGCGTGGAATACGCCAAAGCTGTCCTGCCCCATGCTGCACAGGATACAACGGTTATCACCTGCTTTTTTGGCGAAGGCGTCCGCAACGATAAGCCTATCCAACGATCGACCGCCAGCAAAAAGGCACGCGGTTCGATGGTCCGCTGGATGGCGGAAAACAAGGTCGAGGACGCCGCCGGTCTTACCGAGTTCAACCTTGGCTACCGCTATGTCCCCGAGCTCTCGTCCCCAGATAGCCTGGTCTTCATCAACGAGCAGGCATTCTAAATGCCTGTCGCCAGCGCCGAACTCCACCTCGGCATGCTTTCATGATATTCGGTGAACATCCCGCTATTCCGCCAAGCCGTCTGCCTTGGCAATCTCGCTTGTCGAGCCGTCCTGATAGGTAATCTTGACATGCTCCACATCGGACGCCTTGACGCCCGACGGGGGCTCCAGGCGCCATTCCGTCAGGGCGATATCCATGGTCGTGGGCACATCTCCTTGATCTTTGAGCTTCACCGTCAGCGTTTTGAGCGCCGCGTCAAACGTCACGCGTTCGATTTCTTCGCCTGGAATGGACCCACCACTCAGCTGCAACTGCACAAACTCATCGCGCGGGTACCAATAATCGCCCGGAATGGCGAGCGTATTGGCATTACCGCCAGTACTCCTCACCGTCATAATCGGTAGGCTATCATCGGCCTCAAACTCCCAGGCAGTGCCGCCGCGACCACCAAACGTCCAGATACAAACGGCAATCACCAGCACGGCAAGCACCGCAAAACCAATCGCGACCAGCCCATGATGGGCACGGCCCTCCTCGGCCGATACATCCCATTGCGTCTCTCGATATAGATGCTTGTCTTCCATGTTCGCCTCCCCATGGGCATGCTCATCGCGTCAATCGTACCCATTCAGGCTATACTTGAGCCCACCACATAAACGGGGAGCTTGCAGGACAAGACGGCAGGCTGAGACTGGGCGCGCCCGTCCTGACCCGCAAACCTGATATGGGTAATGCCAACGAAGGGAGCCGTGCCAATGAGCACACAAACCGAGCCCACGCTCGTCACGCAAATCGACTTCGCCCGCGCCGGGCAGATCACACCGCAGATGAAGGAGGTCGCCGAGCGCGAGCATCGCGACCCCGAGTACATCCGCGAGCGCGTGGCCGACGGCCGCATCGCCATTCCCGCCAACATCGTGCACATCAAAAAGGGCATGCGCGCCTTTGGTGTCGGTGAGGGCCTGTCCACCAAGGTCAATGTCAACCTGGGCATCTCGGGCGACAAGGCCGATGCCGCCGAGGAATGGAAGAAGGTTAAGATCGCCGAGGACTTTGGCGCCGACGCCATCATGGACCTCTCCAACTCGGGCAAGACGCGCCAGTTCCGCCAGCAGCTCATCGACGAGACACCGCTCATGGTAGGCACCGTACCCATGTATGACGCCATCGGCTACATGGAAAAGCCGCTGGTCAAGCTCACCAAGGACGATCTGCTCGAGGTCGTGCGCGCGCATGCCGAGGACGGCGTGGACTTTATGACCATCCACTGCGGCATCAACAAGTCGGTCATCAAGACCTTTAAGGAGACCGGCCGCCTCATGAACATCGTCAGTCGCGGCGGCTCGCTGCTGTTTGGCTGGATGGAAGTCACCGGTAACGAGAACCCCTTCTACGAGTTCTACGACGAGCTGCTCGATATCTGTCATGAATACGACGTGACGATTTCGCTCGGCGACTCCTGCCGCCCGGGCTGCCTCTACGACTCCAACGACGCCACCGAGACCGCCGAGATGATCGAGCTGGGCAAGCTGTGCAAGCGCGCTTGGGCCGCCGGCGTCCAGGTCATGGTCGAGGGTCCGGGTCACATGGCGCTCGACGAGATCGCCGCCAATATGAAACTGCAGAAGCGCCTGTGCCACAACGCCCCGTTCTATGTGCTCGGGCCACTGGTGACCGATATCGGCGTGGGCTACGACCACATCACCGCCGCCATCGGCGGCGCCATCTCCGCCAGCTCCGGAGCCGACTTCCTGTGCTACGTGACGCCGGCCGAGCACCTGTGCCTGCCCAACGCCCAGGACGTGCTCGACGGCCTCATGGCCACCAAGATCGCCGCACACGCCGCCGACATCGCCAAAAAGGTGCCCCACGCCCGCGACATGGACGACAAGATGGGCCAGGCACGCCGCAAGCTCGACTGGGACGCCATGTGGAAGTGCGCTCTCGACCCGGTCACCGGTAAGAAGCGCTACGAGGAATCCCCCGCTGCCACCGAGGGCACCTGCACCATGTGCGGCAAGATGTGCGCCGTCCGCACCGTCAACAAGGTGTTCGAGGGCACGACGATCGACCTCGGTATTGAGGACTAACGCGTCACCGAAGCCACAATCGGTAACAAGGTGTTCGACAATTGTTGACGCGTGAACATTTGCTTACATTTGCGTAAAGATTGCATCGCCCGCCCGGGTTCGGAATACAGCCGGCCCGGGCAACTTTATAATGCAGACTTAAAGACCCATTTGAATCCGACCGAACAAGGGAGCGAACATGGATCGCAGTAAGGTACCCGCCGTTCTATCCATCGCAGGATCCGATTCCAGCGGTGGCGCCGGCATTCAGGCCGACATCAAGACCATCACGGCGCACCGCCTGTATGCCGAGACGGCCATCACAGCCATCACCGCACAGAACACCCTGGGCGTCACCGCTGTGCAGAACATCTCTCCGGATATTGTCGCGGCGCAGATCGATGCCGTTTTTGACGATATTCGACCCAGCGCCGTCAAGATCGGCATGGTTTCCTCTGCCGAGATTATCGAGGTTATCGCCGACCGCTTGAGCGCCTGGGACGCACAAAATATCGTCGTCGACCCCGTCATGGTCGCCACCTCGGGTGCTCGCCTCATTGCCGAGGATGCCGCTGAGGCACTCACCCGCCGCCTGTTCCCGCTGGCGACCGTTATCACGCCCAACATTCCCGAGGCCATGGCGCTGCTCGATTATGAGGTCGATTCCGAGCGCACGCAGCAAAATGCCGCCATGCTTCTCACCCGTCGCTTTGGCTGCGCGTCTCTCGTTAAGGGCGGGCATTTTGTCAACGAGGCCAACGATGTGCTAGCAGAGCCCGCGCCGCTCGATGACGAGGGCAACCATCTGGGCGATCCGCTCACCACGTGGTTCCGCCACAAGCGCATCGAGACCGGCAACACGCACGGTACTGGCTGTACGCTTTCGTCCGCCATCGCCTGCGCGCTGGCCCAGGGCATGGATCTTGCCGATGCCGTCAACGCCGGCAAGGCCTACCTAACGGGCGCTCTCGCCGCTGGCTTTGACATGGGCAAAGGCTCCGGCCCCGTCAACCACATGTGGCAATACTAAGCCCCATCCCAAACCGCCACAAAGGGGACAGGCACCTTTGTGGCGGTTCCCGCAAACATCTCGATCTGTAACAGTTAGAGTCCATTTTTCGGCCCACCTGTTACAGATTGAGACATTCAAATTCCGCTGAGAAGAAAATCTCGATCTGTAACAGTAACTCGGCGAAATCGACCCTAGATGTTACAGATCGAGACAAACGACCGATATCGACCTAAATAATCTCAATCTGTAACATCTAGCCCGTTTTCGGCCTTACAGCTGTTACAGATCAAGACAAACCAACGAAACAAGCCACCGCAAGGGGAACTTTTGTACTGCTTGGGGTCGCGCTACGCTCCGAGCATCTCTTTGAGCTTGGCCGCCACGGCGTGGCCCAGGCTCTCGTGGCTTTCCGGCATCATGTGCAGATAATCGATATCGCCCGGCTCGGCAAAATCGGCGGCATTCAAAAAGTCGCAGCCAAACTGTTCGGCAACATACGCATAGTATTCGGCAAAATGCTCCGAGGCCTCGACGGAGTGCTCGTCAAAGTCGGTCATATACACATCGGCGATCTGCGGCTTGATCTTGATAGGAGCCATCAGCAGAATGCGCGGACAAGGCGCAGCGTCGGTCCAGGGAAACGCGCGGACGGTGCGAATCAGCGCCATGGCACCGTCAGCGATATCGGCAGCCCCCACGCTAAAGACCGTCTTGCAGTCGTTGGTGCCCAGCATAATCACGATCGCGTCCAGCGGCTTATGAGTCTCGAGCAGCATCGGCAACGCGCGAATGCCGTTGAGATTGGTGTCCAGATGGCACATGTCGTCGCGCACCGTCGTGCGACCATTTAGACCTTCCTCAATCACATGCCAGCCCTCGCCCAGGTCGCGCTGGGCCACGCCGCACCAGCGCACATCGTGCGCATAGCGCACCGCGGTGCCGTCGCGCATGCCCGCCGGATCGTAGCCATAGGTATTGCTGTCGCCAAAGCACAGAACGTTTTTCATCGTAAGCCCTTCCTCTAGTAAAAAGCCGGCGGGAGCAGTCTCTCCTGCCGGATCGACCTATCTGTCAGCACATACCGATTACAGGTATTTGCGCCAGTCGTCGTCATCCTCATCGTCCTCGGCGGCAGCCTGGGCTTGCTCGGCGGCGCGAGCAGCAGCAGCGCGAGTGGCAACCTGAGCATAGGACTCCTCGTTGCGCTCGGGGAAGTTTGCCAGCACGTGCTCGAACTTGGCAAAGTCTTCGTCCCAACGCGTAGAAGGCACGGCAAAAAACACCTGCTTGACCTTGAAGTCGCCCGACGCGAGCTCCTTGCGGAAGAGCTCAGCCACGGCCTCGGCGTCAAAGCCGTTGTTGTCGCAGCCCCAAGCGCCCAGCACGAGCTTCTCGCGACCCAGCTCATCGCAGATGGCAAGCACAAAGCGGATGCGATCGCGCAGGGCATCCAGCAAGGCATCGTCACCCACGCGATACTCCTGGCGAGCGCGCTTGGCGTTGGGCGCGGCGGCAACGATCACGTCAGCATATGCATGTACGTGATTGCGGTCGAAGCGCACCGCAGGCACCACCAGCGCACGGTTGCGGTAAAGCTCGCAGTTGATGTTGCGACGACGGTTCTCGCCGTACCATTTGCGCTGCTTATCGAGCACGTTGTACAGGTACGAATCGGCACAGAGCGTGGCCTCCTGGCCCAGATAGCCCTGGATGTAGCCACCGCCCGGGTTGGTGAACGAGGCAAAGGCGAGCACAGCCATGTCGCAGAACTGCGCGTAGCCTCGGCCGTTATCCAGAATGGCCTGCGTGGCAGAGGCGTCGAGCACGGTGACCTCGGGCAGGACCGGAGCAGGCTTTTCAGCGGCAGGCGCAGGCTCGGTCTCCGCGGCCTCCTCTGCAGGCGCAGGCTCGGCCACGGCCTCAGCCTCGGCAGACGCAACCTCGGCGGCCTCAGACTCCTCGGCGACCTGCTCCTCGGCAGCCGCAGCCGCTTGGGCCTTGGCCTTCATCGCCGCGACAAAGCCGGCAGGCATACCGTCGAACTCGCGCACGCCTGCAAGCGAGCGCTCGATATCCTTGGCGCACGCTTCGGACACAGTCGCCACGTGACGCTCGGCGGCCTTGGCACGGGCCTCGCGCTTGGGATTGGGCTGCCCTGCGCGATTGGGTCTGCGGTTACGGTTCCTGTTGTCAACGTCTGCCATAAGTGGTCACCTTTCTCGGTCTCTGCCGCTATCGGCTTTTCCATCCATGATACCCCGCCACGCACAAAAAAGACGGCCCCGAAGGACCGCCTTCCGCATCGATTTACACGTGCGCAAGCACCGCTGCAATTTGGCACTAGTCGCGACGACCAAGGATGTTCAGGATGCGCAGGAACACGTTGATGATGTCCACGAACAGGTTGGATGCCATGAGCACGGCGTTGGGCAGCGTGGGCGGCACCGTCGTGGCCACATAGGTGTCGTAGCCAATAAAGCCAGCGAACACCACGATCACGATCAGGTCGGTGATGGACTGCGAGACGCCCATAAACATCAGCACGATCTCGACCAGAATCGTGGCAAGCAGGATGCCAAAACCAATGCCGTACACACGCTGGAAGAACTTGGGGAAGGTCACGCCCAGCGCACCAAAGACAAAGGTGATGGCGGCCGTGGCGATAAAGGCAGTGTTGATGGTGGGCAGGTCGTAATTGGCAAGGCCAAACGACGCGGTCAGGCCAAAGGTACTCGCAAAGATTACGTAGCCCACAAGGGACAGACCCACAGACTGCTTGCCCGCGGCGGCCGACATCATGACCATGCCGACGATGGTCAAAATAAACGAGCCAAAGACCAGCGGCAAGGCGGCGCCGCTCATCATCATGCGGGCGAACGCCATGGTGCTCGTAAAGTAAGCACCGGCACCCATGGCGCAAAAGCCCAAAAAGATCAGGGCAGACATGGCAAGGTTGTACGCACGCGGCGACATCTCCTTGGCACGGCTTGCGCCGGTCTCAATGGGGCCGTTCTGATAACCCTGGATATCGTTCATAATATCGTCCTCTCAAAAGCGCCGCGACAGCGCCGTAGGTGACAAGATTCCTGCCATTGTACCCGAATGCCGCGCGCTCTTACCTGCGGCGCCCGCTCTCGAGCGTACGGTCGAATGCCCACACCCACCAACGCATCAGATGGGCCTGCGAGCCATCCGGTCGCTCGCGCGCCTGTTCTTCCAGATACAGTTCGGTCGCATGCCCACCAAAACGAACCTTATAGGTTGCCGTACGAATGCCGTGAACCGTTAGGCCAAAACCGGTGGATGAGACAATCTCGTCGATCGTAAAACAGCGACCGTCGACCCAGCAGACGGTAACCGGCACGACTTGTCCGCCCGCGAGGATGCGGGCCACGACGTCCACATACTGCTTGTGCACGCGTCGAGTTTTACCATCTGTCTGTCGATATTCCATGCCTCCTATTATCGAACGCATGTTTGCATATTGTAAAGCGAACAGGCTGTGGTTTTGGGATGTTGGGGCGCGCGCCCGTGTCCTCATGGCGTGCTAGCAAAAAGAACACCCGCGGTCAACAGGGCAAATATTCAATGTTAGTGCCAAAAAATTCACTTCTCCCGTCAGAACTCGGTAAAGAAACCCGCAGGAGGTGATACGATTTATCATGTTTCTGTAACGTGCCTGCAAACTTCGAGAAAGCCCATATATGGACGTAACGTTCTCAGCCTTCCTCGGCCAAATTGTGTCGAACCCAGTCCTTGCCGTCACCGTGATCCTCGCGCTCGGCGCCATCTTCGTCAATGGATGGACCGACGCGCCCAACGCCATCGCGACCTGTGTCACCACGCGCTGCATGCCCGCCCGCGCCGCCATTCTCATGAGCGCCGCATTCAACTTCCTCGGCGTGCTCATCATGACGCACTTTAACGCGAGCGTCGCCAACACCATCTCACATATCGTCGACTTTGGCGGAAACAGCACCATGGCGCTCGCGTGCCTCTGCGCAGCACTGTTCTCCATCGTCGTCTACGGCGCCACAGCGTCGCGTTTTGGCATCCCCACCTCGCAAAGCCACAGCCTTATCGCCGGCCTGACCGGTGCCGCTATCGCCCTCGGCGGCGCGAGCAGCGTCAACGTCCACGAGTGGATGAAGGTCATCTACGGCCTGGCGCTCTCCATCGGCCTGGGCTTTGTCATGGGCTGGGTCCTGTGCAAGCTCGTCTCGATTCTTTTCGCCGCCGCCAACAGGCGGCGTGCCAATGTCTTCTTTAAATATGCTCAGATCGCAAGTGCCGCGGCCATGAGCTTTATGCACGGCGCGCAAGATGGACAAAAGTTTATCGGCGTGCTCTTTTTAGGTGTCGCCTTTGCCAGCGGACAGACGAGCGTCGGCGACGCCGGCATCCCCATCTGGATCATGCTGCTGTGCTCGGCCACCATGGGCATCGGCACCAGCGTGGGCGGTGAGCGCATCATCAAGTCTGTCGGTCAGAGCATGGTCAAGCTCGAAAAGTACCAGGGCTTCTCCGCCGACCTGGCGGGCGCCGCAAACCTGCTGCTTGCCACGCTCACCGGCATCCCCGTGTCCTCCACGCACATCAAGACCTGCGCCATTATGGGTGTCGGTGCCGTCAAGCGCCTCTCGGCGATCAACTTCGGTGTCGTCAAGGACATGATGTTCACCTGGTTCTTCACCTTCCCCGCCTGCGGACTTATCAGCTTTGTCATGGCCAAGCTGTTCATGATGTTCATCTAGTCAAACCGAACGTCCATCCGGACCGCAATACCTCGCCCACCCGTCTTCGCCTCGAAAGGACCCACTCATGGCAAAGAAACCCGATTCGTTCTACTTTGACAACTACGTCGCCTGCGCCGACCTTGCTGTCCAGGCCGCAGAGTTGCTCATCAAGATTTTTGAGAACTTTGATCCCGCGCAGATCCACGGCATGCTCGAAGAGATGCATGCGATTGAGCATGCGGCCGACAAGAAGCACCATGAGCTCGAGGATGCCCTGCTCACTGCCTTTATCACCCCGCTTGAGCGCGAGGATCTGGACCTGATGAGCTGCTCGCTCGACACTGTGCTTGACCGTATCGAGGGCGTCGTGCAGCGCGTCTACTTCACCAACATCCAGAGCATCCACCCCGATGCCATTGTCATCGCCCACAAGGTGACCGACGCCTGCCGAGCCATGAAGGACCTTATGGTCGAGCTGCCTAATTACCGCAAGTCCAAGACCCTGCGCGAGCTGGTCATCCAGATCAACACCATTGAGTCCGAGGCCGATGAGCTCTACATCAACGCCATGCGCAACCTGCACGTCAATGGCAAGGACCCGCTCGAGGTCATCGCCTGGCGTGACGTCTACGCTTTCCTGGAGTACTGCGCCGACTGCTGCGAGAATGTGGCCGATGTCGTGGATTCGATTGTCATGAAGAACAGTTAATTGGGGGTACGTGTCCCGGCGGTCGCGGGCCCGACCACTAATAACCTTTTTCACTCCGGCTGCAAGCAGAGTCGTTCAAAAGGTTATTAGTGGTCGGGCCCGCTCCCTTACGTACCACCATTGGAAACTTTGGCTGATACTTTGAAAGCGATGGGGCTTTTGTTGGCAGGGCCTTGGGGCCCGATTGGAAACTTTGGGACCGCCTTAAACGTTTGGCTGAGTGTTGCTTTGGGTACCCTTTTGCTTAGTTTTGGGTTGTTTTATTAACTTTGGAGGCTCGTATGGGGTATTTGGATTTGGCTCGGGCTCGGTATTCTTGTCGTTCTTTTGAGGATCGGGCTGTGGAGCAGGCTGTGGTGGATGTCATTGTTGAGGCTGGGCGTATTGCTCCTTCTGCTTGCAATAACCATCCAGCCCGTGTGATGGTGTTGGATACGCCCGAGCTTTTGGAGAAGGCGGCTGCTTGTCAGCCTCGGTTTGCTCGTGATGGGTCCATCTTTGGCGCTCCGCTCATCTTCCTCATTTGCAGCGTTACCGACGACGCTTGGGTTCGCCCCTATGACCAGATGAACTCCAGCGCTATCGACACCTCGATTGTTTGCGATCAAATGATGATGGAGGCCGAGGAGCAAGGCCTGGGAACGTGTTGGGTATGCCATTTTAAGCCCGAGCTAGCCCGAGAGCGGTTCAACCTGCCCGAGGGCGTCTATCCCTATCACATGCTCGTCTGCGGCTATCCTGCCGACCACATCGCCGATCCCGAGCATCGCGAGGCCCGTACCATTCCCCTCTCCGACTTCCTCCTCAAGTAGTTCTTGGGCATGCCCTAAAATCTACCTTTTACCGCTCACCCTTTCGCCGAGTTCTGCCCTATCGCACGCAGAGCTCGGCGTTTTGTTTCCCAACCCGTATGCAGCCACAAAAAAGGAGCCCGCAGGCGCGAGCTCCTCTTAAGGGCACGAGATTGTAGCTCTGGCGCTAGTCCAGGTCGTCGGCGGCAAAGTTGTCGATCGGGGCGAAGGGGTCAGCCACGGGAACAACCGGATCAGCGACAGGCAGCGGCTCGGCGGCGGGAACGGTCACTGCAGGAGAAGCCGCAGAACCGACCGGCGTGGAGGCCATAAGGTCGGACGGGAAGGAATTCTGCGCATCGTCCATGAAGTGCTGGATGAGCTTGAGGTACTCGGCTTTGAACTCCTCACGGGAAGCCTTCAGACGGTCGATCTCCTCGAGCTCGGCCTGCTTCTCGGTCAGGGCCTGACGGATGACCTCGCGGGCCTTGGCGTCGGCTTCGTTGCGGATGCGCTCAGCGTTCTCGTTGGCATCGTTGACGATGCCCTCGGCGGTCTGCTGGGCAGCAATCAGCGCAGCGGAGATCTGGCGCTCCTGAGCGGAGAAGTCGGGTGCGGGAGCGGCCACAGGAGCGGCGGGAACGGCCTGAGCGGCAGCGTCCTGAGCCTGGGCAAGCTGGGCCTGCGTGTCGGCAAGCTGCTGCTCGGTGGCAGTCAGACGACCCTTAAGATCGACAATCTTGGCAAGCATAGCGTCAACCTCGGAGGACAGCGTCTCCAAAAAGACGTCGACCTCGGCGGGATCATAGCCGCGCTTGGCCTCAGAGAAAGTCTGAGCCTGGATGTCAGCAGGGGTAATAGCCATAACAAGTTCTCCTTTATCATCGCCTTGGCGCCGGGCGCCCGACGTAAGTTACTGAGCCAGTACTATACGAGTATACCTATAAGAAGCTGCAGAATCAGCCTCTGCACCAACTGCAACGCAATAATCGCAACGACCGGCGAAAAATCAACGCCGCCCATCGGCGGAATAAACCGACGAAACAGGTTGAGCCACGGACCGCAGACGCTATCGAGCACCGCGGCGATATCCTGCAGCAGGCCGCCCTGCTTCATGGGAATCCACGTCATAAAGCAATAGACCACAATAAGTGTGGAGTAGAAGTTGAACAGCGTGTTGACCAGCTGGACAATGGTGTAGATGTTGATGAGAATCTCCTCGTCTTGGGTTTACTTAAGGTAGCCGTCGGCGCGCAGCTTCTTGAGGTCCGAATCCTTGACCTCGCAGCCGGCGGGCAGCACCATAAACACGCGATCGCCCACCTCTTTGACCGTAGCGCCCAGGCCGCAGGCAAAGCCATAGCTAAAGTCCAGGACACGCTTGGCGACCTCGGTGCGAACGCCAACAAAAATCAGCGCAACGGGCTGCTTGGTGCGCACGCGGCGGACAACGGTCTCGACATCGTCATAGCTCTCAGGGCGCAGGACATAGGCAGGCAGCTGCGGCGTGGCGTTAATGATGTTGTTTGCATAGGCCGAGGCGTCGCTCGGCGCAGAAGCGGGCGCAGGTGCCGCGGCACGAGCGCGGGCGCTCTCGGCATAACTCGACGGCGTGTCGTAAGCGCCGGGGCGATAGCCGCCTGCGGCACTATCCTGAGAACGCGACGGCGGATTGTACGTCGTTGCATGACGCGAGTCATCGCCGACCAGCTGGCCGGAGCGCGTATACACGGCGACCGACTCGGCCTCACCGCGGCGCGTCTGGCCCAGCAGGCCGTTACTCGGCTCGTCCTGGGTATAGAAGCCCTCGCCCGAGGTACCGCTGTAGCCGTTGTTCTGATAGCCATCATCGTAGCCGTCATCGTAGCCGTAGTCGTCATCCTGGTCATAGCTCTGGTCGTAACCCTGCTGGCCGCCCAGGTGCATCTTATTTTTAATCTCGTCAAGGAAGCCCATGGTTGTGTCCTCTCACGGTTTAGTGCAGGCGCTCTGTAAACCAGTGCGCACTTCAGAGCCCTATTTTACTGCAAACTCCGGGCTAAATACTACCCTGCCCAGGCGAACGAGCGTAGAGCCCTCCTCAAGGGCAGGCTCAAAGTCCTCGCTCATGCCGCAAGAAAGCTCGGGCAGCCTCAGATCGGGATGCGCCGCCTCCAACTCATCCCTCAGCTCTCGCAGCCCGGCAAAGGTGCGACGCGCCACATCCTTGTTCCCCCGAGGGGCCATAGTCATAAGGCCCTGCACACAAATTCCCTCAAGTTCCGCAAGCTCGCCGGCAGCCCCACGAATCTCATCGGGCGAAAAGCCGCCCTTGGACTCCTCGCCGCTTACGTTAACCTCGATTAGCACCTGTTGGGGAGCAGAAAGCTCGCCCGCTTCGATCTTGCGAACGGCACGGCTCGAGATCGCCTGCGCCAAATGAAGCGAACCAACCGAATGAATCAGCTCGGCCGAACCCAACACCGCGTTAATCTTGTTGGTCTGAAGGTTGCCGATCATATCAAAGCGTACCTCGGGCAGCTCCGGATGCTCCGCCAGACCTGCGAGTTTGCGGACGAGCTCTTGCGGGCGGTTCTCGGCAAAATGGCGGTATCCCACCTGGATGGCCACGATGGTCTCATCGACGCCGACGGTCTTGGACACGGCAATCAGACGCGCGGCATCGCGGGACCTCCCGGCGCGATCGAGCGCGGCATAGAAACGCTCAAGTATCTGCTCGCGGCGAGCGCGCATTACATTCAAATAGTTATCCATTGCCAATCGCCTCCGCTAACAGCACAACAAGTAGTCCCATGCTAACGCAAGAGCGCAACCCCGCATCCGCAAGGCCGCGCTCCCTTAGGTATTTACAATCTCTCAACGAACGGGGCTACCCTATTCCTCGTCGTCCTCGGCATCATCCTCGTCCTCAAGATGATCCAACAGGTAGCGAAGACCCTCGCTCACCTCGTTAACGGGCACCTTGGCAACATAGCGTGCATCGACGGCGGGCCTCATGATGACGCCCTCGCCCGAAGGCACGCGCATGCTCTCGAGCTCATCCTCGTCCGTGCGGGCGATATCGCCGGCTGTCATGCGCTGCCCGGTCAAAAGGAAGGTCAGACGGCAGGCGGCATCGATGGAGATCGAAGCGATGCGATCGAGGTAGCGCGAGACCATGATGGCGCGGCGCAGGTCGTCATAGTTGCTGTCATCGTCCATAAAATCGCCGGTGTCCATGCGGTTAAAGGTGCTGAAGAACTTCTCATACGCCGCATGCACCGGCTCGTCCTCGACGGCCAAGTTGCAGATGATGGACATGTCGTTAGTGACGAGCGCAGAAAGCGACGAACCCAGCACCTGGTAAACAGCTTCGGCCTCGGCCTCAACCGTACCGACGAGCTCCTGGGGCAGCGAGATGTCGGCCTTGACCATGTGACGCGTGGCGCGGCAGATCTGGCGAACCTTATCGGTCATGCGCTGCAGGTTAAAGTCGACGTAGATAATCGTCTGCAGCAATCGGAAGTCGGAGGCGACCGGCGACTGCGTGGCGATCAGGTTGTAGCACACGGCCTCCAAATTGGCGCAGCGAGCATCAATCGAAAGCGTGCGCTTCTTGGTCTTGGTGGCGAGCTTGCGGTCGTCGGTCACATAGGCCTTCACGGCATCATGAAGGGCAAGATCGACGGCCTCGTAGATGCTCAGCATCTCGTGACGGGCCTCGATGAGCTGACGGGAAAACAGTTTGCGCATGGTTCACTCCAATCAGTTGGGTGCGGTCATGCCGCCCGCACAGTGAATACGCACCGGACCAGGTCCGATCGGCTTGGGACTAGTCGCGCCGATCAGCCAAAGCGGCCGGTGATATAGTCTTCCGTCCGCGAATCCACCGGGCTGGTGAAGATCGCGTCGGTTTGACCATACTCGATGAGCGTGGCGGGCTCACCGGCAACTTCCTGCAAGAAAAATGCGGTGTAGTCGCTGATACGAGCCGCCTGCTGCATAGAATGCGTGACGATGATGATCGTCATCTCGGGCGCCAGCTCGGCCATCAGATCCTCGACCTTAGAGACGGACGTGGGGTCGATGGCGGAGCAGGGCTCGTCCATCAGAAGGACATCGGGCTGCACCGCAAGCACGCGCGCGATGCACAGACGCTGCTGCTGACCGCCCGAGAGCGCCAAACCGTCCTTGTTGAGCTGATTGGATACCTCTTTCCAGAGGTTGGCGCGCTTGAGCGATTCTTCCACGATGTCGTCGAGGTCGCTTTTGCTAGTCACGCCCTGCAGACGAGGGCCAAAAGCGACATTCTCGTAAATGGATTTGGGAAACGGGTTGGGCTGTTGAAAAATCATGCCCACGCGGCGACGAAGATCGACCGGGTCGACGCCCTCGGCATAGATATCGTTGCCGTCGAGCGTCATAGTGCCCTCGACGCGCGTGCCCTCGATAAGGTCGTTCATACGGTTGATGCAGCGCAAAAACGTCGATTTACCGCAGCCCGAAGGACCGATAAACGAGGTGATGGCGTTTTTGGCGATGTTGAGGTCGAGCCCCGTCAGCGCATGAAAGTCACCGTACCAAAAGCTGAAATCCTTGGCCGTGATGGCCGCTTGCTCCGGCGTGGGAGCGGACTGATAGACGGACATGGGACTCCTTAACTAGCGGCGCTTGCGCGACAGATAACGCGCAAACAGGTTGAAGGCCAGAATAATCGCCATCAGCAAAAGCGCGGTGCCGTAGGCTGCGTTCATGTTGATGCCGTCGTTGGCAAGCAAATAGAGGTGGACGGTCATGGGACGACCGGAATCGAGCGGCGAGATCGGCAGATTGATGGCCTGACCCATGGTGTAGAGCACCACCGCGGTCTCGCCGATGGCGCGACCGATGGCAAGGACGATGCCGGTGGCAATGCGGCCAAAAGCAGAAGGAAGCACGATCTTGGAGACGACCTGCCACTTGGTGGCGCCCAGGCCATATGCGCCCCAACGGATATAGCGCGGAACGGCGCGGATTGCCTCCTCGGTGGTGCGCATGACGATGGGCAGCATCAGAAGCGCCAGCGCCAGGGCGGCCGAAACCATCGAAAGACCCAGGCCCATAGCCTCGACGAACAAGGCGTAACCAAAGAGGCCCATAACGATGGAAGGCACCGAGGCCAGGGCATCGGCAGCATAGCGAATGATGTCGACGACCTTGCCCTGCTTGGCGTACTCGGCCAGATAGACCGCAGCCAAGACGGCAACCGGCGTGCAGATGAGCATGGCGAGTGCCGTCACGTAGATGGTCGAGACGATCGTGGGCCAGATGCCACCCTCGGCGTTTACGCCCTGCGGCCAGCCAAAGATAAAGTCGAGCGAGATATGCGGAAGACCGTTGATGACCACGTAGGCGATGATGGCGAGCAACACCAGGGTGGTGATATAGGCCGCGGCGCGAAACACGCCGAGCATAATCTTGTTGGACAGGTCCTTGTTGATGCGGCCCTTCTTGCCATGGGAAAGGGCACGCTTGATGAGCTCGCGCGACGATGTCGCATCGACCGTCGTGTCAACGGAATCGGACATAGCCTACCCCCTCTTCTTTGAAATCAGGCGAACGATACCCACCAGTGCAGCTGAGATGATAAACAGGACCACGCCCATGCCAAACAGAGCCGAGCGATGCAGGCCCGAGGAATAGCTCATGTCGAGTGCGATCTGGCTCGTGAGCGTCGAGATGGGGCTCGAGATGCTATCTGGAATGACCGGGGCGTTGCCCACGACCATCAGCACGGCCATGGTCTCACCGATGGCACGCCCCATACCCAAGACAATTGCATCGACAATGCCCAGCTTGGCTGCAGGCAGCACGACCTTGTAGATGGTCTGCCACTTGGTGGCACCCATGGCATAGGACGCCTCGCGAATGCCCATGGGGATGGAATTGAGGGCATCGATGGTGAGCGTCGTGATGGTGGGAACGATCATGATGGCGAGCACGAACCACGCCGTCAGCGCGCCAAAGCCAAGACCGCCGGTCAGCTGCGCGATAAACGGGCGGATGATGACCATGCCAAAGAAGCCGTAGATGATGGAGGGGATGCCCGCCAGCAGGTCGACGGCGGGGCTGATGAGCCTGCGCACGCGCTTGCTGGCGATCTCGACCAGATATACAGCCGTGCCCACACCCAGGGGCACGCCCATGGCGAGCGCACCGACCGTCACCAGACCAGAGCCCGCCAGCAGCGACATGATGCCGTAGTGGCCCTCGGATGGCGCCCACGTAAAGCTAAAGAAGTCCGCCAGGCCGATGTCGGTAAAGACGGGCAGCGCCGAGTACGTGGTAAAGACAAAGATCAGGATAACGGTGACGACCGCCAAGAACGCGCAGGCAAAGAAGATCCACTGCAGCGCCTTCTCCTTGAGATAGGTGCTACGCGACACCAACGCCAACTCACGCTTTTTGGGCGTCTGAGCCTCCTGCTCAATCTGGGGGGTTTCCTGTGCTTCCACGCTACTCACTCCCCTTTCCGTCGTTGGTGACGGGAATAAAGCCCGCCTCGCGAATCTGCTTGTCCATCTTCTCGGACGTCACATAGTCAATGTAGTCCTGCGCCTGATGCGAAGGCGTACCCTTCACAAAGAAGTAAAGGTCGCGCGAGATGGGATAGCCGCCACTTGCGACCGTCTTCTCGGATGCCTCGACGTGGTTGACCGAAACGGCCTTAACCGAGGTCGTGGCGTTGAGGCTCTCGACAAAACCCAGCGAGATGTAGCCAATGGCGCCATGCGAGCGGGACACGACGTCGCGCACTTGGCCCGTACCCGAAAGAACGGCCGAGCGGCGATCGAACGGCGTGCCGTCCATCACGATGGTACGGAAGGCCTCGCGCGTACCGGACGCCTCGTCGCGGTTGATAACCTGAATCTTCAGGTCCTCTCCGCCGACTTCCTTCCAGTTGGTGATCTTGCCGGCGTAAATATCGCGGAGCTGCTCGGTCGAGAGATTGTCGACCGGGTTGTCGTCGTTCACGATGACTGCGATGCCGTCGTGCGCGATTACGATCGGGGTCAGGCCAAGGTCTTGTTCGTCGGCATTGAGACCACGAGACGAGCTGGCGATGTCGGCCGTGCCGTTGCTGACGGCCTCGATACCCGCAGAGGAGCCAAGGCCGGAGACGAGCACATCGGTGCCGGCCTCTTCCTTAAAGCCCTCGGCTGCGATCTCGGCAATGGGAAGGCACGTGGTCGAGCCGGCCACGGTAATAGAAGATGTGGAAGATCCCGAGGAGCAAGCACACAGCGTGAGCGTAAGCACTGCAGCACTCAGGACCGATGCGATCTTTCTCATAGCATCGCGCCGATCGCAGCATGGCGCCCACAGGTGCCGCCCTCGTTGCGGTAGGAATAAAAGCGGTCGTTCTGACGAACGGTGGAAAGCTTGGTGTCCACAATGCTGCTCGCCTCGACGCCGGCGTCCATCAGCGCCTCGCGAATGGCGGCGGAAAGATCGAGCATACGAGAAGCAGAGGCATCGATGCACGCGAACTCGGCGGCAAAGCGATCCATAAGTTCTTGGGACACCTCGTACTCGTCGCCCAGGATATGGGACCCAATGTAGGCAGAGATGTCGTCCGGCTTGCAGCCAGCCGCCTCGCAGAGCGCTTGGCACGCCTTGGCGGAAATGCGCGCAATCGTGCCCTTCCAGCCAGAGTGCACCACGGCAAAGCCGCCGGGAGCCACCAGCACCACGGGAACGCAATCGGCAAAGCAGAGCATCACGGGTACCTCACGGGCCATGCAGACGATGGCATCGCAGCCCTCGGCAATCTGCTCGCGAATGTTCTCGAGATCATCAGCACCGTTCGAGGTCACCGTCACGACATGGTCACCGTGTACTTGATTGGGAACAAGCAGGTTGTGCTCGCACTCGGCGGCACCCAAGGCCTCGAGTGCGCGGCGACGATTTTCTTGAACGGCAAAGGGGTCATCGCCAACATGCGAGCCCAGATTGAGTGAGGAGTACGCATCTTCTGAAACACCACCGGTGCGCTCGGTAAAGGCAAAGCGAACATCGTGCGTCGCGCCCTCTACCAACGTAACTCCATCATGGTCGACACGCGAAACGTTGTCCGCACGTGCTGCCATACTAAAGCCTCCTAATAACACAAGTATCGCGGCGACGCCGCAGCAGTCCGTGCCACACGGCTGCCATACTTCATCAAAAGGATACCCGCAGCGGTAGGGGCTAAACGTAAGGGGAACGTAAGGAGATTGGAGGCTTTCGTTTACAAAGGCAAAACACAACAAAAAGGGTGCGCCCAATCGGACGCACCCCATACAGGTCGCTGATAAAGACGAACTAGAAGCTGCCGCGCTTGAGGAAGTCAGGAAGCTCAAACTGGTCGTTACCAAAGTTGGGAAGCTCGGTACCACCGACGTTGCGAGTCGGGGCAGCCTGAGCCGGGCTCGTGGCAGGAGCGGTGCGCTGCGGCTCGGCAGAAGCAGCGGCCTTGCTCTGGGACTGCTGAGCAGCGAAGAGCTCGTCCTGACGGTTGACGTTGGAGTCGGAGAAGCCCGTAGCGATAACGGTGATACGCACCTGATCGCCCAGGGACTCGTCCACAACGGTACCGAAGATGATGTTGGCCTCGGGGTCGACGGCGTTGGCGACAACGTCGGCAGCGTCGCTGATCTCCTGAATACCCAGGTCCTTGGAACCGGCAATGGAAAGCAGGACGCGCGTAGCGCCATCGATGGAGCTCTCGAGCAGCGGGCTGGAAATAGCCTGCTGGGCAGCGTCGACGGCACGGGTGTCCCCAGAAGCGGTACCGATACCCATCATGGCGGTACCGGCCTGCTTCATGATGGTCTTAACATCGGCGAAGTCCAGGTTGATGATACCGGGGACGGTGATGAGGTCGGTGATGCCCTGGGTGCCCTGGGAAAGGACGCCATCGGCGATTGCGAAGGCCTCAAGCATGGTGGTCTTCTTCTCGGCGATGTCGAGCAGCTTGTCGTTAGGGATAACGATCATGGTGTCGACGCAGTCGGAAAGCGTCTTAATGCCTTCTTCGGCGCTCTTCTTGCGCTTGCGGCCCTCAAACGTAAAGGGCTTGGTCACGACGGCGACGGTCAGCGCGCCGACCTCGTTCATCGCGATATCGGCAACGATGGGGGCAGCGCCGGTACCGGTGCCGCCGCCCTCGCCGCAGGTGATGAACACCATATCGGCGCCAGCGAGCGCCTCGGCGATGTCGTCGCGGGACTCATCGGCGGCCTTACGGCCGACCTCGGGGTTGGCGCCAGCGCCCAGGCCGCGGGTCAGGTCGGTGCCGATGTGCACCTTGATATCGGCATCAGAGATCGCGAGTGCCTGAGCATCGGTGTTGATGGCAACAAACTCGACGCCGCGGATACCCTCTTCGATCATTCGATTGACCGCGTTGGTACCGCCGCCGCCGACGCCGACCACCTTAATGACGGCAAGGTAGTTGTTGATCTCTGTCTCGTGCATGTCGGTCCTCCGAACAAAGGTTATTGCCATAGCATGGGTTGACCCCTGCGCACATTAACCTTCAAGTTGAAAGTAAATGCAAAGGTAAACCGTATTATGTTTGCACATTATGAACGTATCAGTCAAATAATTGACGGTGAAAACCAAACAAACCAGATAAACGGCGCGGTATGCCCCGTCAACAAAGGCCAGAAAACGCTACGAGGTCGGTGCGTTCCTAAACGTATAGTTGCCAGGAGATCGAACGTTGATATACGTCACGCCCTCCACCTGCGAAAGCAGCTTGGTCACGATACGCTCCTTTTTGGCAATGTCGTCCGAATCTCCGAGCGACACCTCGATACCGTTATCGAGATTCGCCGAGATGGCCTCGACCGAGGGCGTGGAAATATCCTTGACCTGGCCCAGGAACTCGCTCGAGAAACCGCGGACGTAATCCAGGCCGGCCTTGACGGCCTTGGAATTTACGGCTTGCCCCGAAACCGGTGCGACATCGGCCGAGACATCGGTCAACAGCACGGCACCGTAATGTTTAGCGAGTGCCAGGGCGGCATCGATACCGTTTAGGGTGTTGGCACCCTCCCCCGTTGTAATGACATTGCCCTGGTCGTCAACATCGACAGAGGTAGACAGCGGTGCAATCCATGTGTCATCGTCCCCGATCGCCCATGCAAGATCGTCGGAGCTAATGTAGGCAATTGCGATAACCTTGCGTTCCGTCGGCGTGATGATGAGCGTATGGGGATATTGACGCTGAACATCCACGCCCGAGACCCACGGATTTTGCTTGAGGCCCTCGGTGATCTGGTCGGGATTCACATTGAACAGCGACGTGTTCTCGGGCAGATCGATCAGCTGGATGGCATCGTGCTTGGTCACATGCTCGCTGCCCTGGATCTGAATATCGGTAGCGGCGAACAGGCCAGAGTTAATGACGACGACGGCAACGACTGCAAGCACTGCCAGAGCGGCAAGGATGCCGCCCACGATTTTGCCCTTGCCCTTAACGGCAGAAGCGGCACCCGCCGCATGATTTGCCAAGGCGCCGATCGATGACAACGGATTAGAGCCCTTTTTGCCCGATTGCGGTTTTGCGGAAGCCGACACCGACGTCAGCATACGTGGCTTAGATGCACCCAGCGCGCGGCCGGGACGCGTCACCTTTGCCCCCAACGAGGGCTTGGGCGACGCTATGGGGCGAGAAGGCTTGGCGCCCATCGCCGGTTTGGGCGTCACCGAGGGACGTGCCGCCGAACGAGCAACCTTTTTGGCCGTGGGGCGTCCGCCAAGCTGCGAGCCGGCAGCCGGACGCTTGGCAGGCCGCACGGATCCAGCAGGCTTAGAAGGCATAACGGATTTACGTTGAGGCTGAGACGGTGCGCCGGAACGCCCTCCGGCGCGGCGGAAGGTTGGTTTCGATGCTCTAGAAGCCGAGGAATTTAACTTCCGGTCTGAGCTCGATGCCATACGCCTCCCTCACCTTTCCGTGCACATGTCTGATAACCGCGGCCACGTCATCGGCCGAGGCGGTTCCGTTATTAACGATAAAATTAGCGTGTACGGGCGAAACTTCCGCGCCGCCAACCGAAAAACCCTTTAATCCACAATCCTCGATAAGCTTGCCCACGCTCGCATCGGGCGGGTTGCGAAATACCGACCCGCAGGATGCACAGCCCATGGGCTGTGTGCGCTTACGCCGCGTCAGGTACCGCTCCATACGTTCACGGATATCGGCCTTGGGCGCAGGTTTGAGCTTGAGCACGCACTCCAGAATGATCTCGTTACGCGGCAGGCTGCATTCACGGTAGCCCCAAGCGATCTCCGAGCCCGCGTAATGCTTGATGCCGTAGCTCGGGTCAAACGTAACGACATCTTCGACCAGCGAGCCAATCCACTCGGTTCGCGTGCCGGCATTCATGGACACGGCGCCGCCAACGGAGCCGGGAATACCGACCGCAAACTCAAGGCCCGAAAGGCTGCGCGACAGCGCGTCGTTGACTAGGCGAGCGAATATCACGCCCGCACCGACCGTCAGCGTACAACCGTCTTCGGCGACAACCGTACGCTGGAACTCACGCCCCAACGAAATGACAGCGCCGCGATAGCCTGCATCGGCAACAAGCAGATTAGATCCCTTGCCGATAATGACCCACGGCACCTGCTCACGATCGAGCACCGCCACGGCGCGACGCAGGGCATGATAGCTGTGACACGTCACAAAGAGGTCCGCCTTGCCGCCGATACGATAGCTCGTATGGCGCGCGAGGCGTTCATCCTCAATTACGTCCGTATCGATCATGCCCGAAAGCGCCATGACGGCGTTAAACAGACCCATGGGGTTTAAGCGTCTTTCTTGGCAGTCAGATACTCGATGAACTCGGGGCCGACGGTCGTGACGTCGCCGGCGCCCATGGTAAGCAGCAAATCGCCCTCGCCCACCATCTTCTCGAGCTCCTCATTGAGCTCAAGACGGCTCGAGCAGTACACGACCTCCTTGCCGGGATGCTTGGCGCGCACGGTATCGGCAAGCATCTTGGACGTGACGCCCGGGATGGGCATCTCGCCGGCAGAGAACACGTCAATCAACAGCAGCTTGTCAGCATTGGCGAATGCGTCGGCAAAGTCATCGCACAGAGCCTGCAGGCGCGAATAGCGGTGCGGCTGGAACACGACGTCGACATGTTTGTAGCCCAGCGAAGAGGCAGCAGCGAGCGTCGCCTTGATCTCGGTGGGATGGTGGCCGTAATCGTCAACCACCGTGATGCCGTCGATATCGCCCACGTGGGTAAAGCGACGGCGGACGCCTTCAAAACTCGAAAGTGCCTTAGCGGCGGCGTCGATATCGAGGCCTAGGACATGGGCGACGGTCAAGACGGCCGTGGCGTTGAGCATGTTGTGACGACCGGGGTTGCTCTTAATCTCGACAGCGTGCTCGGTGCCGTCCTCAAAGCGAACGATAAAGTCGCTCTGGATGCCCTTGACATCCGGATGCACGCAGACGATGTCGTTGGTCTCGGCAAAGCCATAGGAAAGCACATGACGGCCCGTCGACTTGGCAAGCTCGACCAGATGCGGGTCCTCGCCACAGACGATGACCGTGCCGTCCTCGCCCACCAAACTCATAAACTTGGCGAAGGTGGCCTCGATCTCCTCGATACCCGAGTAATGATCGAGATGGTCGGCCTCGACGTTGGTCACGATGACCACATTGGGGTTAAGGAACAGGAAGGAGCTGTCGGACTCATCCGCCTCGGCGACAAAATAGTCGCCCGAGCCGTTCTTGCCGTTGGTATCGTAGCCCTCGACAATGCCACCGATCAGGAAGCTAGGGTCCAGACCCATGCGGTCGAGCATGGTGGCACACATCGAAGAGGTCGTGGTCTTGCCGTGAGTACCGGCGACGGCGACGGTGGTGTAGCCGTGGCCCAGAGCCGAGAGCATCTTGGCGCGAGGCCACACGGGAATACCCAGCTCGCGCGCACGGACGAGCTCGGGGTTGGACTCGGGAATAGCGGTAGAGACCACGACGACGTCGGGCTTGACCTCGTCGATGGTGGCGGCCTCATGGCCCACATGCACCTTCACGCCGGCGCAGGTAAGCTGGCGAATATAGCGCGACGTCTTAAGGTCGGAGCCGGTAACGACATAGCCGCGTTCGTGAAGGACGAGGGCGATGCCGCTCATGCCGGCGCCACCGATACCGATAAAATGGGCGCTCTTGAAATCGGGCGCGGAGGTTGCAGTCTGGGAATCAGCCATGTGCTCGTGTACTCCTTGCGTAAACACTGCCTGTAACCCGTCTACTGTACCGCACCTACCGCATCCGCGCGAGGGCGACCCGCGATATCCCGTCTAACTAACGCAATCCTTCTACCGCGTCTGCCAAAAGGACGGCAGCGCGGTCCTGGGCCAAACCGCGAGCCGCCTGACGCATGGCATCGCGCGCCTGCGCATCATCGATAAGATGCAGCAGCTCATCGGCAAACGCCTGGGTATCGATATCGGCATCGGCGCAGAGCACGCCAGCACCGGCATCGACCAGATAGCGGGCATTGGTGGTCTGATGATCGGCCGTCGCATGCGGATACGGCACCAGTACCGAAGGTGTGGCAAGGGCCGCGATCTCGGCAACGCTCGAAGCGCCCGAGCGCGAGAGGACCAAATCGGCCGCGGCCAGCATATCGCCCATATTGTCGATGTAGGGCTGGACGCGATACCGCTTCGCCTCCTCGGGCATCAGGGCAAGAGCACGCTCGGTGTCCTCGAAGCCATCGGCGCCCGTCGAATGCAAAACATAGAGATTATCGCGCGAGAGCAACTCGTTTTTAAGCGAAGCCACGCGCTCATTAAGATGTTGAGCACCAAGTGAGCCGCCAAAAACCAGCAGGAGTGTGGCGTCCTCAGGCACGTCGAGAGCCCTGCGACCGCGAACCCGATCCCCCTCGATCACAGAACGGCGCACGGGGTTGCCGGTCATGAGCACATGGTCAGGATCGCCCTCACGCTCAAACACGGAACGTGCTGCCGGCACCGAGATGCAAACGCGGGCGGCATGCGAACTCATCATCTTGTTAGCAAGGCCCGGAACGGAGTTCTGTTCGTGCAGCAGATACGGAATGCCCGCGTCTTTGCACCAGCCCAGAAGCGGGACCTCGACATAGGCGCCAAAACCTATAGCGACATCGGGCTTGCAGGCTTTAGAAAAATGGCTGCCGAGCGTGCGCTTCGCCTTATAGACACGCCACAGCGAGCTCAATGCCGTCCAAGGGCGAGAGCGGTCGAAGCCCGTAACCGTAATCGGCACAAAATCGAACCCTGCCTCGGGAACCAGACGACCCTCGAGCTTATGCGACTGACCCACAAACACAACGTGGTGGCCACGGTCACGTAGCTCCTCGGCCAAGGCGAGTGCGGGGTTGATATGTCCCGCCGTGCCGCCGGCTGCGATAGCAACGGTCATCTTATCGGTCATGGTAGTCCCTTCGTACGCGCGACCCCTGGTCGTCGGTGCGCAAGCGCGCCGACGGGTCCGAATTCAAGTCGATCCGATTATATCCGCCACCCGTATTGCGCGGCGTCGGTCGTTGCGGGCGACTCTGCGGCGCCGAGCGCGGACGGGCATCCGACTCCGAAGCAAAACCGTTCAAGACGGTAAAACCGCCACGCGACGAGCGCTCCCCACGCGTATGAGGAACACCGGCAGTGCTCTCGTCCATAACGGCAAAGCTATCGCGACGACGATCGTATTCATCGCGTCGAGCGCTCTCGTGCGAGACGCGTAAAATAAGCCCGGCGAGCATGAGCGACACGATAATCGACGAGCCGCCATAGCTGATAAACGGCAGCGGCTTACCCGTCATAGGAAACACGTTGAGAATACCCAGCGCGTTGATCAAAAACTGCACCGCGAGGATAACCGCAGAGCCCGAAGCCATGAGCGCCCCGCGACGATCGGCGGCCTGCTCGGCAATTCGAAACGCCGAGTAGATCAGCATCGCAAACACCAAGAAAAACAGCAGCGTCCCCAAAAAGCCAACCTCCTCGCCAATGATGGCCAGGATGTAGTCGTTGTGTGCCTCGGGCAAATACGAGTACTTCATGGTTGAGTTGCCGATACCGCGGCCGAACAGTCCGCCCGAAGCAAACGCCATAATGGCGAGCGTTGCCTGATACCCGTCTCCATATTCATCTGCCCAAGGGTTCAAGAGAACCTGAATGCGCACCATACGGTACGGCTCGACGACAAGAGCGATCACGATGATGACGGCGCCAGCAAGAATCGCACCGATAATGTATTTTGGGTCAAGGCCGGCAAAGAGCGCCATGCACATGATCGTCAACAGAATAATCAGGATGGTGCCAAAGTCGGGCTGAATAAAAATCAAGACGAGCGATATGCCCAAATATAAGCCCATGCCCTTAAGGAACTCATTGATGTTACCGCCGGGCGAAAACACGCGATCGAGCATGATGGCAGAATAGGCAATGGCAAACGGCTTGAGAAACTCCGATGGCTGAAACTGAATGCCGGCAATGCTCAGCCAACGCGTAGCGCCACGGCTGCCGCTACCAAAGAGGAACACCGCAAGCAGCAAGATCATCATAGCGATAAGGGCAAGTTTAAGCGCCCCTTCGCCAAACCAGCTATCGGGTGCAACGCGCGCGATGAACTCGAGGGCAGCAACACCGACGACAGTGAACATAAACTGCCGGAACAAAAAGTAGGTCGCGGAGTCGTTCTCGTGAAGCGCCTCGACTGAAGATGCCGAGTACACCATAAGCAGGCCAAAACAGACCAGCGAGAACAGGCAGGTCAAAAAGACCAGGCGGGGTCGCATGATACGTGCGGGGACGCCGGCGATATAACGTTCGCCGATGCCCTGCGTGCGACGACCGGCGCGCGGCGTGCTGCGCTGCGAGGAAGCACGGTCCGAGTCGGGCCTCCTCATATTCTGTCGGGGGCTCTCCTCTCTCACCGGCAACCCCTATTCCATTTGCGTATTGGACGCAGCGGCAAGCTGGGCCACATAGTCCTTAAACACGCGACCGCGCTCCTCGTAGCCCGAGAACTCATCGAACGAAGAGCAGGCGGGCGACAGTAAGATCACATCGCCGCGGCTCGAGAGCGAACGGGCAACGTCCACGGCATCGCGCAGGTCGTCGGCCTGGGCGATATCGACATCACCGTCGACATCCGCCTCGTCCATAGCGGCGGTAAAGCGCTCGCGCGCGTCGCCAAAGCAGACCACCGAGCGAACGTTATCCATCACAACGCGGGCAAAGGACTCGAGCGGCGTGCCCTTATCGTGACCGCCGAGCAGCAAGATCACATCGTCATCGGGAAACGCCGTCAGGGCCTTTTCGACCGCATCGGTGTTCGTTGCCTTGGAATCGTTAACATAGCGCACGCCATCGATCTCGCCACAGGGCTCAACGCGGTGCTCCAGCGGCTGGAACGAGACCAGGCCGCGACACACGCCGTCAACATCGGCGCCGACCGTCAGGGCCGCCGTGGCAGCACACAGGGCATTGATTACATTGTGATGGCCCGAAATCTTAAGCTCGGACGTATCGACGAGCGGGGTCTCGACGCCCTTCAGGCGAACGACCATCTTGCCATCGCGCACAAATGCGGCGTCCTCGCCCGCAGGCTCGTCAAAAGCAACCTTGCAGATGCGACGGCCCGGAACATAGATGTACTCATCGAACTCGTGGATACCGGCATCCTCGACGTCAACAATCACCAGGTCATCGTCGACCATATTCTCGAAGAGCTTAATCTTGGCGAGCGCATAGTTCTTATGGCTCTTATGCCAGCCCAGATGGTCGGGGGTAATGTTGAGCAGCACCGCCACACGGGGGTGAAGCTCCTGGGTCGTTGCGATCTGATAACTCGAAAGCTCCGCCACAAACCACTCGTTATGCGCACGGCCATCGATCTCGTTCACCGGAGGCTCGCCAATGTTGCCGACAGCAACGCTCGCCTCGCCCGCTGCCTTAAGCAGGTAATCGGTCAGTGACGTGGTTGTCGTCTTGCCGTTGGTGCCCGTAATGGCAATCCAATTTTGGGGAGACAGACGGTAGGCAAACTCGGGCTCACCCATAATCTGGGCAGCGTGATCACGGCCAGCCTTAAAGAATGCCGAGAACTCCGAGATGCCCGGACACGTCACGCATACATCAAACGCGCCCTCAACCTGCTCGGTTCCGTAGACAAACGATGCCCCGTGTGCCTCGAGCGAGCGCGTGACATCGTTGGGCTCGGACGTGCCGCCACCGTAAACGGTAACGGCACTCACACGCTCGGGATGTGCAAGCGCCCAGCGAGCGACATCAAGACCGGACTTACCCTGGCCCAAAACGAGCAGGCTAAAGACATCAGCAAGAGGCATGAAAGACCACTATCCCAACTGGAAGAACAAAGCGAGGCCCAGGGCTCCGAAGGCCGCAGCGACAATCCAAAAACGGATGACGACCTTGGTCTCGGCCCAGCCCTTCTTTTCGAAATGATGATGAATGGGCGCCATATGGAAGACGCGCTTGTGCGTAAAGTGGAAATAGACAACCTGGATCATGACCGACAGGGTCTCGACGATAAACAGACCGCCGATGATGAGGGAAACGACCTCGGTGTTGGTCATGATGGAGGTGCAGGCAAAAGCGGCACCCAGGGCAAGCGAGCCGGTATCGCCCATAAAGATGCTCGCCGGATAGCAATTGAACCACAAAAAGCCCAGGCAGGCGCCGGCGCACGCCGTGCAGAAGATGGACAGGTTCACATCGCCGTGCAAAAACGCCATGGCAGCCATGGCCAGCATGGCGATCATGGAGGTGCCGCCGGCAAGACCGTCCAAGCCGTCGGTGAGGTTTACGGCGTTGGAAAGGCCCGCGATCATCAGCCAGCAAAAGACAAGGTAGAGCCACGGAAAAGAGAGGCCGCAAATGGTGGTCGAGAGCACACCAAGGTCGATCGTCAGGCCACCGGGGAAACGAATCTCGGGGGCGACGCCGCACCAGTTGACAGCAAGCACGGTAAAGGTAACGCAGATGAGGGTAAGGCCAATCATCTTGGCGTGAGGCGTCAGGCCGAGCGAGCGGCCGTGCGTGACAGAAGTCAGGTCGTCGATGAGACCAAGAACGCCGGTTGCCAGCGTGGCGAGCAGCACAAGCACGAGCTCGGTGGTGAGCTTTCCCATCAAAAGGCAGGTCAGCGAAACGGCAACCAGGATGATGACGCCACCCATGGTGGGCGTGCCCTGCTTAATCAGGTGACGCTTGGGGCCATCGGCGCGAACCTGCTGGCCGATGCCCTCGACCTTCAGGAGCTTAATCCACCACGGCATAAGCAGCATCGCGATGACGGCGGCGATGCCCAATCCCAAAAATGCCTGGTACGTAGGATACGAAGGATTGCCGAACATGGACTAGCACACACCTTCCACAAAGCGATCGAGCTCAACGAAGCGTGAGCCCTTGACCAGCACGACATCATGCTGCTCAAGAGCGCCGCCCATACGGTCGAGCACCTGCTGATAGTCGGAGAACACCTGAATGCGGTCCTCATCCATACCCATCATGCGCGCGGCCTCGGCCATACGCTGGGCAAGCTCACCGCCGACACATGCGAGCATATCGAGCTTCTTGGCCGCCGCATAGGCGCCCACCAGCTCATGCATGCGAGGAGCCTCGTCGCCCATCTCGCCCATCTCGCCCAGAACCGCCATGCGCGAACCCGTGCACGAAAGCGAACACAGCAGGTCGAGGCCGGCTGCCATCGATTCGGCACTGGCGTTATATGAGTCGTCGATGACGCGAGCGCCGCTCTTGGCGCGCTTGATTTCCTGGCGATGCCCGGTAATCGTAAGACCCCTAAAGGCGGCATCGATCTGCTCGGGCGTCACGCCAAGACGATAGGCAACCGCCGCGGCCTTGACGGCATTGGGAACGGACTGCGCGCCGGGAATGGCAAGCAGTGTGTCGATAGTCTCGCCCAAGCCAAAATCGAGCGTAAAGACCGGGCGTCCCTCGTCATCAATGCGAATGTCGCACGCACGGACCTCATCGTCGTCCGAGACGCCCGCAAGCATCACGTCGACGCCCGCAGGCGCGGCAAAGGTGTCGCGGATGAACGGAGTAAAGTCGTCCTCACCACCCAAAACCAGCAACGGGAGAAGGTCTCCGGCGGCGCACATGCCGCCAACAATCTCGGATTTGGCACGAGCGATATTCTCGCGACTGCCCAGAATACCGATATGGGAGGTGCCGATCTTGGTCACAATGGCAAGGTTGGGATTGGCGGACTGAGACATGCGCTCAATCTCGTGGAAATGGTTCATGCCCATCTCGAGCACCAGAACCTCGGTGTCGGCAGGGGCCGCCAGCACCGTGAGCGGCATACCGATCAGGTTGTTGTAGTTACCCTTGGTTGCCCAAACGCGATAGCGCTTGGCGAGCACCGCGGCGAGCACGTCCTTGGTTGTCGTCTTGCCGATAGAGCCGGTAATGCCAATTACCAGGCAGCCAAGCTCCAAACGATAAGCGTGAGCCAGGCGCAGCAAAAACTCCTCGGGGTCATCGGTATGCAGGATGGCGCAGCCCTTCTCATGGGCCAGCGAAAGCAGCTCGGCATCGGGCTCGCGCGTCATCACTACGGCGCCGGCACCCGACTCGATGGCACGGGAAGCAAAGTCGTTGCCGTCGACCTTTTCACCCGGGAAGGCGACGAATATCGTGCCCTCCTCAACCTGGCGCGAGTCGATAACGCAACCGCGGCATACCCGATCGGCTTCTCCCGTCACGGTTCGGGCCCCTGTTGCGGCCGCGAGATTGTTGACGGCGATCTCTATCATTGCAGCTCCCCTGTAAACCTAATAATGCTATCGGCGTATTGTATCCCAGCGCCGCCTACGCGTGGTGCAGGGCGTGTGAACAACCCGGATTAACCGACTGGCCATTTCATAGATAGTAACCCCCTACTTGGTGCGCGGGACACCCAACACGTCAAGCGCACTGGCCATAATGGACTGGAACGGCACTGCGGCGGCATCGGAGCCTGACGGGGTTCCGTCAAGGGTGATATAGCACAGGACCTTGGGCGACTGCGCCGGGGCAAACCCCATAAAAGACGACATGTAGTTCTCTTTGAGGTAGCCGCCGTTCTCATCGGCGCGCTCGGCCGTACCGGTCTTGCCCGCCACGTCGTAGCCGTCCACCGCGCCGCCAACGCCCGTTCCCTCGGCAACGACCGTCTGCATACACGATGTCACCTGCGAGGCGGCCTCCTCGGAAATCGCGCGATCCCCCTCGCCCCAATCCTTTTCATCGCCCTTGCTCGACTTATAGAAGTGCGGAGTCACCATCACGCCGCCGTTCGCGATGCCGCCCACGGCACGTGCGACCTCAATCGGCGAGACGGACAGCGCCTGGCCAAAGCTCATAGCACCCAAGGTGGCACCATCGTACTGGTCGCGCTCCTTGACGATGCCCAGACTCTCACCCGGAAAATCGACACCGGAGCTATGACCGATACCCCACTTGTCCACATAGGTGGCAAAATCATCGGCACCGATCTTGCGCCCCACCAGGACAAAACCGACATTGGACGAACGGCGCATCATCTCACGTACGTCCATTGTCATGGTGTAGTCACGCTTGTCGGCATCGGTAACGGTATCGTCGCCCACCTTGATACTCGCGGGAACCTCAAACGATGTGCTCGGGCGCACAACGCCCAAATCAAATCCGGCGCCCGCAACCAGCGTCTTAAAGACCGAGCCGGGCTCGTAGGCATCCGTCACCAGACGAAGGTTCATGTCCTCGGTCTTGGCGTTTTCCAAATTGGTCTGGTCGTAGGTCGGATACGAGCAGGCGGCCAGGATCTCTCCAGTCGTCGGGTCGGTCACCAGGGCCGACCCGTTTTTGGCCTTCGTCTTCTCGACCGCCTCGGCCAAGGCATCTTCCGCGGCGCGCTGAATGTTGACGTCGATCGTCGTCACGATATCCACGCCATCGATCGCGGCAACCTTTTTATAGGCACCGCCCGCGATGTAGCCGCCATCTCTTGCGCGCTCGCGCACAAGAGAGCCATTCGTTCCGGTCAGAAGCTCATCGTATTGTTTTTCGAGTCCCGTCAGGCCAGCGTTGTCCACGTTCACGACGCCCAGCAGCTGAGAAGCCAGGTTTCCATACGGGTAAACCCGCTTCATCGCCTGCTCAAAGAGCACGCCGGGTAGATTCTTCTTTTCCAGGGCGGCAGCGTCATCCTCGTCGACCTGGCGCTTGATATACACCCAGGAACCATCAGACAGCACCAGCTTGCGGCAGGTCTTTTTATCGATACCGGTAGCCTTGACCAGCGCCGAGACCGTCTTGTCGACGTCCTCGACAAGCTGAGGGTTCACGGCGACATTGCGGCATTCGACCGACGACGTCAGCACGTTGCCGTTGCGGTCGTAGATAGTGCCACGTTTGGCATAGAGCGTCTGTGAGAGCAGGCGACGCGCGTCCGCGCGCTCGCGCAGCTTGTCAGCATTCACGATCTGGTATTCGGCAAGACGGAAGACGCCCGCGGCAAGGCCAACCCCGATACAGCCCATAACGACATCGCGGCGAGGCAGCGGCGTTCCCGTAACCCATTCAGACGACGACCCCTTGCGCGCGCCCGTATTGCGTACCCGAGGTCCGCCCGAGCCACGAAGACGCGACGCAGGGTCGTTGCCATAGGACGGCCCCGCGTTGTAAGATGGCCGACCCGTTCCTTGATAACCAGAACGTCCCCGCGAGGAGGGACGTCCAGACCCGTGGTCCCCGTCGGAACCGCGGCGATAGTCATTTGTCATACTCAGCTACCGTCTTATTTACTGAGCGGCCGCAGTCGAGCTAGCGCCCGCGGCTGCATCCTGCGAAAAGTCAAGCGTAACGCTCTCGCTGGGCTCCACCATGCCATAGGCGCCCGCAAGATCGCGAATACGCGTGTCGGCACCATAGACCGAATGCATGACCTCAAGGTTAGAACTCTCGTCGGTCGCCTTCTCGAGCGTGCTGGCAAGCTCTGCGTTGCCGTTGAGCACCTGGGCCGTGACACCGGCAAGTGCCACGCGGGCGACACCAATCGTCATGAAGACAGCCGCGATGATGCAAACCGTTTTAAGAACGCTCATGAAAACCGGGCTTACCGCCTGGTTTGCCTGACGGCCCGCACCCGTGTAGACATCAAAACGCGGCGTGCGTTGCTCACGAGGGGCAACGGGCGCCTGCGGTGCCTCGCGGTAGGCGGGCATGGCGTTCATATCATAGGCGAGTGCTGCGTTTGAGGTGTTATAGCCCATGATATGCCGCCTCCCATCCCGAGTACGTTGGTAGTGTGTTTAAGCTTCGTTTATGGTGCGAGCGGGAGGTCCAATTTCGCGCGGTCG
This sequence comes from Collinsella sp. wc0583, assembly GCF_046116915.1. NCBI lineage: Bacteria > Bacillati > Actinomycetota > Coriobacteriia > Coriobacteriales > Coriobacteriaceae > Collinsella > Collinsella sp. wc0583. The sequence continues at coordinate 61,342 of NZ_JBJXBN010000001.1, read as the reverse complement.
CGCCTACAGGCGCTGCGCCACGCGGATTTTGGCTGATCTCGCCCGAGGGTTGCGCGCAACCTCATCGGGTTGGGCAACCAAGGGTTTGCGGGTGATGACCTTGAGTATCGGCACGTTGCCACACACGCACACCGGAATCTCCGGCGGGCACGTGCACCCCTGGCTCATCTCCTTAAAGTGGTTCTTTACGATACGGTCCTCGAGCGAGTGATACGAGATGACGCAGATGCGTCCGCCCGGGTTGAGCCACCTGGTGGCGGCATCAAGCCCCCTCTCGAGCACATCGAGCTCGTGGTTGACCTCGATGCGAATGGCCTGGAAGCTCTTCTTGGCCGGGTGCCCACCATGCCGACGAGCGGCAGCCGGAATGCCAGCCTTGATGATCTCGACAAATTGGCCTGTAGTTTCGATCGGTTCTTGCTCGCGACGGCGCACAATCTCGCGCGCAATCTGCGAGGCGAACTTCTCTTCGCCGTAGACGCGTAGAATCCGGGCGAGGTCGTGTTCGTTATAGGTGTTGATGACCTCAGCTGCGTTTAGGGTGTTGTTACCCGGATCCATCCGCATGTCCAATGGGGCATCTTCGTTATACGAAAAGCCCCTGCCAGGGATATCGAGTTGCGGTGACGAAACGCCCAAGTCAAACAGGAAGCCATCGACCCCGGGCACCTCGGCCGAGCAAAGCAGCTCGTCCAAGTCGCCGAAGTTGCCCTTCAGCAGCTGGTGCGGGACGCCGGGAACCTCGCGGTCCAGACGGGCACCAGCGGCCTCGAGGGCCATGTCGTCCTGATCGACGCCGAGCAAAAGGCCCGTCTCCCCCACCTGCGCGGCCATCTTTACCGAATGACCGGCACCGCCAAGGGTGCAATCGCAGACAACGGAGCCGCTCTTGAGCTGCAGCGACTCAAGCACTTCGCCGAGCATGACAGGTTCATGCCGATATTCTTGTGTCAAGATCCCACGCTCCATCCGTTACTCGTGCCTTGCCCTTACGAGAAGAAGAGGTCAAGCAGAGCCTCGTCGTCATCGTCCTCATCGGCCGCGGCGCGGTCCCAAACCTCAAGGTGGTCGTAGTTGCCCACAACCGTGACCTCGCGGTCAAGGTTCGCCTGCTTGCGGAGAGACTCAGAAAGACCGATACGACCGGCGCTGTCCACATCCATCGACGTGGTGCGCTTGTTGATCGCCCTCATGAGCTTCTGGTCGTTGATGTCACGCGGGTTAAAACCCTCGTGGCCCTCACGACCCGCGAAGAGTCCTTCGACCCACTTATCGAAGGCCTCGGCAGAGAACACGTACAGAGCATCGACATCCAGGGCTTTGAACACGCGAACGTGCTCTCCAAGTTCCTCGCGAAGGGGTGCAGGCAGGGACAGACGACCTTTTGCATCGAGATTGCGCTCGTATGCACCAGTCATTCCCATGTGCGCCCTCCCCTCGGTTACTCAGATGGCACGTACGCGGGGAACCACCCCGCCTGTCGACGTCATTAATAATATGGGGAACCGCCCCATTTTTCAACACCTTTCCCCACTCCTTCCCCCACCCCACCCCACTACTCCACCCCCTAACTATTGGGCGCCACCCCCGAGCATATGTTCGAAAACACAATATGTTGTGTTTAACGCAAAGGCGGGATGCCACCTGTAGCACCCCGCCTTTCAACCTCAACCTTCAAGTTGACCTTGAGGCGATTTTTATGTCCCTTTACATGCCGTTCACATCGCCCCCAAACTCTCCCACGCGCGGCATGTGCACCCCGCCGTGCCATTGGCCGGTGGCGCAAAATGGGACGGACCCCCCCGATTGCCAAAACGTGCGCAACAGCACGTTCCAGCAATCGGGGGTCCGTCCTCGGATAGCATGTAATCGCAGCTCAGCAGCGTATTAGCGATGTGCCAGCGGGTGGGCCGCCAGGTAAACCTCAGTCAGCTGCGTACGATCGACATGCGTGTAGACCTGCGTTGTCGATATATCGGCGTGTCCCAAGATCTCCTGCAGCACGCGAAGGTCCGCGCCGCCCGCGAGCATATGGGTGGCAAAGGAGTGGCGCAACGTGTGCGGATGGAGTCCCACCAACCCCACCTGGCGTCCGTAGCGCTCGCATATGACGTGAACACCCTGACGCGACAGACGCCCGCCGTTCTTGTTTAAAAAGACCGCCGGCGTCTCTGTCCCACGAGCATGAGCCGCCAGAAGTCGGCGCCCATCACATATATAGCGTGTCAGGGCACGCGCCGCACTTCCCACCAAAGGGGCCAGACGCTCCTTGGAGCCCTTGCCGCGAACCAGCACAAAGCCGTCATCGACATGGATATCACTCACATCGAGCCCCACCAGCTCGCTCACGCGCAGGCCGCACCCATACAGCACTTCCAAGATGGCGCGATCGCGCAGGCCCATCTCTCCATCGGGAAAATCCTGGTCAAGCAGCGCTGAAACATCCTCCACCGAAAGGCACTCCGGCAGGCGCTCGGCCTTTTTTGGCAAGCGCAATGCCGCCGTGGGATTTTGGGCCACGGCCCCATCGCGCACCAGAAAGGCATGCAGACCTTTGACGGCCGCGAGCGCGCGCTCCACCGAGGCATCGGAATAGCCCCCGTCGCGCCGATCGGCGATAAAGTCCTCGACGACCCGCCGGCTCACGTCCTCAAAGGATGCAATGCCCGTCCGCTCCAGATAGGCACAGTAGGTCGTCAAGTCTCGGCGATAGGCGGCAATCGTGTTGCGCGCCAAACCCCGCTCGACTGCAAGGTAATCAAGAAACTCCCCCGCCGCCACAGCGAGCGACGAAGGAGCTTCTTCGATATGTTCCCTGTTCGACGGCAACCTTAGTCCGTCGCACGATTCATGGGCGTCACCTGTAGGCGATCGACACCCTCATGCTGGCCAATCGAGGCGCGCACGAACTCACGGAACAGCGGCTGAGGATTGGTGGGGCGGCTCTTGAACTCGGGGTGGGCCTGAGTGGCCACGTACCACGGGTGCACGTCGCGCGGCAGCTCGACCATCTCGACCAGACGCTCGTCGGGTGAAAGGCCCGAGATGACAAGACCGGCGTCCTCGAGCTGATCGCGGAAGGCATTGTTGAACTCAAAACGGTGACGGTGGCGCTCGTAGACAAGCTCCTCGCCATACGCCTCACGCGCGAGGGTATCGGCAGCGAGCTTGCACGGATAGGCGCCCAGGCGCATGGTGCCGCCCTTCTCGGTCACGTCCTCCTGCGAGCTCATCAGGTCGATTACGCTAAACGGACCGTCCGGATCAAACTCGGAGGAGCTGGCACCGGCAAGGCCGACAACGTTGCGGGCGAACTCGCACACGGCAACCTGCATACCCAGGCAAATGCCCAGATACGGAATCTTGTGCTCGCGAGCAAACTCGGCAGCAAGGATCTTGCCCTCCAGGGCGCGCTTGCCAAAGCCGCCGGGAACCAGGATGCCCGATGCGTCGCCCAGAACCTCATTGACGTTTTCGGCATCGAGGCTCTCACCATCGACCAGCTGCACATCTACGTGACGATCGTAGAAAACGCCCGCGTGATGCAGGGCCTCGATAACCGACAGATATGCATCGGGAAGCTGGGTGTACTTTCCCACGACGGCAACCTTAACCTTATCGGCGTGATGGTTGGCATGGTTTTGCTTGCGCAGGAACTCATTCCATGCGCTCATATCGCGCTCGCGCGGATCGAGGCCAAGGCGCTCGCAAATGCGCAGGTCAAAGTCCTGCTCCGCGAGCAGCTGCGGCACGTCGTAAATGCTCGCGCAATCCTCGTTGGTAAAGACACAGTCGGTGTCGACGTCGCAGAAACTCGCGATCTTGCCGCGGATAGCGTCATCAATATGGTGATCGGAGCGCAGCACAATAATGTCGGGCTGGATACCAAAGCTGCGCAGCTCCTTGACGGAGTGCTGCGTGGGCTTGGTCTTAACCTCGTGGGCGGCGGCGATATAGGGAACGAGCGATACGTGGATGTAGCAGACGTTCTCGGGACCGGCCTCCTTGCGGTACTGGCGGATAGCCTCCACGAACGGCTGCGACTCGATGTCGCCGATCGTGCCACCCAGCTCGGTAATGACAACGTCGGAGCCAGTCTGCTCCTCAATGCGGCGGAATTTGTCCTTGATAGCATTGGTGACGTGCGGGATCACCTGGACGGTACCGCCCAAAAAGTCACCGCGACGCTCGCGGGCAATCAGGCTCTTGTAAATGGCGCCCGTCGTAAAGTTAGAATCGCGGGTCAGGTTCTCGTCAATAAAGCGCTCGTAGTGGCCCAGGTCCAGATCGGACTCGTAGCCGTCCTCGGTCACAAAGACCTCACCGTGCTGGAACGGGCTCATGGTACCGGGGTCGACGTTCAGATACGGGTCGGCCTTCTGCATCGTCACCTTGTAGCCGCGCGACTTGAGCAAACGGCCCAGCGATGCCGCGGTAATGCCCTTGCCCAAAGACGAAACCACGCCGCCGGTCACAAACACATGCTTAGTCATATTGAATTACCTGCGCTTCCCGTAGAAGTTGTCCATACACATCTTACGGGTCTTCATTGTAATACTCGAGAAAGAAGCAGTTCGCCATTTTTCACCAAAGTGCTTGCATTTCTCCATCTCGAAACAAAACGCCGCCCGGGACCCGAGCGGCGTAACAACATCTTAGGCGGCAGAACGTTACCGATCGGCAAGCTCGTCCCTGAGCATATCCCGAACGAGCATACCCGCGCGGATGCCTTTCAGATACCACCCGCCACGCTCGGTAAGGCAAATACCATTTGCAAGCTGGCCGCCATCCTCGCTATAACGCGAAACGACCTCGATCAAACCGTCAGAATCCAAGCGCTCAATTGCGGCGCGGGCTCGATACGGAGACACTCCAACGTGCTCCGCAAGCGTTTTGCGCGAGAAGCCATATGTCCCGCCACTTTCGGATTGCTGGGCAATCTCCATCAACACCAGCACTTCGACACGCTTCATATCGTTGACACTCGCACGACCCTTGCCCGCCATGGCAGCCTCCTCTAACCGAGCACGAGCATCCAGCGCGCCGTGCACGACCGACACACCTCACGATGGCAGGTAATATCCATCATGCGGCATCCCGCTAAGGATGAAACAGTTACGATTATTGTATACCGCCCAAATTGTTTTTAGGCAGGTAAACGGCTATTTTTCGCCGAAATAGACGCTTTATTGATCAAAAAGCCGTACTGGGCGCTAACCCGATACGGCCAAAATGCGATGCAATTACCGCGGTACTTCAAACTTAGCGATGGAAGAAACCACGACGCTCAAACTTGGGCTCGCAGCACACGTTGATGCCCAGTTTACGCAACACCGTCTCGTCCGTCGGCGAGATAATCACGCTAAAGAAGGCATCGCAACCGCGCAGCTGCTCCAGGCCCGAAAGGACACGAGCGGCCGTCTCGCTCGTAGCCGAGGTGATCGACAGCGCCATAAGCGTCTCGTCGGTGTGAAGGCGCGGGTTTTTGCTGCCCAGGAAATGCGTCTTGAGCTTGCTGATGGGCTCGATCGCCTCGTCGCTGATGACTTCAAGCTCAAGGTCGACGCCCGAAACATGCTTGAGAGCGTTCATAATGAGCGAACTTGCGGCGCCCAGGCGCGTGGAGGTCTTACCGGTCACCACGGAACCGTCCGGCATGACCATGGCGCCCACGGGACCACCCGTCAGCTGCTCCCTGGTTAGGGCCGCCGAGCGCGCCGGTGAGTAGTTCTTATCGATGCCGGCCTTCTTCATAATAATCTTGAGACGGTCGACTTGCTCATCGCCCACACCGGTACGGCGCACATTTTCGACCGCGGTAAAGTAGCGGCGGACGATCTCCATCTTGGAAGCGTCGCGGCAGGCATCGTCATCGGTGATGGCAAAGCCGACCATATTGACGCCCATGTCCGTGGGACTCTGGTAGGGGCTCTTGCCTAGGATCTTTTCCATCAGGGCACGGACCACCGGGAAGGCCTCGACGTCGCGGTTGTAGTTGACCGTGGTCTTGTTGTAGGCCTCAAGGTGAAAGGAATCGATGATGTTGGCATCGTCGAGGTCCGCCGTGGCGGCCTCGTAGGCAATATTGACCGGATGCGTCAGGGGAAGATTCCAGACCGGGAAGGTCTCAAACTTGGCATAACCGGCGGCGGTGCCGTGCTTATGCTCGTGATACAGCTGTGAGAGGCAGGTGGCGAGCTTGCCCGAGCCAGGGCCGGGCGCCGTCACGACAACGAGCGGACGCGTGGTCTCGACGAACTCGTTCTTGCCGTAGCCTTCGTCAGAAACGATCAGATCGACGTCGTGCGGATAGCCCTCAATGGGATAGTGCAGCTTGGCGGGAATGCCGAGTGCATTCAGACGATTGCGGAAGACGTCGGCAGCGGGCTGACCGGCATACTGCGTGATAACCACGGCCGCGACAGCAAAACCGTTGCCGCGGAACAGGTCGACCAGGCGCAAGACGTCCTCGTCATAGGTAATGCCCAGGTCGCCACGGGCCTTGTTCTTCTCGATATGGTTTGCATTGATTGCGATGATGACCTCGACGTCGTCGGCAATGCTCTTGAGCATGCGGAACTTGCTGTCCGGCTCAAAACCCGGCAGCACGCGACTCGCATGATAGTCGTCAAACAGCTTGCCGCCAAACTCCAAATAGAGCTTGCCACCAAACTGCGAGATGCGCTCCTTAATGTGAGCAGCCTGCAGCTCGATGTACTTCGCGTTGTCGAAACCCTGGCGCATGTGTGGCTCCCGTCCCGTTTCCATTTAATGTCCTAGGCGATTATAACGGAGCCCGCCCTCCCCGATACCCAGACCATCAACAGGCACCAACCAAACACGCTCACCACAACCACCGGGGACCCGGGGCAGCTCGTTTGGAACGGGGAACAAGTCACTCAGCACCAACAATGAAAACATCGCAGGCAGAGCCGAAGCCAGCGAACGGGCACCAGAGCGAGCAAGCTTCCCCCTGCACCAACAAGGGGAACGTCGCAGGTTGAGCATAAGTCAGCGAGCGACGTCCAAAACGTACAAGTTGGCATGAAAAAGGCAAGGCATAGACCTTCTGGTCATGCCTTGCCTTTTGAATGACAAATTGTCGTTCTGGGCGGTGCGCAACATGAGAGCGCCCCCTCCCGCGCACGGAACGGGAGGGGGCTAAAGGTAGGAGTCTACCGGTGGGTTGACCCCACCGGACAGACGATGACCAGGTGATCCTTTACAGGATCGTCAAGGTTTCCGTGGGGTACCCGTTGGGTACTTAGAGCATCACGCAAGCGACGGTCAGGATGATGGCGCAGACGACGGAGAGAGCGACGATGAGCTTAAGGGCAAACTTGAGCCAGGTCGTCCACTCGATCTTGGCCAGGGCGAGACCGCCCATGATGGCGCCGGAGGTCGGGGTGAACAGGTTCACAACGCCGATGGCAGAGGAGAAGATCATGACCATGACCTCGGGCGAGAAGCCGAGCTTAACAGCCAGCGGTCCCATGATAGGCATGGAGACGGTAGCCATACCAGAGGTCGAGGGGATCAGGAAGGACAGGCCGAAGTAGACCAGGAAGCTCATGGGAGCGAAGATCACGCCGGACAGGCCAGCCAGGGCATTGGCGGCAGCGTCGAGGACGTAGACGTCGAGGCCGGTGTTAGCCATGAGGACGGAGATACCACGGGCGAGGGCGATGACGAGAACAACGGACATCATGTCGGCAGCGCCGGTGATGAAGGTGTTAACGATCTGCTTCTCGGACAGGCCACCGATGATACCGATCAGGACGGCCATGAGGAAGAACCAGGTGGAAGCCTCATCGAAGTACCACTGGCCAATGGGTAGGCCGGTGATCAGGGCAGACCAGCCCTGGACGACGGCGTTACCGTCGGCGTCGTAGACAGCGCCAGCGTCGAAGAAGTTGGCGACGCCCTCGTTGAGGTCGGCCAGCGGAATGAAGCCGACGATCATGACGACGAAGGTGAAGGCAAAGGCGATCAGAACACCCTTCTGACGACCGGTGAGCTTGACCTCATTGTGAACCTCGGAAGCAGCCTTGCCGTGAGCCTCTTCGGCGTCCTTGAGCTCCTGCATCGACAGGATGGTGGAACCCTTGTCAGCCTTGACCTTCTTGGCATAGCTCATGACGAAGAAGATGGACATGGCAGTGGTAACAATCCACAGGACGGCACCGAGGCCGATGATGATGGACTGGTTGACCTCAATGCCAACGCCGGTCAGAGCGTCGACGGCAGCGCCGACGGCGAACGGGTTAACCGTGGAGCCCAGGCAGCCGCAGCCAGCGCCGAGCAGGACGGTAGCGGCACCGACCATCGGGTCGAAGCCGGCAGCCATCATGGTAGCGGCAAGCAGGGCGTAGAAGGGAACGGTCTCCTCGCACATACCATAGGTGGTACCACCGAGGGAGAAGATGAGCATCAGCACGGGAATGAGCATGATCTCGTTGCCCTTAAGCTTCTGCACCAGGACGGCGATGCCGTTGTCCAGAGCGCCGGTCTCGGTCATCATGCCGAGGAAGCCGCCCAGGATCATAACGAAGAGGCAGACGGGCAGAGCGTCAGCGAAGCCCTTAATCGGGGCGGTGCAGAAATCGCTCAGACGGGCGGCAGTAACCGCGCCGCCGGACGTGCCGGAGACGATAACGGTAATTACTGCAACAATTGCCAGCAGAGCAAGAAGAATGGTGAACGATGAAGGCATACCGCGCTTTTTCTTAGCGGTCTCAGTCATAGTTCTCATCCCCCCTTCATAAATCATTTACTGATCTCGCCCGAAGCGGCTCTTCCGTGCCGTGCCTGCCGCTTGATGCGAGATTTTTACCAGATAAAACCGCTCGGGGTGTGCTGTAATACACCCCGAGCAGGATGCTAGATGCTCTTACTTGAGCGTGGCGTACATGACAGCCTTAATGGTGTGCATGCGGTTCTCGGCCTCGTCGAAGACCTTGGAAGCGGGGCTCTCGAAGACCTCGTCGGTGACCTCCTGCTCGGTGATGCCGAACTGCTCGCACTTCTCGGCGCCAATCGTGGTGTTGGTATCGTGGAAGCTGGGCAGGCAGTGCAGGAAGATGGCGCCCGGGTTGGCCATAGCCATGACCTCGGAGGTGACACGATACGGGGTGAGCTGAGCGATGCGCTCGGCCCAGACCTCGTCAGGCTCGCCCATGGAGACCCACACGTCGGTGTAGATAACGTCGGCACCGGTGACGCCGTCCTTGACGTCGGTGGTCAGCTTGATGGTGCAGCCGTTGGCCTCGGCGATGGGCTTGCAGGCCTCGATGACGTCGTCAGCGGGCATGCACTCCTCGGGGCCGCAGGCCACGAAGTTCATGCCAAGCTTGGAGCAGACAACCATGAGGGAGCGAGCAACGTTGTTCTTGCAGTCGCCCATGAAGACGAGGGTCTTGCCCTTGATGTCGTAGTTGAAGTTCTCCTGGACGGTCAGGATGTCGGCGAGCATCTGGGTGGGATGCCACTCAGTGGTCAGGCCGTTCCACACGGGCACGCCGGACTTAGCAGCGAGCTCCTCGACATCGTCCTGGGCAAAGCCACGGAACTCGATGCCGTCATACATGCGGCCGAGAACGCGGGCGGTGTCCTCGATGGACTCCTTCTTGCCCATCTGCGACGAACCCGGATCGAGGTAGGTGACACCCATGCCCAGATCCATGCCGCCGACCTCGAAGGCGCAGCGGGTACGAGTGGAGGTCTTCTGGAAGAGCAGAACGATGTTCTTGCCCTCGAGATAGCGGTGCGGAACGCCAGCGCGCTTCATGTCCTTGAAGTTCTTGGAGAGCTTGAGCAGGTACTCGATCTCCTCGGTGGTGAGGTCGAGGAGCTTGAGGAAGCTACGGCCGGAGAGGTTAACACCCATGGTTCGTTTCCTTTCGAAGAAATGAATTACATAAGTAATTAGTGTTGCCCGTTTGACGGGCGAAACCGGTGCGGTTGTAGGGGGACCGCACCGGAAACGGAAAGACTTAGAGGTCCTCGCGCCAGAAGGGCATGCTCATGCAGCGCGGGCCGCCGCGGCCGCGGGAGAGCTCGGCGGAGGGCACGACGAGAAGGTCCAGGCCCTCCTTGTACAGCACGTCGTTGGTGACGGTGTTGCGGGCGTAGACGCAGATCTTGCCGGGCTCGACGCACAGGGTGTTGGAGCCGTCGTTCCACTGCTCGCGGGAGGCCGCGATCGGGTCGCCGCCGCCGCAGGGGATCAGCTTGACCTGGTCGACGCCGGTGGCGTCCTCCAGGACGTGCTCGAGGGTGTCCTCGATCAGGCGGATGTTCACGTCGCCCGGGTTCTTGCCGGCGGTCAGCTCGTAGACGCGCAGGGTGCCCATGATGGCGGGGTGGATCGTGAACTTATCGACGTCGATCTGGGTGAAGACCGTGTCGAGGTGCATGAAGGCGCGCGAGACCGGGATGTCGAAGGCAAGGATGCGCTCGACCTTGGAGTCGGAGTTCCAGAAGATGTTCTGGGCCATGATGTCGATAGCGGCGGCCTGGGTGCGCTGGGAGATGCCGACGGCGAGGGTCTTCTCGTTGATGTTCAGCACGTCGCCGCCCTCGGTGTGGAACTGGCAGTCGCGGCGGAAGTACAGGGAGACGTCCTTGTAGTCGGGGTGGTACTTGAAGATGTACTTGCCGTACAGGGTCTCGCGGTTGCGGGTGACCGAGTACATGCGGTTGAGGTTGACGCCCTCGCCGACGACCGCGAACGGGTCGCGGGTGAAGTAGAGGTTGGGCATCGGGTCGATGATCAGGTCGGACTCGGACTCGGAGTTGACCAGGGAGTCGAGGGTCGTGGACGCCGTGAGGGGCATGTCGATCTCGGCCTTGGTCATGCCGGCCATGGTCTTCTTGACGAACTCGAGGTTGTCCTCGATGGAGTCCAGCTTCTCGCGGACGATCTGCGGCATGTGCTGGCCGCGGATGCCGGCCTCGGCGATGTACTGGTCGGTGAACTCGGCGCGGGCGCCGGGGACCTGGTCGAACACCTCGGCGACGAGGTTCTCGAGGTAGAGCACCTCGACGCCCTGGTCCCTCAGGATCTGGGCGAAGGTGTCGTGCTCCTGCTGCGCGACCTCCAGGAACGGGACGTCGTCGAACAGGAGTCGCTCGAGCTCGTCGGGCGGCAGGTTGAGGAGCTCGTCGCCGGGACGGTGCAGGCAGACCTTCCTGAGCTTGCCGATCTCGGAAGGCACGTGCAGACCTTTCGTCATGGCCTCCTACCTTTCTTTCGGGCCTTACTGGCCGAATGTATCAGCGCCCCTCCATATGGGACGCTGCTTGCTGACAGCTCTAGTTATATCCAAATTCCATTCGTAATGCTACCTCGCCCCCGAACGGTCAGCAAAGTACGATGAACGGTATATCGCATATGATTTCCCATGATGCACTTCAGTTTCGTAAAGCAGATTTTCCTAGGTAAACGTTATTTTTCTAGGAAATCAAGCTTGAACACTCAAAGTTATCCATGATTCAAAATTGCATAGTGAAAACGGTTTTCTGCATATAAATGACGCTTGCCCTCGATTCAACCTACATTCGATTATATTCAGCTTGCTATCATTCTTATTCATACATTCTCACCAGTTGAGTGAGGATATAGATCGCTTGCTCAAATCACCGGACGTTAGTGCTTCGGCTTGTCAGCGTAAGAAGTAGGTAAAGATACCGTTCACGAGATACGTCCGTGCCGGCGGTCGACTAAATTGAGACAATAGTGAATTAGAGTTAGGCTACCGTCCCCTGCGGGGACTGAACGGACAGATGCATATGCCGAGCAAAATCGAAAAGAAGCAAAAGGCCGCTAAGCTGCGCAAGCCGCCGCGCGACTTCTCGTACACGCAAAACCGAGAGCTTAGCTGGCTGCGCTTTAACAACCGCGTGCTTGACGAAGCCTTCGACGAAACCGTTCCGCTGTTCGAGCGTCTAAAGTTCGTGTCGATTTTCGAGTCCAACCTCGACGAATTCCTTATGGTGCGCGTGGGCGGCCTGTCCGATCTGGCAGAGCTCAAAAAGCAGCCTGTCGACAACAAGAGCAATATGACCGCCTCCGAACAGGTCGATGCTGTCATGGCCGAAATGCCCGGGCTCCTTACCCGTTGGGAGTCCATCTTTAAGAGCATCGAAGGCAAGCTCGACACCCTGGGCGTTCACCGCGCCCGCATCGATTCGCTTACGCCCGAGGAGCGCACCTTTGTAACCCGCTACTTCCAGGCCTACGTGTCGCCGGTTATCTCACCGCTGGTCATTGACCCGCGCCATCCCTTCCCCAACCTGCGCAACGGCGCGCTCTATCTGGCTTGTGGCCTGGACGGCGTCACCGACGAGGAAAGCCTGCTCGGCCTTATCGAGATTCCCGCCTCGATGAACCGCGTGGTCGAGATTCCCTCGCCCGCCGGCACCTACTCCTATATCTTGCTCGAAGACGTTATCCTCGCCTGCCTGGACAGCTGCTTTGGCTCCTACAAGCCGCTGGATCGCGCACTGATCCGCGTCACCCGCAATGCCGATATCGACCCGGACGGCGAGGGCGTCGAGGAGGAGGAAGATTACCGCCAGCACATGAAGCGCATCCTCAAGAAGCGCCTGCGCCTGCAGCCGGTGGTGCTCGCCGTATCGGGCTCACTCGAAAAGCCAACGCTCAAGACCATCCGCAAGGCGCTCGAGCTTTCTCGCCGCTCGGTCTTTACCTGCGATATCCCCCTTGACCTTGGCTACGTCTTTGGCATTGAGGGTAAGATTCCCGAGCACCTGCGCAATGAGCTCCTCTTTACGCCGTTTAAGCCGCAGCCCAATCCCACCATCGATATGGCCCGCTCCATCCGCGAGCAGGTGCTGCAGCACGACAAGCTGCTCTTTTACCCTTACGAGGCAATGAACCCGTTCTTGGACCTGGTGCACGAAGCAGCCTATGACCCCGAGTGCATCTCGCTGCGCATCACGCTCTACCGCGTGGCCAAACAAAGCCGCCTGTGCGAGTCGCTCATCGATGCTGCCGAAAACGGCAAAGAGGTCACGGTGCTCATGGAGCTCCGCGCACGCTTTGACGAGCAGAACAACATCGAGTGGGCCGAACGTCTGGAAGAGGCCGGCTGCACCGTTATCTACGGCTCCGAGGGCTTTAAGTGCCACTCCAAGATCTGCCAGCTCACCTATCGTGAGGGCATGGCGCTCACCCGTCTCACGCTGTTGGGCACCGGCAACTTTAACGAGAAGACGGCCAAGCTCTACAGTGACTTTATGCTCATGACCGCCCATCCCGGTATCGGCGAGGACGCCAACCTGTTCTTCCGCAACCTGTCGCTGGGCAACCTGCGCGGCGACTACCGCTTCCTGGGCGTGGCGCCCGCCGGACTGAAACCGCTCATCATGCGCGGCCTGGACCGCGAGATTCAGCGCGCCCTTGTCGGCGAGCCCGCCCGCGTGTTCTTTAAGCTCAACTCGCTGACCGACCGCGAGGTTATCGATAAGATCGCCGAGGCATCGTGTGCCGGTGTGCGCGTGGACATGATCATCCGCGGCATCTCGTGTCTCAAGCCCGGTATTCCGGGCAAGACCGAGAACGTGCACGTGCGCTCCATCGTCGGACGTTTTTTGGAGCATGCGCGCGTCTATGCCTTTGGCGTGGACTCGGACATGATCTACCTGAGCTCGGCAGACATGATGACGCGCAACACCGAGCACCGCGTGGAGATCGCCTTCCCCGTGCTCGACCCCACCTGCCGCGCCCTGGTGCACGAGTACATGGGAATGCAGCTGCGCGACAACGTGAAGGCACGCAGCCTGACGAGTGACGGCACCTGGGTTCCGGTGGAGCGCAAAGAGGACGAGAAACCCTTCAACTCGCAAGAAGCTCTGCTGGAGCGCGCGTATCGCAACGCCGAAGCCGACACCGAGGCAGAACCCGCGCTCGCATCCCAGCCTGAGCCCGAGCCGCAGCCGGCCGCTCCCGAGGTCCAGAAGGTCCAAGCGACCATTATCGAGCCCGAACCTGCTCCCGCAGTCCAACCTCAGGCACCCACAACAACCCCCGAGAGCAACGCGTGTCACAAGAAGCCCGCTGGCAAAGCCAAGGCCATCGAGCGCCATCGCCCCGGCCGCGTGCGCATGGGCTTGGGTCTGATCGGCCTAGGCCTTAAGACGCTCATTACCGGCAAGACGAAATAGACGTTTGTAGAAGCGCCCCGTATTTGAGGAATGCCCCAGATACGGGGCGCTTTTCCCTGCTACCATGGTTGCGGACAATACCGCGAATGACAGGCAGGAACATGAAGCTCACCATAGAATCGATGACGTACGGCACCGACGGTCTGGCACATGCCGACAACGGCAAGGCCACATTTGTGCAAGGCGCCGTGACGGGCGACACCGTCGAAGCCGAGGTCGTGCAGGACGGCAAGTCGTTTATGCGCGCCCGCACGACCGAGATTCTGGAGCCAAGCCCCGATCGCATTCAGCCCCCCTGCCCCTTCGTGGGCATCTGCGGCGGTTGTTCGTGGGGCAATCTCTCGCGCACCGCTCAGCTTGCCGCCAAAGAGCAAAACCTGCGCTCCACGCTCGAGCGCATTGGCAAGTTCACCCCCGACCAGGTCAACGAACTTGTCCAGCCTATCCGCCACACCAAGGACGACTGGGGCTACCGCAATAAAATTGAGTTGGAGCCCGCCCTCGTTAACGGACGTGTGCGCCTTGGCATGCACGGCGTCGATCCCAGTAAGATCGTGACTGTCGATGCATGCCCGCTGTTCGATAAGCGTTTTCCCAAGGCACTCAAATCGGTCGTCGGCGCGCTCAACTATCTGAGCGGCAGCCACGACCTGGGTCTGGAGCGCGTGGGCATTCGCGCTTCGCGTCGCACCAAGGCGCTCGAGATCGCGCTTTGGACGCCCACAGGCTCCTTCCCGCGCTCACAGGTCTCGCGCGTGCTGGCAGACGCCGCACACCCCACGAGCGTCGTGCGCGTCATGAGCAAGGGCGAGAAGAAGGCCCGCCGCGTTTCCAAGGTGGAGATGCTCGCCGGTGAGGGCTCGTGGACCGAGAACATCGCTGACGGCCAGATGCGCTTGTCCGCCCCATCGTTTTTCCAGGTCAACACCAAGGGTGCCGAGATTTTGATCGAGCTCGTTATGGACGCCCTCGACCCGCAGGAAGACGAGCTTGCCGTGGACCTGTACTGCGGCGCCGGCACCTTTACCCTGCCGCTCGCCCGCCGCTGCGACTTTGTCGCCGCCGTCGAGGCCTACGGTCCGGCCGTGCGCGACCTGCGCCGTAACCTCGAGATCAACAAGCTCGACAACGTCGACGTCATCGGCGGCGATGCCGTGCGCGAGTTCCCCGACCAGGATGCCGATGTCCTGGTGGTCGATCCGCCGCGCGCAGGTCTGGCACCCGAGGCCATCGACCTCATCGCTAGCACGAGTGCACGCGATGTCGCCTATGTGAGCTGCGACCCTGCCACCCTGGCACGCGACCTTAAGCGCTTTGTCGAGGAAGGCACCTTCTCCCCCGTCAAGATCACGCCGGTCGACCTGTTCCCGCAAACCTTCCACTGCGAAACGGTCGTCCACCTCAAGCGCAACTAGACTGTTTGTCCAAGACCACGCTCGATGATTTTTTGGGGCGGGGACAAAAATAGATTTGCTCCGAATGATTATTTAATCCCCGTCCCGAAATTGAACCACCCCCTCATTTCTTGAACATTAGAAATGGGGGCTTCTTTATGGACGGGAGAGTCAGGCACGACGCCACGCTGAGGACTCTTGCAGCAGAGCTTTGCGACAGGGGGTACGGGCGCGCCGAAGGCCGGCGGGAGGCCGAAGGGTGCCCGTACCCGGCCGGGGCCGGCAGCGTGCGAGGGCAAGCTCATGCGACGGAGCTGCTGCCCGGGCGCCTGAAGGACGAATTCTACAGGAACCGGACGTGGCGGAGCTTCGAGGAGTTCAAGCGGGACCTCGAAGCCTATACCGTTCACTGGAACAAGAGGAGGCGGGTTAAGCAAAAGGGACTGACCCCGGAGGAGTTCCGGAATCAGTCCCCATGTGCGACATAGGTCGCTAATTGACCCGTCTAAGTTTCGGGGCGCAGTTCATTTCAGCGCCGCCCGAGAAAGCCAAACGCCTTCTGGCAGGTTGTCTCTGACACGGGGCGGCCGCCTCGACCGCCCTCGGCCTTCATCCACCTCAACTGCTCCTCAATTACATAGAGCTAGTCGAGGAGGGCGCAAGCTAGCGGACGCCTTCCTCGTCGTCGTTGGGTCGGTAGGTGATGAACTCGATAACAAAGGCCAGGACGGCAGAGACGAGCGCGGCGATGATCGCGAAGATCATGTGGGAGATCCCGGCGCCACCAGGGGTCCCGTCGATGAAGTTGAGCAGGTTGAAGACGCCGAGGCCGCCCGAGATGTACATGAGGGCGCCCGTCATTCCCACGATGGCGCCGCCAACGGCGGAGCTCAGGCATGCCACGACGAATGCGCGCTTGTTGGGGAGGGCGATGCCGTAGATGCCCGGCTCGGTGACGCCGAAGAAGAAGGCGGAGATCATCGCGGGAAGGGCGATGCCGCGGAAGCGCTCGTCCTTGTTTCTGAGGTACATGGCAAAGATGACCGCTCCGAGCGCGAACCCGTGGCCGATGGTGGCGGCGAGCACGCTGTCGTGGCCGAGGGTGTTCAGGTTCATGATGGAGATGGGGATGAGGCTCCAGTGGAAGCCAAAGATGACGAGGCACATCCACAGTCCGCCGACCAGGGCGCTGCCCAGGACGGAACCAACCACGGGAAGCTGGAAGATGAACGAGAACGCCGCGCTCAGCAGGTTGGTGATGAGGGTGGCCACCGGGCCGATGACGAGGTAGCCCAAGACGATGGAGACCGTCATCGTGGCGAGCGGGACGAGGAACATCTTGAGCGCAGCCGGCATCCAGCTCTTGAGCCAGCGCTCAAGGATAGAGCCGAACCACACCATGAGAAGGACGGGGATCACCGAGCTCACGTAGCCGGACACGGGCATGATGATGGGGAGCCCGAGGGCGGTGGCGTACCACGAGAACGTGCCGGCCACGCCGAGGTCGACGCTGCCGAGCGCCTCGCCCGAGGTCAGGGCGACCATCGTCGGGTAGAGGAGCGCCACGCCGATTGCCACGCCGGTGAACTCGTTCATGCGGAACTTGCGCGCGGCACTGAACGCCAGGGCGACGGGAAGGAAGTAGAAGAAGCCGTCAGCCACGGTGTAGAGCAGCGTGTAGAGGCCGTCGTTTGCAAAGGCCGGGACGAAGTAGGTGATGAGGGCAAGCAGTCCCTTCATGATGCCTGCGGCGGCAAGCGGTCCCAGGATGGGCTGGAAGATACCGGAGATGAGGTCGATGATGACGGAGGTCACGGTCTTCTCGCCCTGGGGCTCGTCGCCGGCGCTTGCGCCGCCCGAGAAGTTGCCGGCCTCCAGGACCGCGTCGTAGACGTCCTCGACGATGTTGCCCACGACCACCTGGTACTGGCCGTTGGCCTGGATGACCTGGATGACGCCCTTGAGGGCCTCGATCTTGGCCGTGTTGGCGCGGGACTCGTCCTTGAGCTTGAAGCGCACGCGTGTGATGCAGTGCACGACGCTGGTGACGTTCTCGGCGCCGCCTACGTTCTCGAGTATGGATCTGGCCAGGTCGTCGTATTTTTCTGCCATTATTATCTCCTTAGTGATATTGCCCGGGCGGCTAGCCCAGGTCGCCTCCGTTGGTGGCGATGGCCTGTTGATACCAGTAGAAGCTCTTCTTGCGCCTGCGCTCGAGCGTGCCGTTGCCCAGGTTGTCGCGGTCCACGTAGATGAAGCCGTAGCGCTTCTCCATCTCGCCGGAGCCCGCGCTCACGAGGTCGATCGGCCCCCAGGTGGTGTAGCCGAGCATCTCGACGCCGTCCTGCTCGATGGCGTCGCGCATGGCCTCGATGTGCTCGCGCAGGTAGGCGATGCGGTAATCGTCCTCGATCGTGCCGTCGGGAAGCACCTCGTCATAGGCGCCGAGGCCGTTTTCCACCACAAAGAGCGGCTTCTGGTAGCGGTCCCAGAGGTCGTTGATCGTGATGCGGAACCCCAGCGGGTCGATGACCCAGCCCCAGTCGCTCGTGCGCACGTAGGGGTTCTCCACGCCGGCGAAGGCGTTGCCCTCGGCGACGCCGCCCACGGAGTCGGGGTCGCCCGCGGTGCAGCGCGAGGAGTAGTAGCTAAACGAGATGAAGTCGACGGTGTTCTCCGCAAGGATGCGCTCGTCCTCGGCGGTCATGCCCACGTCGATGCCCTCGCGCTCGAGCATCTTGAGCGCGTAGCCGGGGTAGCGCCCGCGCGCCTGCACGTCCACGAAGAAGAGGTCCTCCTGGTTCTTGACCTGCGCCGCGCGAACGTCCTCGGGGCGGCAGGAGTAGGGGTAGTAGCTTCCCGCGGCGAGCATGCAGCCCACCTTGTTCTCCGGGTCGACCTTGTGGGCGATCTTGGTGGCCCAGGCGCTCGCCACGAGCTCGTTGTGCGCGGCGCGGTACTCGGCCTCGCGGGCATTCTCCCCGGGCTCGAGGACGATGCCGGCCCCCATGAAGGGACGGTGCAAGATCATGTTCATCTCGTTGAACGTGATCCACCAGTGCACGAGGCCGCGGTAGCGGTTGAAGAGCACCTTCACGAGCCGCTTATAGAGCTCGATGAGGGCGCGGTTTCGCCAGGCGCCGTACTTCTTGACGAGGTGGATGGGGCAGTCGAAGTGCGTGATGGTCACGAGGGGCTCGATCCCGTGCTCGCGGCAGCAGCGGAACACGTCCTCGTAGAAGGCGAGCCCGGCCTCGTTGGGCTCCTCCTCGTCGCCGTTGGGGAAGATGCGGCTCCAGGCGATGGAGAGGCGAAAGACCTTAAAGCCCATCTCCGCGAAGAGGGCTATGTCCTCGCGGTAGTGGTGGTAGAAGTCGATGCCCGTCTGGGCCGGGTAGTAGTACCCGGGCTCAAAGTCGAGCATGCGCCTCAGGCCGCGACTCACGTCGTTGCGCTCCGGCCCGTGTGGGATGACGTCGACGTTGGCAAGGCCGCGGCCGCCCTCGTCATAACCTCCCTCGCATTGGTTGGCGGCGGTGGCTCCTCCCCAAAGGAACCCTTTTGGAAATGGCATGGTGCCTCCTTCTCTCTGGCGCCCCCATCTCTGCGGGGGACGCTTTATAACGTCCTTGCGGCCTCGCGCGCCGGGCCCGTGGCCCTTTCCCTGATGCGCGCGGGCCGCCTGTGAAGGGGTGACTAGCTGACGGCTTGTCCCGCGGCGGCGCGACGTGCCTCCCGGCCTTCGACTAGGGAGGGGACCTGCGCCAGGCACACGCCGGCGAGGATGATGGCGACGCCCAGCCACTCGACGACGCCGAGCGGCTCGCCGAGGACGATCATGGCGATGAGCAGGCCGGCGGGGAGTTCCGCGGCGGCCATGACAGTGGAGAGGCCCGCGGGCAGGTGCGGAGAGCCCATGCCGAAGAGCAGGACCGGGCAGAGCATGCCAAAGAAGCCGGCGATGACGGCAAAGGGCAGGATGCCCTGGGCGAGGACGCCCGAGACGACGTAGTCCGGGCACACCGTGAGCGACATGACCACGGAGCCCGCGCATACGATGACGCCACGCTGCTCGGACGAGCAGGGGGCCTCGACCTTGCCGGAGAGGGTGACAAAGAGGGAGCAGGACACGGCCGCCCCCAGCGCGCAGAGCAGGGCCACGGGGTCGTACCCGGTGATGCCGGTCTTGTAGACGCCGCTGGCGAACACCGTCCCGAAGACGATGACCAGGGCGGAGGCCACTTGGAGGGGCCTCGGCGGCCGGCGCGTCATGACGGTCTGCCACACGAGCCCCAGCCACGTGAACTGGAAGAGGAGCGTGAGCGCCACCGGGGCGGGCAGCACGCTCATGGCGTAGCAGTAGAGGATTGAGGTGAGGCAGGTGAGGGCTCCCAGGCCCATGAGCTTGAGGGCGAGCTTCCAGCCCACGCGCTGCCAGCGGTGCCCGAGCGCGTGCCCTGCGAGCGTGGCGAGGGCGAAGAAGAGGCAGCCGAACCACGCCTGGCTCGCCACCACCTGTGCCGAGGTGAAGCCCGCGGCGTAGGCGAGCTTGTAGGTCGTGGCCATCGCGCCGTAGCAGGCGCCGCCCGCAAAGACCTGGAGCGCCGCCTTGACCTGTCCCGCGCCCGTGGCTCCTGCCCCGGCGGCCTGTTGCTTGATTGTGTTTGTTTCTGCCATTAGGCTCCCTTCCGTCTGCTCCCTGCAGTCGGAAGGTGGGCTCGTGCGGTCTTCTGGCGGTGCATGTGGTACCTGCTGCCAAGACGAAAAAAGCCACGCAACCGACTGCTCGGTTGCGTGGCAAAAAGGTGGCTAGCGCCCAGAAAAGTCCACGCGTTTTTAGACTGAGACAAGGTACTACAACAGGTGAGATTCCGTCAAGAAAAACCGAGGAAAAAAGTGAGCCTCTGCCCGCCGTACCTGTGGCAGTCGTTCCCCGAACGGGGCGGTGCTGTTGGGGACTGTCTCGATCTGTAACAGTAAGACCCGGTTTTGGTCCGTAGATGTTACAGATTTAGACGTTTTGTCGGGGCGGTTTCCGTTTGTCTTGATCTGTAACAGTTAGGGGTCAAAAGTGGGTCTAGATGTTACAGATTGAGATTGTTGAGGATGGGTGAGGGTAGCTAATTCGGACGGGGCTATTTTAGCTACCCTGCAAGTGGGGTAGCTAAAATAGCCCCGTCCCTTTTTAAACATTGGGAAATCGAGCGTGGCAAGCGGAGGTCTTCGGGGTATAAGACGGCTAATTGTATGCCGCCTATGAAAGGAACTCTCATGCCCAGCGTTGCCGTTCTCGCCGCCGATGGCTTTGAAACGATTGAATGCCTGACCATGGTCGACGTCATGCGTCGCGGCGGCGTGCGCGCCACGCTCGTCTCGATCATGCCCACGCGCGAGGTCGTGAGCTCGCTGCAGATTCCCGTGACCTGCGATGCACTCTTTGACGAAATCAACTTTGACGAGTACGACTGCGTCGTGCTGCCCGGCGGCCTGCCCGGAGCCACCAACCTGCGCGCCGACCAGCGCGTCTGCGACGTAGTCTGCGAGTTCGCCGCGACCAAGCACGTTGCCGCCATCTGCGCCGCCCCGTTTATCCTGGGCGAGCTTTGCCTGCTCGAGGGACGCCGCGCCACGTGCTTCCCCGGCTTTGAGAAGAGCTTCCCCGAGGGCACCTATACCGGCGAGAAGGTCACGCAAGACGGCAATATCATCACTGCTAGCGGCATGGCACAGTCACTCCCCTTTGCCTTGGAGCTGCTGCGCACGCTCGCCGGCGAAAAGGCCGTCGAGAAGGTCGCCGAGGGCATCCAACTATGATTTTGGCTTCGCAATCGCCGCGCCGCATAGAGCTGATGCGCGAGGCGGGCTATAACATTCGCGTAATTCCCGCAGACATCGATGAAACGCCTTTTGATGGCGAAGCTCCGCTTACGCTCGTCGAGCGCTTGGCGCGTGCCAAAGCTGCTGCCGTCGCGGCCGAGCATGCCGAGCCCAACGAACTGACCGTCGCGGCCGATACCATCGTCACCTTCGATGGCATGATTTTGGGTAAGCCGGCAAACGAGGACGAGGCGCGCACCATGCTCCGCGAGCTTTCGGGCCGCACGCACCAGGTGGCGACCGGCGTCTGCATCGTTAAAGCCGGCGACGCTACAGCTCCGCATGCCGCCGAGAGCCTGTCGTTTGTCGATGTGACCGACGTGACGTTCTACGAGCTCACCGACGAGCAGATCGAGCGCTACGTCGCCTCGGGTGAGCCCATGGACAAGGCCGGCGCCTACGGCATTCAGGGCACAGGCGGACGCATGCTCGTGCACGATATTTCGGGCGACTTCTATAACGTGGTGGGCTTACCCATCGCCCGCGTCGCGCGCGCGATTCAAAAACTCTCGTAATTGCATCTGGCGCTGGGTATTCCCCAGCGCCTACAATTTTGGCGTACCGTACGGATCCCGACCGGGCACAAGGCGCGGCGGAAAACCGATAGGAGTTAAACATGGATACACTGCTCGAGGCCATTGACGTCTGCGATGTCGATGGCTTTTGCTATGGCAACTATACGGACGAGGAGGCCGGCACCGGTTGCACCGTAATCGTGGCACCCGAGGGCGCCACCGGCGGCGTTGACGTTCGCGGCGGTGCTCCAGCATCGCGCGAAACCGACCTGCTGCGTCCCGAGAACACCGTCGACAAGGTCCACGCCGTCTGCCTTTCGGGTGGATCGGCCTTTGGCCTCGAGGCTGCAAGCGGCGTCGCTCGCGAGCTTGAGAGCCGCGGCATCGGCCTTCCCGTCGGCCCCACGCAGGTGCCTATCGTGTGCTCCAGCTGCATCTTCGACCTCGCCTTTGGCGACCCCACCGTGCGCCCCGACATAGAGGCCGGCATCGCCGCCGTGCGTGAGGCACTCGACAACACCCCCACCACGCTCGAGCAGGGCAATGTAGGTGCCGGCACGGGTGCCACCGTCGGAAAGCTCATGGGGCCCGCCACCTGCATGAAGGCAGGCCTTGGCGCTGCCGCCGTGGCGCTCGGCCCCATCAAGGTGGGCGCCGTGGTCTCGGTCAACGCCTGTGGCAACGTTGTCGACCCCTTCACTGGCGAATGGGTCGCCGGCATGCGCGCCGCAGCCGATAGCGAGCAGATCGTCGACATGGAGCTCGCCGCCTTTGCCGCCGCAGGCTCTATGCAGATGCCGCTCGACCGCACCAACACCACCATCAGCTGTATCGTCACCAACGTGGAGCTCACCAAGGCCCAGGCCACCAAAGTCTCTCAGATGGCCGCAGACGCCTACGCGCACGCCATCCGCCCCACACACACCACCAACGACGGCGACACCATCTACACCCTCGCCAGCGGCAAACTGGGTGCCCAGGCAAGCGCCGCCGTTCCCCTAGACCTGCTGGGTATGCTCGCAGTAAGGGCCCTAGAAGCTGCCATCGTAAACGGAGCCAAAACCGCCAAAACCTCCCACGGCATCCTCGGTGCCGCGAAGTAATCTCACTCGACCATCGGTCGGAGGCGGGCGGGCATTACGTTTGCTGCTCTACAGTCCTATGCAAGACGAAGGTCACATTAAGTGGCCTTCTTTGCATGCGGAACTCGCGACAAACGTAATGCCCGCCCGTCCCCGACCGACTTCCAACCTAATTCTTTTCAGCCCAGGCCCCTGTGTACCGCGCATCGAAGATCTTCAAATTCAGCTGCCTGACAATCGATTCTTATAGCAGAGGCCCCTTGGCCTTTAGTTTGATACAAGTTCCGCACGAGCCGGAAAGCACTTAATGTGCTTTCCGTGCGAGCAGGACTGTTCGCAGTAGCAAACTAAAGGCCAAGGGGCCCAGTCAACCTATCAGCAGCGAATACTCAGCAGCTAGTTGAATTTGAAGATTTTTGAGGCAAGACGGTATAGGCCGAGTGTGGTTTTGTCACCGGCACGACCGCGCAGATTGGTGAAGAAGCCGACCACGCCGTAGCGGGCACGACGATACATGCGCTCGTCGTAGGCCTTCAAATCACTCCACAACGTCTTCAGGCGCTCGTCGGCACAATCCTCGTCGGAAAGCTTAGTAAGCACCGAGCAGATTGCCATCATCATGGTGAAATAGCCCATCATGTACGAGCGCAGACGCGATGACTCAACATCGGTGTACAGATGGAACGACTCCATCATGATGCGCGTCACACGGAACTGCTGGTCCAGACGCTTGACCATCGTGGCCTCGTTGACGCTTTGGCCCTCGCGACCGATAAAGTAGCGATAGAGGTCGATGTCGGCGTAGTACATGGTCTTGCAGCGCGGCAGCGGCACGTAGGCGTAGATGTTGTCTACATAGAACGTGTGCGGCGGCATAGGCAGATTGGACGCGCGCAGCACATCCGTGCGATAGCACAGGCTGTGCATGAGTAGGTTCTGGTCCAGGCGGAAATGACCGATCTGATCCCAGGTAAAGATCTTTTTTCGCGGCAGGGCAAACTTGTAGCCAATAGCGGTGTGCGTACCCTCGTAAACCTTCTCGTACACATAGTTCGAGATAAAGAGGTCGACGCGCTGGTCGCGCTCCTCAAAACCGCGAAGAATCGAAAGCATTGTCGACAGGGCTGCGCCATCGAGCCAGTCGTCCGAGTCGACGACCTTGTAGTAGGTGCCCTGTGCCTCGCGCAAGCCCGAAAGGACGGCAATGCCGTGGCCGCCGTTCTCCTGATGTACCGCGCGGATGATTCCGGGGTAACGCGTCTCCCACTCATCGGCCTTGGCCGCCGTCTCGTCCTTGGAACCGTCATCGACGATGATGATCTCGATATCGGTGGCGTAATTGCTCCCCTCCAGAATGGAGGTGATGCAATGGTCCATGTCCTTGGCGGCGTTATACGAGGGAATACCGAATGATATGACTTTATGCATGGCAGGCGATAATCTCATCCGAAAGATCGAGGGCGGAGTTGGTCACGGCATCCATATCGTAGTAACGATACTCGGCCAGACGACCCACCGGGTGGAAGTTCGTCAGGTTCTGGACGCGCTCAAGATAGCGTTCATAGAGCTCGCGGTTCTCGGGCTCCAGAATGGCGTAATAGGGCGTCTCGCCCGAGCCGGGCGTATAGGCCTTGGAATACTCCTTCATGATGGTGGTCTTGCCGGGCAGGACCTGACCAGTCATGTTCTTGAACTCGGTGATACGCGTGTAATCCTCACTCGTGGTGTAGTTGACGGTGCCCACGGGCTGGAACTGGTCCATATCGAGCGTCTCGAACTTCATGTCGAGCGTACGGTACGGCAGAGCGCCCAGGTCGAGGTTGAACAGCTCGTCGAGCGGACCGGTGTAGACGATCTCGCCGCCATAGACCTTACCGTCGATCTTGACGGTGGTCTCGTCGATCTCGAAGAGGTCGCGGGCGTCCACGTCGCAGAACACATCAATCAGATCGTGGTCGAGCATGTGCTCGAACAGCGCGGTATAGCCGTCCTGCGGCATGCCCTGGAAGGGAGCCTGCGGGAAGTAGCGGTCATCGTCGCCCACAAAGACGGGAACGCGGCCGGTGATCGAGGGATCGATCTGATCGGGCGTCTGGCCCCACTGCTTCATGGTGTAATGCAAAAAGACGTTCTCGTAGACGTAATCGGCGACCTCGGCAAGATCCGGGTCGTTCTTCTTGCGCAGCTCCATGATGGGCACCTTGACGTCCTTGCCAAAGGTCTCCACGAGCTTCTGATACAGCTCCTCGCCGCGCTCGTCGCCAAAGGCGAGCTTGAGGCTCGCGTGGTTAAAAGGCACGGGCATGAGGGTGCCGTTGATGTTGGCAAGCACCTTGTGCTGGTAGTCCGTCCACTTGGTAAAGCGCGACAGGAAATTGTGGACGCGCTCATTAAAGGTATGGTAGATGTGCGGACCATACTCGTGGACCAGGATTCCGGCCTCATCAGCGCAGTCGTAGGCGTTACCCGCAATGTGGCTACGGCGCTCCAGAACGGCAACACGATAGCCGATGGTCTCGGCGAGACGGCGGGCACAAACGGCACCGGCATAACCGGCACCGACGACAATCATGTCGTATGCGCCGGCGTTAAAGCCTTCAGGCAGGCCTGAGGTAATCTGCATCGATACTCCTTGTCAAAAGCCACGGGCTCGTTAGCTGGGCTTTTCTCGAACATTCTTCGAGACATATTTATCAGAGCGATTATAGCGCTAATGCGTCCTATAATGAGCTTGCCACACAAGGAAAGCTCAAGCACCGCGGCGTACATAATTGAAAGGTAAACCCGCTAGCAGCGGGTTTATTCGTGAACAGCCGGGCGCCTGGAGCTTAGCGAAACGCTTGTAAGGAGTAACATGAGCGATTTCCTAAACCGTATGAAGTCTGCCGCCAAGGCCGACCTTAAGACGATCGTCCTGCCCGAGGGCGAGGATCCGCGCACCATCGTCGCGGCCACCAAGATCATCGAGGAGGGCCTGGCAAAGATCGTCATCCTGGGCAACCCCGACGAGATCAACGTTCCCGGCGCTACCGTCATCGACCCGCGTAATGCCGAGAAGCACGAGGAGTACGCGCAGAAGTTTGCCGAGCTCCGCGCCAAGAAGGGCGTCACCATCGAGCAGGCTCGCGCCCAGGTAATGGACGCTACCTACTTTGGCACCATGATGGTCAAGATGGGCGATGCCGACGGCCTGGTCTCCGGCGCCTGCCACTCCACCGCCGACACCTTGCGCCCCGCGCTGCAGATCCTCAAGACCGCCCCGGGTACCAAGCTGGTCTCGGCCTTCTTCGTGATGTGCACCGACACCCCGCAGTTCGGCACCGACGGCACGCTGATCTTCGCCGACTGCGGCCTCAACATCAACCCGTCCTCCGACGAGCTCTCCGAGATCGCCATCGCCTCCGCTCACTCTTGGTCCACCTTCATGGGCAACGTTGAGCCGCACGTGGCCATGCTCTCCTACTCCACCATGGGCTCCGCCGGCGGCGAGGTCGCCAAGAAGGTCCAGGAGGCCGTGAAGTTCTGCCACGAGAAGGCTCCCGAGCTCGCCATCGATGGCGACCTGCAGCTCGACGCCGCCATCGTCCCCACCGTCGCCCAGCTCAAGGCTCCCGGCTCCTCCGTCGCCGGCAAGGCCAACGTGCTCGTGTTCCCCGACCTCGAGGCCGGCAACATCGGCTACAAGCTGGTCCAGCGCTTCGCCGGCGCCGACGCTTACGGCCCCATCCTGCAGGGCATCGCCAAGCCGGTTAACGACCTTTCGCGCGGCTGCTCTGCCGACGACATCGTGGGTGTCGTGGCCATCACCGCCGTCCAGGCTCAGATGGCTGAGTAGCGGACATATCCCCGCCGAAGGCAGCACAGGTTAACCCCTGAAAACGTCCTCGACCAATGAAACGCCCCCCGTTCTGCTCCTTCGGAGCTATGAACGGGGGGCGTTTCTGGTCTGCGGAATGTTTTCAGGGGTTAACCTGTGCTGCCTTCTACCGCCACGTGACAGTCAGGGTATCTGGAGTGGACGACGGCTTGGCTACGAGCTGGAGCTGAGAATCTGAATGGTCGGATTCCGTTGTTGGGAGCGCAAGCGTTGCTGGCGATGGTCACTTTGGGACTGGAACTTCCGCCTGCTTGCAAAAAGGCCTCCGGAGTTGTTGCTCTGGAGGCCTTTTTTGTCAATTACAGACGGCTGCGTTAGTTGTTCTTGGTCAGGCGTTCGACGTCGTGGGCGATCATGTATTCCTCGTCGGTGGGGATGACCATGACCGTGACGGCGGAACCGGCGGCACTGATGACCTGCGGGCCGTTGCCCACGGCCTCACGGTTCTTGTTGTTGTCGATGCGCACGCCCAGCCACTCAAAGCAGTCGCAGAAGGCCTTACGAATCGACCAGTCGTTCTCGCCGATGCCGGCAGTGAAGGTGATGGTATCCACGCCCGCCATAGAAGCGATCATGGAGCCGGCCTGCTGCATAGCCTTATAGGCGAACATATCAAAGGCGAGCAGGCAGCGCTCATCTCCCTCGGAAGCGCGCGTACGGATGTCGCGGGCGTCGTTGGAGATACCTGAGATGGCAAGCAGACCAGACTGCTTGTTCATCATGTCGTCGACTTCCTGGTAGCTGTAGCCGCCCTCGCGCTGCAGGTAGCACACGGTAGCCGGGTCGATAGAGCCGCAGCGGGTTCCCATTATCAGGCCGTCAAGCGGCGTGAGGCCCATCGTGGTGTCGCGGCACACGCCGTCCTCGATGGCTGCGAGCGAGGCGCCGTTGCCCAGGTGGCACGAAAGCAGGCGGTGGCAGCGCGAGCCCAGGATCTCCTTGGCCATCATCCACTCATAGCGGTGGCTCGTACCGTGGGCGCCGTACTTACGCACGTGATACTTGTCGCACACGTCCTTGGGCAGGGCGTAGGTGTAGGCAACCTCGGGCATGGTCATGTGGAACGAGGTATCGAAGACGGCCACGTTGGGCAGCTCCGGATACTTCTCGCGACAATACTCAATCGCTGCGGCCTCGCCGTAATTGTGCAGCGGGGCGAGCGGGGCCACCTCGAGAATCTTAGCCATGACCTCGTCGTCGACAACTGCGGAATCATCGAAGTGCCAGCCGCCCTGAACGATACGATGTCCAATGCCATCGATCGTAAAGTCGGTCTTCTCGAGCTCCTCGAGCACGCGAGCGATAGCAGAGCGATGATCGGGGAAGGGAACCTCCTCGGTCTGTTTGGCGCCACCGTTCTCGGAGTGGCCAAAGATGCCCATGTCCGATCCGATACGCTCGCAGTTGCCCTTGGCGAAAACCTCGCGGGTATCGGTATCCAAAAGCTGATATTTAAGGCTTGAACTGCCGGCGTTGACAACAAGTACGTTCATGAGACTCCTTTGCAGTGCAATACGGCCGACGCAGACCCCTTAAGGCGGCCGTATTTTACTAAGAAGTTATCATATCTTGATAAATAGCTATCAGCATATCGCCCAACGAGCGCAAAAGAGGGACTAAACGACACTTGGTCGTCCAGCCCCTCCCCTCTTGCAATTACTTGCCGTTGACGATGCGCTCGACGTCGGAAGCGATCATGAACTCCTCGTCCGTGGGGATGACGAAGATCTTGACCTTGGAATCCTTGGCAGACAGGCACCAAGCGCCGTCGCCACGCAGGGCGTTACGGGCATGGTCCATCTTGACGCCCATAAAGGCCAGACGGTCGGCAACGCCGGCGCGAACGGCCGGAGCGTGCTCACCGATGCCGGCGGTGAAGACCAGCGTGTCCATGCCGCACATGGAAGTGGCCATCTCGGCAGCCTTGGCGGCAATCTTGTAGACGAACATGTCGAAGGCGAGCTGAGCCTCGGGGTCGCCAGCGGCGGCAAGCTCCTCGACGTTGCGGCAGTCGTTGGTCTTGCCACCGGTCACAGCCAAAAGGCCGGACTTCTTGTTCATCATCTCGTCGACCTCGTCGAAGGTGTAACCGCCCTCGCGCTGCAGGTAGCACACGGTAGCCGGGTCGATGGAGCCGCAGCGGGTGCCCATCATGACGCCGTCGAGCGGGGTGAGGCCCATAGTGGTATCCATGCACTTGCCGTCCTCGATGGCGCACAGGGAGGCACCGGAGCCGATGTGGCACACGACAACCTTGCGGGCCTCGCCGTTGGTCATCTCGGCGACCTTCTTGGAGATGTAGCGATAGCTGGTGCCGTGGGCGCCGTACTTACGGATGTGCAGCTTGTCGCAAACATCCTTGGGAAGGGCGTAGGTCTTGGCGACCTCGGGCATGTTGAAGTGAAAAGCGGTGTCGTAGACCGTGACGTTGGGCAGGTCGGGATACTGCTCCAGGCAGTACTCGATAACGTTGGCCTCGGGGTTGTTGTGCAGCGGCGCCAGCGGAGCGACCTCGCGGATCTTGGCGAGGACGTCCTCGTCGACGAGGGAGGAATCGCCGAAGTACCAGCCACCCTGAACGATACGGTGACCAATGCCCTCGATCTTGACGCCGTTGGCCTCGAGGTCCTTCAGAACGACCTCGATGGCGACCTTGTGGTCGGGGAACTCGATGTTCTCGGTCACCTTCTTGGAACCGTTGGCAGCGTGGGTGAAGGTACCGCCGGTAAAGCAGACGCGCTCGCAGGAGCCCTTTGCGGACACCTTGTGGGACTTGGTATCGATGACCTGATACTTAAGGGTCGAAGATCCTGCGTTGACGACCAGAACGTTCATGTGTCTCCCTACTAACAGGCGGTGTGGCGCCGCCAGGTTACATACGCTTCAATAATAAACCCAAACGCCCTCGCGCTCGGGTTTATTGCGTTGATATATAAGTTATCGGTGCCAGAGCTTCCGTTTCATTGCACGGAAGAAGCGTCCTCAGATGAGGTTCTCGCCCAGGTTTTTGCCACCGAGGACGTGCATGTGGAAGTGCATGACGGTCTGGCCGGCGTTGACGCCCTTGTTGGAGATGACGCGGAAACCGTCCTCCAGGCCCTTGACCTTGGCGACCTCCTGGATGGCGTGAGCCATGGCGCCCATGGTCTCGGCGGGCACGTTGTCGGCGATGTCGCTGTAGTGCTTCTTGGGGATCACGAGTGTGTGGACCGGCGCCTGGGGATTGAGGTCGTCGAACGCGATGACCTGATCGTCCTCATAGACAACGGTCGAGGGGATCTCGTGGTTGGCAATTTTGCAGAAGATGCAATCACACATGGTTGGTTCCTTTCTCGCAGACCAAGGTAATCTTTTTGGGACGGGGCTTTTTTGACTACTTTTTCGCAAGCGCAGGCACTCGGCGAGCCGTCGCGCAAGGGTAGTCAAAAAAGCCCCGTCCCAAAAAGACTACCCCAAAGTTGGCTGCGAGGTGGTTAGAACGAAAGGTTGTCGTCCGTGTTGGCGGCCTCGCCGTCGGCGAGCACGTCGTTGCCGTCGACGTCCTTAAGGAGCACCGAGACCTTCTGCTCGGCATCGGACAGGCGGGTGCGCAGGCTCTTGAGGAGCTCGACGCCGCGGGTATAGCTCTCGAGCGACTCCTCGAGCTCCATATCGCCCGACTCCAAGCTGCGGATGATGAGTTCCAACTCCTGCGAAGCCTGCTTGTACGTAAGCTGCTCGACCGGGGTCTTCTCTGCCATATCTGTTTCCTTTCCTAAAGGCTTATCGCTATGTAACGCGGCCTACTCGACCGCATCGACCGTTGCCGCCACATTGCCGTCTGCCATGCGCACGCGGATGGCGTCGCCGGGCTTAAAGGTCTTGGCGGTCGTAGCCACCCCATCATCGCTGTACGCGATGGAATAGCCACGGGCAAGCACCTTGAGCGGCGACAGGGCATCGAGCGACGCGGCAGCTCGGCCTAAGTCGGACGCAGGCTTGCTGAGCATCGTGCGCCCCTGATGCTCCAGACGGGAGCTCGCAAGTGTGAGCGCATGGCGCTTGCCATCGAGCCCCGAGGTGCTTGCAACCAGACGCTCGGGCAGGCGCTCAAAGTTGGAGCGGAATGTCCCGACCGAGCGTGCTATGGCGCCCGACAGGCGATCGGCAGTCAGCGCAAGCTCAGACTCGCGACGCTCGACCATAAATGTGGGGTCGTTGAGGCACGGGCGGCATGCGGCGGCATCGAGCGCATCGCCCAGACGGGCCGTATAGGTATCCCAGGCGCGGCGACCGCGCTGATCGAGCATCTCCAGGTCGACCTGGGCCGACCCTACCATCGATGCCATCGCGGCACCCAGGCGCTGATGGCGCGCCTCGAGCACATCGACCAACTCCGTCAGAGCCGGCGCCACCGATTCGGCCGCCGCCGTGGGCGTGGAGGCACGGCGGTCGCTCACCATATCGCAGATCGAGGTATCGGGCTCATGGCCAATGCCGGTCACCACGGGCACAGGACAAGCCGCCACCGCGCGGGCAAGCTCCTCGTCATTGAAGGTCATGAGGTCCTCAAAGGAGCCGCCGCCGCGCACCAGCAAAATACAGTCGGGCGCCGGCGTAATGGAAGCGGCACGGCGCAAGCCCTCAATGAGCTCGACCGGCGCACCCTCGCCTTGAACCTTGGCGCCCACGCAGACAAGCTCGACGAGCGGATTGCGACGGCGCAGCGTACGCTTGACGTCGTCGATTACGGCGCCCGAAAGCGAGGTGACGACTGCCACGCGCGAGCAGAACACCGGAATGCGACGTTTGCGCGCTTCGTCCATCAGGCCCTCGCGGCGAAGCTTTTCGGCCAACTGCGCCACTTGTTGACGCAGCAAGCCCTCCCCCGCCAGCGAGAACGAGCGGGCGACAAAGCTCATGCGGCCCGTGGCCTTATAGAGATTGAAGCTACCCTTAAAGCTCACCTGCATGCCGTCGCGCAAGTCGAAGGTGCGCTTGAGATAGGCGCCCTTCCAAATGATGCAGTCAACGGCGGCCGAATCGTCCTTGATCTGGAAATAGCAGTGACCGCTTCGGCCGTTAGGACCACGAAAACCCGTGACCTCGCCCAGGACACTCAGCTGCGGAATGGCATCGAGCGCACCGGCAGCGATTTCTACCGCCTGGCTCACGCTGAGCTCCTTGCGCTCCTGCTCGTCCGAACCGTCGAACTCGGCGGAAACGGCATTACCGGTTAGGTTCCAGCCTGCCACGCAGCCTCCTTTCGTCATCGTGCACAAGGGCTCCGGCCCCGTGCGAAATTAAGTCCAACACATAGTACAGCGCCGCGAGGACGCGAATCCCCGCGGCGCCCAGCGACCCAATTTGTTATCGGTTGGAGTTTCTGTTGTAGCGAGCCATAAGATAGAGCAGCTGAATAATCGAGGTGAGAGCTGCAGCAACATAGGTAAGTGCGGCTGCCGTCAGCACCTTCTTGGCGCCGTTGACCTGCTTGGAACTCATACCCGACTGCTCGATGTACGCCACAGCACGTCGGCTGGCGTCAATCTCAACAGGCAACGTAACGAGTTGGAACAGCACGCTAAACGAGAAGAAAATCAACGCGAGGGTCGTAAGCCCCGCGATGTTCATAAACAGGCCCATGAGTAGCACGATGGTCCAGGTGTTCTGGGTAAAGTTAACGACCGGGACCAGGGCGGTGCGCACCTTCATCATGGCGTAGCCGCTTTGACGCTGGGCGGCATGGCCCGCCTCATGGCAGGCCACGGCAACGCTTGCGACCGATCCGCCCGAACGGTTGGCATCAGAGAGGTACAGGTTGTTGTCCTGCGGGTTGTAATGATCGGTGAGCTCACCGGCGACACCCTTGATACCCACGGCGTTGCAACCGTTGGCGTCGAGCATGCGGCGAGCGACCGTGGCACCCGTGTCGCCGTCCGAGCGAACCTTGGACCAGGTCTTGTACGTCGAGTTGATATAGCTCTGCGCCGCAAGACCAAGCACCGTACAAACAAGGACAACCAGCAGGTACAGCGGGTCGATGCCAAAGCCGTAACCATAGTAATAGGGCATGCGAATTCCTCCGAATCGAATTACACGTTGGAGGCATTCTACCCACTCAGCTGGCAAGCAAATCAGCATCGATGTTTTGGCACCGTCAGCGAAAACGGTCGAAAGCGAGCAAGGTGACGTGAAAGAGAAGCGACGCGTACTTTGGTACGCGAGCGACGATTGAACGTCAGATTGCCGCTCTCGGCCGTTTGCAGCGTCGAGCTGTTAGGCGGTTTGGTAAAACCGCGTAACTATATACCTACAGGAGCTCGATTTTGCCGTCCTTCACGGTGAGTCCCATATTGCCCGAGAGCAAATCGTCCAGGCGCGAGCCCACAAGCTCAAAACGCCAACCTTCGCGCAAACGGCTTTGCTCAGGATGCTCAATGTAGTCGGCCAGGTCATCGCGCGAGGCAATGACCGAGGTCGCCACGCCCGAGCGCTCGGCAACCAGGCGGATGAGCGCGTACATGAGATCCGTCACGCTCTCAAGCTCCGGCGAAATCTGGCGATGCCCGCGCACCATGAGCGGCAGGCGATCGTGCGGACAGCTTGCGCCGCGCTTGATGGCCATCAACGCGCCATCCACGTCGCGCTCCCCCAGCTGGTCGGTACCGCGGATGCTACGGAACTCCTCGACACGCACGGGATTGCGCTTAACCAGGGCCAGCAGCGTATCGTCGGACATGACCCACTTGCGCGGGATGTTGCGACGCTCGGCGCGGTCCTCGCGCCAAGCGGCAAGCTCGCGCGCAATGCCCAGCTGATGGCGGCTACACGAGTTGATGCGTTTGACCTTGCGGAATGCCTCATGGCGGTCGGCGCGGTAGTGCGACTCGTCGGCCAAAGGACGCAACTCGTCGAGCACCCAGTCCACGCGGCCCAGCTCACGCAGGCGGCTCATCATCTCGGTATAGGCGACGATTAAGTACTTGACGTCATCGATCGCGTACTCGATCTGCTTATCGCTCAGCGGGCGGCGCGACCAATCGGTCAGCGACTCGGTCTTGGGCAGTGATACGCCGCAGAACGTCTGAACGAGCGCACCATACGAAATCTGCTGGCGCTCGCCCAAAAAGGCGGCGGCAACCTGCGTGTCAAAAATCGGTCGCGGCAGTGCGCCCACGGTATGGAGCATAACTTCCATGTCCTGTGAGCAAGCATGGAATACCTTGACCACGCCCTCGTCGGCCATAAGCTCGGCAAGCGGCGACAGGTCGTCGATCACCAGCGGATCGACAGCGACACTCTCGGCGGGGGTGGCAATCTGGACCAGGCACAGGCGCGGATGAAACGTGCGCTCGCGCAAAAACTCGGTATCGACGGCGATCGCGTCGAACTCGCGGGCGCGCTGGCAAAAGTCGACCAGAGCCTGATGTGTGGAAATGTACATATCAACCCATCGAATAAGGTTAGGCCCGAAAAACACGGGTAGGATATCGGCATTGCTCTACAACTATACTCGGTTAGTCACAGAACGGGAACGTAAGTATGCGCTGCCTTATCATCCACAACCCGGCATCGGGCCCCAGCTCAGATGAAATCTACGCGTTCACGCACGCCCTCGCGCAGGGCGGCGACGAGGTCGTGATGCGTTTTATCGGCGATGGCATGGAGCCCGAGGACGCGGTAGCGGACGTTCGCGAGTTCGATCGCGTGGTCGTTTCGGGCGGCGACGGCACCGTCTCCAACGTGCTCGACCAGATGCGCGGGTGCGGTGTCCCCACGCTTGTCTTCCCCTCCGGCACGGCCTGCCTGTTCTTTAACAACATCGGCAATGCCCCCGAGGCGGCGGCACTCGCCAAGGCTTGCCGCGACGGCCGCACGGTCAAAGTGGACATGGGTGAGCTCTTTTGGCTCGACGAGAACGGCAACGAGAAGCGCCACGGCTTTATCATCATCGCCGGCTCGGGCTTCGACGCCGAGATCATGATGAAGGCCGCTCCCACCAAAAACGACATTGGCGAGATCGCCTACTTCCTCTCCGCGCTCGCCACGCCCAACCCCACGGTGGCGCACTTTACCATTGAGCACGACGGCATTGTCGAGGAGCTCGACGGCATCTGCTGCATGGCAGGCAATACCTCGGTCATCCAAAACGACATCAACCTGTTCCCCAACTGCCGCATGGACGACGGCATGGTCGACATCGTCGTTATTGAGCCCGTGCGCACGATGCAGCTGCTCCCCACGGTAATTACCGCCGCGCTCGACCCCGCTGGCAAAGTGCTCGGCCGTCCGCAGTTTAAGATCATCCAGACCAAGGAAGCCAAGATCACCTGCACGCCATCGCTGGGTATGCAGTTCGATGGAGAGATCATCTCCAGCAACTCCGGCGTCTTTGGCGCTCGCGCGCTGCCGCAATGTCTCGACCTCATCGTCGACGATTTTTCACCGCTCGGAAAATAGGAGGACCCCATGAACGACAATCCCCTGATTGGCTTTATCGTCATCGTCTTGGCCATGCTCGTTGGTTACGCCATCAATGTGATCCACCGCCGAAAGAAGTAAATCCACATTGGTATGATATTCATCCAGTTATCGACTCTCCCGTTGTTTATGCAAATCCTAAACAGCGGGAGAGTTTTCTTTTTGAGCATTGTCTGGCGCTTTATTCAGCTACAGTAAATGCAGGGTGCCTTTATTTAACTAAAGCAATAAAATGAGTATTATTATCCGCTCATCGTATATTTCTTCACGCTCATCGAGTAAAAGCTGTTGTCGAATGAATACTCTTTACACTTCCTTTAGGCTAGTAGATGTATTTATTAGCTGAAACTCCGTACGGTTTCGCGGGGTTTCAACAGTTGGGAGGGATCATGAGGTTTACTCATCCTGTCAACACGCTCAAGAAGCTCGGCTGCGGCCTTGCATTTGGAGCAGCGGCCATTATGGCCATGCCGACTTCGGCGCTCGCTTGCACCCAGATCTACATGGGCAGCCAGCTCACGGCAGACGGCAACACGTACTACGGACGCTCCGAGGACTTCGGCCCGCGCTACATCAAGCACTTTGGCATCGAGCCCGCACACAAGGACGGCAGCAAGTACACCTCGGTCGAGTCCGGCTTTGAGTACAAGTCCAAGGGCGCAACCTACCGCTACACCTTCGTTCGCGACAACCCCTCTCAGTGGGAAGATCGTTACGACGCATATTCCGAGGCTGGCATCAACGAAAAGGGCGTTTCCTGCTCTGCCACGCTGAGCACCTCCTATAACGAGAAGGCAGAGGAAGCCGACCCCGTCACCGAGGAGACCGGCATCGGCGAGTACAACTACGCCAGCGTCATTCTGGGCGAGAGCGCCACGGCCCGCGAGGGTGTCGAGCTCCTCGGCAGCCTGATTGACGAGCAGGGCGTCTGCTCCAACGACCAGATCATCATTGCCGACAACAACGAGACCTGGTTGTTTGCAGCGCTTTCCGGCCACCAGTGGATCGCTATGAGGCTCACCGACGATATCGCCTCACTCAACCCCAACATCGGCAACCTCACCTATGACGTCGACCTCGACGACACCGAGAACTGCCTCCACTCCGAGGGCATCGAGTCCATGCCTAAGGAGAAGGGCTTTGCCGAGTACACCGACGGCAAGTTCGACGTCGCCAAGACCTACGGCGAGGAGATTAGCGAGGCCGGTATGCACCAGTGGTCGCGCTATGTCCAGGGCCGCGATTACTTCATGGCTCCGCTTGCCGAGGGCACCGACTATGAGATCGTCAAGGACGAGCGCGAAGACGCTCGTGCGACGACCGGCGCCCTGGTCCACGAGATGCAGCCGCTGTTCTTCCAGCCCGGCAAGTCCGACTGGAGCACCTTTGAGATGATTCGTTCCTTCGCCGCTCGCGGCGAGAATGTCGCCGGCCTCAACGCCAACACCGACGGCGCCTATGCCATCGGCTCCAACCGCAACACCGAGATCCACACCTTCCAGATCCGTCACGGCATGGACCCCGAAATCGCGACCATCCAGTGGGAGATGCTCTCCAACGCCGAGTTCTCCGTCGCTATCCCCCTCTATTCCGCACTGCTCACCGAGGTCAGCCCCTACTTCAGCGATCAGGATGTCTCCTTCGATCACTGTGAAGAGGAAGACGTCGTGAACAACGAGGAGCCCAAGAACTCCATCAACTACGTCCTCATGGACATCAACACGCTCGCCTATGAGAACCGCGACAGCTGCGCCACCGGCGTCCGCGCCTATCTCGACGCCCTGCAGAAGGAGCTCATCGAGCAGAACCTAACCGTCGACGAGGCCATGCAGGCCGCCGAGGACACCGAGGCCCGCACCGCCCTGGCCAACAAGGCCGGCAAGGCAGCGACCAAGAACACCTACGTCAAGTGCAAGGCCATGCTCGAGGAGATGCGCGACTACCTCAAGGAGGGCGACTTCTCCGAGGAGTTCGTCCCGAGTGACTACGATGCCGACAACGACTGCCTGGTCGAGTCCATCACCTACGCCGACGAGGCTCTCTCCGATAAGGACGTTGCCGAGCCCGAGGCTGAGGAAGAGGCGACCGAGGAGAAGTCCGAGGGCAACAACATGGCCGCCATGGCCGTTGGCGCCGTCGTCATCATCGGTGTCTGCGGCTTCGTGCTTTATCGTCGCAAGAAGGCCTAAGGCCCTTGCGTTCCAAGAGACGGGCGGGGTCGCATGAGTCATCCCGCCCGCTCAGCCTGCCCTTTTGACCGGCAGGAAACGCCGCCGAAATCTTTTCAAAAAAGATTTCCCCGCACACACTTCGCTGTGCTATAGTGCAGCGCAACAGCAACGAGGTGCGACCGCGCCAAGGCATCACGAAAGGAGCCACCAAGATGATGAACACGATGAAGTCTCTCAACAACTGGTGGTGGCGTGATGCGAATACGATCGGTCGAAAGTGAGTCCCTCACGCCTGTTTTGCGCTCTAGGTGATTGG
Source organism: Collinsella sp. wc0583 (assembly GCF_046116915.1). NCBI lineage: Bacteria > Bacillati > Actinomycetota > Coriobacteriia > Coriobacteriales > Coriobacteriaceae > Collinsella > Collinsella sp. wc0583. The sequence continues at coordinate 23,460 of NZ_JBJXBN010000001.1, read as the reverse complement.
AAGGCCTCCGGTTTCGACCGGGGGCCTTTTTCTATCTCGAGCCCGATCGCATTCGCATCACGCGCCTCCGTTTTTCTCTTACACTCCCCTTTTTGAAAGGACTTTCACCATGTCTCAGAACACCACCGCCACCGCCCAGCCCCGCACCGTCCAGACCGCCGACCGCGGTAAACTCGATATTCGCGCCCTTGTCCTGCTCGCCATTCTGCTTGCCGCCGGCTTCATCCTCAACTTCACCGTCGGCAAGGCAATCTCGGGCATCTCGGGCGGTATGATCAGCCCCGAGTTCATTATCTCGGCCTTCTGCCTCACCATCCTGGTCATTCGTCCCAACATTGGCCAGGCGCTCGTCATTGGTCTCATCTCGGCGGCCGTAATCCAGATCACTACCACCTCGCCGTTTGTCGATTTTGCCGCCGAGGGTATCGCCGCCATGCTCATGGCCGTCATTGTCAACGCCGCCGCCAAGGACGGCCAGGTTAAGCCCGTCGTCGCCATCGTCGCAACATTCGTGACCACCTTTGTCTCGGGCGTCATCTTCATGGTCATCAAGATGGCCATGCTCGGCGTGGTGGGCGAGCTCGCCGCAGCCATGCTACCCGTCGTCGCCATGACCGCCGTATTTAACGCCATTCTGGTCGGCGCCCTCTACCTGCCCATCCAGAAGGCCCTGAAGCTCAACTAACCCGCTCGGCTTTACGAGCCACCCCATCTTGGCGTTCATTCGTCGCTCGCGTACCCAAGTACGCTTCGTTCCTCTTTCGCGCCAACCTGGGGCACCCCGTAAAGCCGTCTCCGTGCTTCACCACCAAAGACCGTCCCAGACAACGAGCTCTTGGGGACGTTCTTAAACGACTGGACATGCAAGAACGTCCCCAATGACTATGAAAGGTACCCATGGAAACGATCATCAACGTCGACGATGTCTCGTTCTCCTATGGCACGCAAACCGAGCAGGCGCTCAGCCACGTTTCGCTCAGCGTGAACAAGGGAGATTTCATCGGCATCATCGGGCCCTCGGGCGCCGGTAAGTCCACACTTGCCGCCTGTCTGTCGGGCGCCGTGCCTCACCACTACACCGGCGCCTTTTATGGCTCCGTGTTAGTTGACGGCCACGACACCTGCGAGGTCTCGCTCACCGACATATCGCAAATCGTCGGTAGCGTGCTGCAGGACATCGACACGCAGATGGTCGCTTCGGTCGTTGAGGACGAAATGCTCTTTGGCCTCGAGAACTTTGACGTTCCGCACGACCAGATTGAGCAGCGCGTGAGCGAGACGCTTAAGACCGTCGGCATTAGCGACCTGCGCGACCGCGAGATCGCCACCCTCTCGGGCGGCCAAAAGCAAAAGGTAGCTATCGCCGCCATCCTCGCCATGCGTCCGCGCGTCTTAGTGCTCGATGAGCCAACCGCAGCGCTCGATCCCGCCAGTTCCACCTTAGTCTTCGAGACGCTGCGCGAGGCAAACCGCGCGCTCGGCATCACCATCGTCGTCGTTGAGCAAAAGGTCGCCTTGCTTTCGGAGTACTGCAACCGTGTGTTGGTGCTCGATCACGGCCAGATCGCGCTGCAAGGTGAGCCGCACGAGGTCTTCGCACGCACCGACGAGCTTCGCACCATCGGCGTCGATTGTCCGCGCGTCACGCGCATCTTCAACAGTCTCGAGGCCGATGGCTTGGTAAGCGGCACGCCCTGTCTGGATGTCGACGAGGCAGAACGCCTAATCACGGAAATCGTCGACCCCGACCGTGCGACAAGCGACACCCGGGCGCCCGCAGGCTCCCCGCACGCGCCATCGCTGCGCCCGCATACGAAAGACGCCGAGCCGGTGCTCACCTTTGACCATGTCGAGTTTTCCTACCCCCGTGGCGGCGCCGCCGTTCACGACCTCAACTTGACGCTCTACCCCGGCGAGCTCGTGGGCATTGTCGGCCAAAACGGAGCCGGCAAAACCACGCTCACCAAACTGCTCACGGGTTTGCTCAAGCCCGCATCGGGCAGCGTACGCGTTACGGGCTTGGACACGGCATCGGTTCCCACGAGCCGCATCGCACACGAAGTGGCAACGCTTTTCCAGAACCCCGACCGCCAAATCTGCAAAGACACCGTGCTCGACGAGGTCGCCTTTGGTCTAGAACTTGCCGGCATCGACCGCGCCGAAGCCCTGCGTCGCGCCCAGCTGGTCATCGACCGCTTTGGTCTGCCCGCCGACGAGGCACCGTTCTCACTGTCGCGCGGCCAACGCCAGATGGTGGCGCTGGCCTCCGTTGTGGTGATCGAGCCCAAGATCGTGGTGCTCGACGAACCCACGAGCGGCCTGGACTACCGCGAGTGCATGACCGTGATGGAAACGGTGCGCACCATGGCAGAGCGCGGTTGCGCCGTCATCATGGTCTGTCACGACATGGAAGTCGTTTCCGACTTTGCCGAGCGCATCGTGGTGATGGCCAACGGTCGCATCCTCGACCGCGGCCGCACGCACGAGCTGTTCTCGAACATCGAACTCATGCAGCGTGCCTACGTTGAGCCGCCCCAGGTCATCGAACTCTCGCGCCGTCTGGCATCCACCGTCTCGCCCGCCTTTACGCAGGTGAGTGAGGTCACTGATATCGTTCGCATTACCGAGGAGATGGTCCGCCGTGGTTAACGTCATCGACTACATGCCGGGCGACACGCTGCTACACCGCCTGAACCCCGTCATCAAACTGGGCCTCGCCGCCGCCATCATCATCGGCATTTTCTTGTCCGACACCTATGTGGCACTGCTGGGCTTTCTGGCACTCACGCTCGCGCTGGGAGCCTACGCCGGCGTCGTCGACCGCCTGCTCGCGCTGCTCAAGCTACTGATTCCACTCGCGCTCATCATGCTGGTGCTGCAGCTGGCTTTTATGCGCGATGGCAACGTGGTGTGGAGCTTTGTCACCGATGAAGGCCTCATCACCGGAACAAAGGCCTGTCTGCGTCTGCTGGGCGTGGCGCTACCGCTTATTCTGATGCTCATGGTGACCAAGCTCAACGACCTTGCCAACGCCTGCGTCGAGGTGCTGCACGTTCCGTATCGTTATGCCTTCACCTTTACCACGGCGCTGCGCTTTGTGCCAGTGTTTGGCCAGGAGATGAACGCCATCATGGAGGCGCAGACCGCACGCGGCATCGAGTATGACACCAAGAACCCCATCAAGAAGCTTCAGCTCATGCTGCCGTTGTGCGTGCCGCTACTGATCTCGAGCGTGGGTAAAACCGATGCCACGGCCTTGGCGGCCGAGCAGCGCGGCTTCTACCTGCGCACGCGCGCGAGCTCGTACAAGCGCTACCCCATCAAGGGCCAGGACATTGCCATGCTTATTGTTAGCATTGCCCTCATTGTCCTCGGCTTCCTGTTCTAACCCATCGCCACCGGCAACCGATAAATTCAAAAGGCCTCGGCTCGCACCAAACGAGTCGAGGCCTTACTGTTCCCCCAGATAAAACCTACCAAAATAAACCTGTCCCTTTTTGGCAGGTCGAGGGCTAAAGGCGGTAGGGGGCGCCGCTGCGGATGATGGATTCGCGCACCAGGACGTCCATGGCGTCAAGGGTAATCTCGGGCATCTCTCGGTACTTTTTCAGCACCGAGAGCTCGGTGCAGGCCAGAATGACGCGGTCGCAGCCGCTGCGGGCGAACTCCCACATCACGCGGTCAAACTTGTCCATATCGGGCTCGCGTCCGGCCTTCACGTCATCATAAATCAGCGACATCACGTCGGCCTGGCGCTTCTCGCTGGGATAGACGACCTCGACGCCCGCGGCCTCGCACTCGCGCCCGTAGACGCCGGCACCCACGGTGCCGTCGGTGCCCATGATGCCGATCTTGCGCACCGGCTCGGACGGCATGCTCAGGTTGGGATCGAACTCGCACTCCCCCATCACCGCGCCCGCCAGGGCATAGCGCACCGACTCACGCGGCATGTGGATAATCGGCACCTTGGTAAACGACTGAATCTGGTCGTAGAAGTAGTGCGATGTGTTGCAGGGAATGGCGATATGGGCACAGCCCAGCCCCTCGAGTGCCCGTGCACATTCCTTCATGGTCGCCAGCAGCTCGGCATGCTCGCCGGTCTTGATGGCCAGCGTACGGTCGGGCATGGTCGACTTGGAAAGCACCACCATGTCGATATGCTCCTGATCACAGGCAGCAGCCGTATGACGCACGACCTGGTCGTAGTAATACGACGTGGCCTCAGCGCCCATGCCGCCGATAACTCCCAGCTTTTCCATCGCCGCCTCCTTGGTGACGCCCATGCAATTGCTCGTATCATGCCCGCGCCCGTCCGTTGCAAACCGGGCGGGCGCCGCGCTCATCTACTTGTAATACGTCTTGAACAGCTTAAAGTGACGAAGCTTGGTGTGCCACATGCGCAACCAGCGGTTAAAGACAAAATCGCCCTTCATAAACGAAGGATCGGCGGCCTTGCCCTCCTTGGCCAGACGATGCGCCTTCGCACGCAGCTCGGGGTCCTTGACATACTTGTCAACGACACCCATGGGGACGACCATCCACAGAGCCTCGTCCTGCGCCGTCACAAATTCCGGCTCAAACGGACGGTTATAGACGTACTCATCCACCACGTACTTGGCAACGTTAAAGCCGCTGTTGGTGACGTAGTAGTTACTGCGGCCCTGACGCGTGTTGAAGTCGAAGAACTTAAACGAACCATCGCGTTGGTCGTACTTGACGTCGAAGTTGGAGAAGCCCGTGAACTTAAGGTCCTCAAGCAGCTTGCGCACGCCACCCATGAGCTCGTCGTTGGGCTCGGTGATGATGCAGGCGTGGTTGCCGACACCATGGGGCTGATGCTCCTCGAGCAGCACGTGACCCAGGCACATCATGCGAACCTTGCCGTTGCGGTCGGAATAACTGGTAAGCACGCGCATGTACTCGTCGTTGCCGGGCACGCGGTCCTGCAAGATGAGGTCATCGGTGTAGCCACTGGCGTACACATCGCGAATGACCTGCTCCAGCTCGGCGCGATCGGCAATCTCGTAGGCCTTCTTCTGGCCCTCGAACTCGTGCTCCCACCACATGATGCCGTCAGAGGGCTTCAGAATCATCGGGAAGGGAAAGTCGATCTGGTCGAGCACCTCGGCGGAAGCCTCGCCCTGGGCGTTGAGCATCGCCATGGTAAAGGTAAACGTGTGCGGATAGGGCACACCGTGCTTCTCGCACAGCTCGTAGAAGATCTCCTTCTTCTGGCACTGCTCGAGCATGCTGTAGGGCGCATAGGGCGCGATGACGTTGGAGGCAAGCTGGCCGGCATCCTGAGCCTGTGCGGCAAGCGCGACGTAGTTATCGCCGCAGCCCATGAGGATAATCTTCCTATCGGGATTGGCCTGTGCAATGCCGTTGACGGTCTCGATCATGACCGGCATAGTGTCGATATCCACATTGGGCGTATAGTCGATAATCTGGCTGCGGTATGCAGGACCCGTCTGATACTTGCCAAAGACCAGGCTCTTGACCTGATACTCCTCGTAGAAGGCGCGCGCCACCGAATAGGCGTTGATATCGCCGCCGAGCAGCACGGGTATAAACTCGCGCTCTGTAAACTGCAATGCCATGGAAACTTCCTATCATCAACTGCCCGTACGATGGGCGGTCTTTATGCAACTGGTTTATTCTAGCGTGCCAAACCGTCGCTTCCCAAAGTTCCACCATATCTATGGCAAGCAGGCGCTTATGATCGAGCCCGCAGGGTTCCGTAACGTTAAAGTTGAACTCTATGGTTTCTTAACAATTCACTATAACTGCAGGTCAAGGCCAAAACCTCAAGTTCAACTTGACCCTTTAGAACCTTTAAGGTTCAAGTTGAAGTCGAAAGCAGTAGTAGAATACCTTTCGAACTATAACCTACGATTGATTGCAGAGGGACTGGATGCAGCATTCGAACCATCGCACCGCAGCGCTCATCGCGTCGAAGCCGGCTCGTATCATCACGAGCGCCGCGCTTGCCGTTACACTGACGGCCGCGCCGATGCTCTCCCCCGTCGCAGCCTATGCCGCCTCGCAGGCAACGCAGGATCAGCTTTCCGCTGCCCAGCAGAAAATCGAAACCGCCACGAGTGCCTACAACGAAGCCCGCACCAAGCTCGAGGATCTGCAGAAGCAAATCGACACTAACGAGGCAAGCATCGAGAAGATCGAAGCCGAACTTCCCGATCAACAGGCCAAGGCGAGCTCCGCCATGCGCGATCTGTATAAGTACCAGAAGGGCACCAACCCCATCGTGAGCTTCCTGGTCAACGCGCAGAGCCTGGGCGAGTTCATCACCACCTGCAAGTACACCAACCAGATCACGAGCTCGAGCGTCGACGAGATCGAAGAGCTCAACAAGATGCAGACCGAGCTCGAGCAGAACAAGACCGAGCTCGAGCAGGCGAAGTCCCAACTCGAGACCGAGCAGAAAACCGCCGAGGACGCACTGGCACAGGCCCAGCAGCTTCGCAGCGAAGCCCAGGCAAAGGCCGAGCAGGAGAATGCCGCAGAGCTGGCCAAGCTCGAGGCCGACAAGGCCGCTGCCGCCGAGAAGCTCTCGGGCGAGGGCGTGAGCGGCAACAACTCCAACAGCCAGGCCAATAACGCCAACACCACTATCGACACCACGGTGAACAACTCCAATACCGGTAACTCCGATTACGACTCGTTTATCAACGAGTGGACGAGTCGCATCGACAACTACCTCGCCGGCTCCCCCATGGCAGGCCAGGGTTACAACTTTGCCGTGGCAGCCTGGAACACCGGTGTTGACCCTCGCTGGTCTCCCGCCATCGCCTGCATCGAGAGCAGCAAGGGCCTCTATTGTGCCGGCTCCTATAACGCCTGGGGCTGGAGCGCCCGCGGCGGCGGCTGGCGGAGCTTTGGTAGCTGGAGCGAGGGCGTCTCTGCCCACGTTGCCTACCTGGGCGCCAACTATGGCTCCACGCTTACCCCGGCAGCCGCCAAAAAGTACTGCCCGCCCACGTGGCAGGACTGGTACAACAAGGTTGCAACCCAGATGAACCGCATCTAAGATCAACGTCAAAGGGCCCCAATTGGGGCCCTTTTTCTTTTACGCGACGGAGGTATCGACGACGCCAGTCGCGTTTGCAATGGCAACAATGATAGTCATTACCAACAAGAGCACACCCATAGCCTTGAGCCAGAGCTTTGCAAGCTTTTTACCGCGGTATCTATCGAGTAGCTCAAACCGCCGGCGAAGGCGGCGTTTGTCGAGCATCACAAAATGGATGAGCACTACGAGACCGTCGACGAAGATAAAATACTCAATCGCGAGAAACCACATCGGGTAGTTTTGGTTGGCGCCCGTAGGATGAAAAACGGCAAAATGGCTTCCGGCAAAGAAAACAAGTAGCGAAAGATAGACGAATGCGTTCCAAATGCGCCCAACGGTGTCGGGAATGCGGGAGAGTAAATTCGGGCGCTCAGGCACCAACGGCAATCCGCCCTGAGACTGATCCGTGGGGAGCACGGGCGCAGGGCACACGGCTCGCCGCTCCGGAGGCTCTTGGAAGGAAGCAGCATTCGGCGCGGACGACGGCGTCGGTGCGGACAACGCATAGGATGCACGCGCAGCGTGCCCTAGCGCCTTCGCGCTTGCAAAGCGCTTGTCCGGATCGAGCGCCATCGCCATGCAAATAACATCGGCAAGCGAGGCGGGGATATCATATGCCTCGCATTGCTCGCGCATGTTCCGACCCGGCTTGGGGTCGGCCCCCGTCAGACAAAAGAACAGCAGGGCACCGAGCGCATAGACATCGCTGCGCACGCTCGTCTGGCCAAAACCATACTGCTCGGGCGGCGCATAGGGACGCGTGCCAAACTTAACGGTATCGGCATCGGCTCCCTCGCGCCACACGCGAGCGATTCCCAAGTCGATAATCACCAGCGATGAAAATGTCATGCCTGTATCGGGCGTATAGTTTGCGCCCGATACGATGATATTCGAGGGCTTTAGGTCGCGATGGATCACCGGCGCAGCCATCTCCCCCGCCGACGCAAAGCCGGCATGGAGCTCCGCAACTGCATCACAAAGGGCGCCAAACAGCTCACAGGCATAATCGGGCGTCGCACCCAAACGCCCCACCAGGGCCCCGAGCGTTTCGCCTTCGATGTATTCCATGACCACGCAAAGCTCGTCGCCCACGCGGCGGCAATCGACAATCCGAGGCAAGTGCTCGTAACGTCGCCCAGCATGCTGGGCCGCAAACAGGCGTTCATACGCCCCGCCAATCTGGGCCGACGCGTCGATGCGCTTGCGAACAAAGGGGCCAAGAGATCCTCCGCCGGAGCCCTCAAAGTACACGAGCTCGGTCGTCTCGACGTCGGAGTGCTTGAGCACACGGTCTACGCGATAGCTGTCATCACGCTCAAGTGACGCCAGGTGTCCGGCGAGCGCAGCGGTCAGCTCATCATCGGAATATGTTGGGCTCTGAGTATCCATAGCGTCCATAATAACGCAGGGCGCGGACGCCCCATGACGCCCGTGCCCTGCACGTTCTAAATATCGTGAACGGCGCTTCCGCCGGCAGCCAACCGTTAGCTCACCGTCTCCTCACCAAAGCGATACAGCTCCTCGTTCACCTTTTGCAGGCTGCAGCCACGATCGATACAGAAAATGATGATGGCGTCACGGCGGTCCTTGCAGTTGAGGACATTGGCGCCCGCCGCCGACAAGGCGCGGTTGGTCTCCTTGAGCGTCAGCGCCATGGCAAAGGCAATCTGCAGCACCTTATTGCGGCTCGGATGCCGCGCACCGGTAAAGATCTGATAGCCAAACGTCTCGTTGAGGTCGGCCATACGCACCACGCGCGAGCGCTCCAGCCCCTTTTCTTCCAAAAGCTGTTTCAGATACTCCGAAAGCGACGGGGCGGTAAAGTCGTGCTCTTTGATATAGCCCTCGATACTCGGAGCATCGAGCAGCTCGTTGAGCAACTCTTCGGTTAGCTTCTTATCAGGCATATGGCCTCACCCCCCAGCTCGCATAGTAACCATGTTTTTAATTCTAGTTAAAAACCGCTCACGTCAGAACGTTCCCAGCTGGCAACCTGGTCGGGAGATACCGTGCTCATCGCTTCGAACTTCCAGGTGCCGCCCGCTTTGAGATGGTTGGTGTTCGCAAGAGCCGTTCCCACCTGATTGCCGTCTGCGTCATACAGAACATACTCAATCTGAATGTAGCTTTGCTCTTTATCCGTATTATTGGTCAACGTGCCAGTGATCTTATACGCGAACTGATTAGACGTATCCCCGGCCTCATCCGAAACCGTATAGGGTTCTTGTGCCTCTTTTTTCTCCTCGACTTGCTGGGTCTGTTCGGCAGGCTTTGCTGCATCACCCGTAGACGAATCAGACGAGTTGCCGCCCATAGACCCTACGACGCCGGCAACAACGAGCACCACGATGACACCCAAAACGATCTTGCCGATCGGCTTCTTTCCCTCTTTTGCCATTATGCATCCTTCCCACGATCCGGCTACCGTGCCGGCACACAGCACATCGTAGGAGGCAGCGAACTCAAATTCATTAGCTGGGAGCTAATGTCGCAACACAGTTTGCCATCTGGCACTCATTGAGTCTTTTTTTCCTTCACCGAACTCATGCCTTTGTTGTTGACTATTAAACATTTAGACGTAAACTGCTTTGTTACCTTGTCAACATCTGAAAGGAACCTCATTGGGAAAAGACGTACTGGTGCAGCAACTCGTCGACTCATTCGACAGCTGGCCCGCCAAAAATTCCGGTTGCGGATCGTCCCGCATGACACAAGAGCTCTATCCTTTTGACAAGCTCTTCTCTCCCATCAAAATTAACAAGCTCACCGTCAAAAACCGCATTGTCATGGCGCCGATGGGCAATATCGACATGTGCGAGGAAACTGGCCGCCCCAGCGACATGATGCTGCAGTACTTTTTCGCCCGCGCCAAAGGCGGCTGCGGCCTCATCACAACAGGACTCGTACCGGTAAGCCACGGCATCGATACCACGGTCACCGAGCTGGACAAGCTCACCTATTTCCCGCGCATCGATCGAAGCCGAACCGTTATGGCAGGCTGGCGCGACCTTGCCCAAGGTGTCCATGCCTTCGGATCACGCATTTTTGTCCAGCTTACGGCCGGACTCGGCCGCGTGGGCAACCCGCAATGCCTCATCACGCAAAAGAAGTTTCCGGTCTCGGCGAGTTTCTTGCCTAACTACTACATCCCCGCCATTCCATGCATGCGCCTCTCGGACCAAAAGCTGCGCCGTATCGTAAACAATATCGGCCAAGCGGCGGCCGATGCTCATGCCATGGGCATCGATGGCGTCTATTTGCACGGGCACGAGGGTTATCTTATCGAGCAGCTCGGAAACCCCGCCTTTAACCATCGCAAGCTCGGACGTTATGCCGATTGGCGTCAGTTTGGCCTCGATATGATCAAAGAAATCCGTCGCCGCGTTGGGCCCGACTACCCCATCATGTACCGCATCGACCTTTCGCTTGCACTCGAGGAAACCTATGACGAGCAGGTCATGAATTCGACCTATCTGGGACGCATGCGCGGCGGCCGTACAGTCGAACAGACCCTGGGTTATATGGAAGAGCTCGTGGCGGCGGGAGTAGACATCTTTGACGTCGACCTTGGTTGCTATGACAACTGGTGGATGCCCCACCCGCCTGCGAGCATGCCCGCAGGCTGCTTCGTTCCCGTGGCGCGCGCCGTTCGAGAGCGCTTTGCCGCCGACAATATCCGCTCCAATGCCGGCCTTCCCGTACCCGTTGTCGCGGTGGGTAAGTTGGGCTACCCCGACATTGCCGAACGCGCCCTTCGCAATGGCGACGCCGATATGATCATGCTCGGACGCCCGCTGCTTGCGGATCCCGAGTGGCCCAACAAGGCGTACGCCGGTCGCGTGGCAGATATTCGCCCCTGCATCGGATGCCAGGAAGGATGCCTCAACGAGTTTGTCGAAGGGGGCCATCCGCAGTGTGCCGTCAATCCACGCTGCAGCTTTGAATACCTCATGCCCCAGACACCCGCTCCCGCCAAAGAACCCAAACGCATAGCGGTGATAGGAGCCGGACCCGCTGGGATGGTCTGTGCGCTAATCGCCGCGCGTCGTGGCCACGACGTAAAGCTCATCGATGCCGAAGATGAACTTGGAGGAAAACTCCTCTCCGCCAGCGCCGCCCGGATCAAGTTCGACCTCGATAACTACCGATCATATCTTGTTCGACAGGTGCGCGAGCAGGCAGAAAAACCCAACGGGAACCTGACAATCGAACTTGGACGGGCAGCACGCGCCGAAGATCTTGCAAAAGCAGGCTTCGACGCAATCGTGTGCGCGACAGGCACTTCCAATGCAATACCGCCCATCCCCGGTCTTACGGAGCTTGCAGCATCGGGCCATGCCGTGCTGGCAACGCAGCTACTGCGCCAACCCGCGCTGCTTGGCAACGCCAAAACCGTCACCATCATTGGCGGAGGGGCCGTGGGCTGCGAGGTTGCCCAATGGCTCACCGTCGAACACGGCATACCACAGGTCAGCGTAATTGAAATGCTGCCTCACATGATGCAGGGCGCCTGCACGGCAAATCGCGGCCACCTACTCCATACGCTCAGGGGACGCAATGTGCGGCTCCTCAATATGACACGCGTCGAGCGCGCGGAAGTCGGCGGCAAACGCGAGTCTGGAGCCCCATCGAGGTGTGCGCGTCTCCACTTGAGTCGCAACTGCCACAAAAACGTTCCCGACCCCTACGTCTCGTGGTCACCGGTCTTGCCCGAGAACGTCGAAAACCCGCTTGCACCCAAAATCGGCAACGACTGGAAGTCACTCGAGCTAACCTGCGACTTGGTAATCATTGCCTGCGGCGGACACCCCGACGACGCGCTGTTCTACAAACTGCAGCAGACGCACGCCGCTGACGAGCTGCATAACATCGGCGATGGGTTTGCGCCCGGCCGTGTGCTCGAAGCGGTCCGTGCGGCATACCGACTCGGCACCAATATCTAACACGAAAGGATGGGCTCACAGATGAACCTGACCTCCCAACAACAAGCCCTGCTCGACGGCGCCAAGGGCCCCGCCATGGCCAAAGTGGTCAAGACCCTCGTTATGTACGGCGAATGCTTTGGCGCCGAGCGTATGGTTCCCGTGACCGGCGCAAACGGTCATCTTGTCACAAGTTTTGGCCTCTCCATGCTCGGTCCAGTCTATGACCTTATGGATGAGCTGCTGAAAGACGGCGCCCTGTCCGGTCAGTCATTCTCGGTCGACCCGAGGCCCCTCGACCCCGCCGTCCCGGCCAACCCGCTGCAAAAGCTGCTGTTCAAGATTATGTATTCCAAACAAGACGATTATGAGGCACAGCTGCGCAGCATGGGTCTATTGGACAACGATGCTTTCACCTGCACCTGTTACCAGCCCGAGGTTGGCAATCGACCTCGGCGTGGCGACATCCTAAGCTGGGCAGAAAGCAGCGCCGTGGTCTTTGCCAACTCCGTGCTGGGCGCTCGCTGCAATCGCAACTCCGGCATCATCGAGATGTTCGGCTCAATTGCCGGCTTTGTCCCGGAATTCGGCCTGCTCACCGATGAGGGCCGCAAGGCGACCTGGATCATCGAAGTCGACTGTAAGCGCAAGCCCGAAGCGCAAGTGCTTGGCAGCGCCATTGGCATGAAGGTGATGGAAGACGTCCCTTACATTAAAGGCCTCGACCGCTGGCTTGGCCGCGAACTCACACCCGGCACGCAGGACTACCTTAAGGACATGGGCGCCGCCAGCGCATCGAACGGCGCTGTCGGGCTCTACCACGTGGACGGCATCACGCCCGAGGCCGTCGAACAAGGCGAACACCTCATAGCACCAGACGCCCAAATCTATCGCATTGACGACGCCGAGCTGGAACGCATCCGCTCGAGCTACCCCGTTATGTGGAAGAACCCGGGCGCGCGCCCCAAGCTTGCCTTCATCGGCTGCCCCCACCTCTCGTCTGCACAACTCGCCCATTGGGCAGACGCCATCTGCGATGGGCTGAGCGCCTCCGGCAAGTGCCGCGTGCAAGTACCCACCGTACTGACCGCCGCCCCATCCGTGGCAGACGCCTTCCGCAAGACTGCGGCATACAGACGCCTCTCGACTACCGGCGCCGTCGTCTCGAGCATCTGCCCGCTTATGTACACCAACAACCCGCTGTGCGGCAGCATGCCCATCATCACCAACTCCAACAAGTTGCGTACGTACTCGGCATCGCGCTACTACACCGACGACGAGGTGCTCGCCTACGTCACCACCGGAAAACCAATCAAATAGGAAGGCGACTCCTCATGGAAAAAATCTTTCACGGCCGCGTCGTTGTCCCCGGAACTGCCCACGCCAAGGCACTTGTCTCTCACGGAGGGCTCAACACACTCGCATCGTTTCAGAAGGCACTGATGTTTGGCGACAAAAAGGCCACGTGTTCCGACCAAAACAATCCCGACTTGTACGGCAAACCTTTGGCGGGATGTGCCTTGTGTCTTCCGCAGACTATCGGCTCCACCACAGGCGGCATGGTGCTCTTCTGCGCCACCAAAATGGGGCGCCAACCCGCATGCCTGCTGTTTTCCAAACCCATTGACAGCCTTGCCGCCGCTGGCGCGATCCTCTCGGGCGTATGGACCGACACCCCCATGCCCACCATTGACAACCTGGGCGATGAGTTTCTCGATGCTGTGTCGACGGGAGACGCCATCACCGTGACCGAAGACGGCACGGTCATCGTCGGCTAAGGCTATCCGACCCGCCGCCCGCAGATGAACAACGTGTTTCGCCATTTCCCACGCGCGGTGCGGGCGATAATCTTGACGTATTCGATATACAACACGAAAGGAGTCCCACCATGGGAGCATCGGTATCGGTCGCACAGGGCGCGCCTCTTGATGCAGGCACCTACAAGGCAGACGAGGCAGCCGTCGAGCGCTTTTGCGAATTGCTGCGCATCCCCACCGTTTCGCGTGAGAACATCGCCGAGCGCGACGATGAGCCCTTCAGCCAGTGGATTCCCACGCTTCAGCGACTTTATCCGCATTTCTTTAAAGTCGCCGAGCTCACACGCGTCGACAACTTTGGCATGCTCCTGCGTTGGCCTGGCGCCGATTCCGCCTTGGACCCCATCGTCATGATGGCGCATCAGGACGTCGTGCCCGTCGAGGGCCAAGACTGGAAGCACGATCCCTTTGGAGCCGAGATCTTCGACGGCGAGATCTGGGCCCGCGGATCACTCGACACCAAGTGCATCGTCTCGGCTTTCTTCGAGGCCGCCGAGCATTTGATTGCCCAGGGCTTCGTTCCCCCGCGCGATGTCTGGTTCTTCTCGAGCGATGGCGAGGAAATCGCCGCACCTACTGCAACCCATGCAGTGCAGTGGCTTCGCGAGCATAACATCCATCCCTACATGGTGCTCGATGAGGGTGGCGCCGTGGCAACCGACGCCCCGCTCGGCGTCACCGAACCCGTTGCCATGGTAGGCGTGTCCGAGAAGGGCCACGTCGACCTTACCGTCACGGCGCGCGCCGACGGCGGCCATGCCTCTACGCCTGCGGCAAACGATGCCTGCCGTCTTCTCTGCCGTGTATGCGAGACTATCTCGGCCAACCCCGGCAAGCCGCAGCTCACGCCCGCCGTCGAGGCCACACTGACCGAGTTGGGTGCCCGTAGCAGCGCGACGTATCAGGCAATCTTTGGCAACCTGTGGCTCACGCGCCCCGCGGTTACCAAGATCATGGCCGCCAGCCCCGAGACCTCGGCCATGCTGCGCACAACCTATGCGCTCACGCAGCTCGAAGGCTCCAATGCGCACAATGTGCTGCCACCAGTTGCTCGCGCCAACTTCAACGTGCGCATCGCTCCGTTCGAGACCATCGCCGATGCCGTTGAGCGCGCCCGCAAGCTCGCCGCCCAGCAGTGCCGCGCCTCGGGCGTAAGCCCCGACCATGTCACCGTCGAAATCAACGAGGCGATTCCCTACACCGAGCCCGCGCCCATCTCGCCTTACGAAGACGATGCCGCCTTCAACTACATCCATCGCTGCGTGTCGGGTGTCTATCCCGAGGCCGGCTTTTCTCCCTACGTGCAGAACTCCTGTACCGACTCGCGCGAGTTCAACGAGATCTGCGATCGCGTCTACCGCTTCTGCGGCTTTATCTACTCGGGCGAGGCGCGCAAGCTCATCCATGCCGCCAACGAACGCATCGGCGTCGACGTCTACAAGCGCGGCATCGAATTCTATGTGGCGTTTCTCGCCAACCTTGAACAACTGTAGAACGGGGGCCGATAGCACCCCTCCCCGCTTTTACCGACCAGGAGAACCAGCATGACCCAACCAAATCTTAAGCGGGCGGCCCGGCTCGACACCAAGGCCGTCGCCCTCGCCTCCCTACCCTTTATGGGCATGATCAGCTTTTGGCAGGTCTACGACGGCATCGTTCCCAAGATGCTCACAGGGACCTTTGGCCTATCCAACTCGCTCACCGGCGCGATCATGGCCATCGATAATGTCTTTGGCCTGTTCCTGCTTCCGCTCTTTGGCATCCTCTCGGACCGCTGCGCAAGCAAACTCGGGCGCCGAACGCCCTTTATCTTGGGCGGCTCCGCGGTGGCAATGCTCTCCGTCCCGCTCATCGCGATCGCCAACAACATGGGCAGCCTACCTCTGCTCATTGGCGCGATTATCCTCACGCTTTTGGCAATATGCGCCTACCGCACCATGACGGTCGCCATCGTGGCAGATATTACGCCTCGCCCACTTCGAACCAAGGCGGACTCAATCGAAAAGATCGTCGGCTATGCGGGAACGGGTCTTATGCTCGTCGCCATCTCGGTCATGGTTCCCAAGGCCGACAAACCTGATTATCTTCCGCTCTTTATCTTGCAGGCCGCCTTTATCCTCGTGTCAGCCGTTGTCTACGGCATCTTTGTCCGTGAGCCCGCCCTCGTCGAAAAGATGCGCGAGAAATCGCTGTCAATGGGCATCGACGAGGATCAGATTGACAAAGACGACTCCCCCGAGGCCGGCGGTAAGGAACGCGTTGCAGACACCGACGTGCGTCGCTCCATCATCATGCTGCTCGCCGCAACGTTTTTCTACTACATGAGCTATAACGCCATGACCACCAATATCAGCCGTTATGCCGATTTGTTCTATGGCATGGAGGGCGGTTCCTATGCCATCATCAATATCGTGACGATTGCAGGCGCGCTGCTAAGCTACGTACCCCTGGCAAACCTTTCGCTCAAAATCGGCCGCAAAAAGGTCGCCCTGGGCACCGCCGTCATCATGGTTTTGTGCCCCACGCTTCTTTGGCTGGCACCCGGCTTCTCGCCCGTGTTGTACGGGGTCTTTTTGTTGATGGGCGTCGCGCTGGGCGGCGTGGACCTGTGCGTGTACACGATGATTCTGGAGTGTTGCAGCTCCCAAAGCGTGGGCCGCTACTCCGGTTACTACTACACCGTGAGCATGGCGGCTCAGGTGGCGACGCCGATTCTCTCCGGCATCGTTATGGACGTGGCGCCGTCGATGCTCTTCGCCTACATCACGGCAATGGGCATGATTATGGCCGCGAGCATTGCCGCCGCCAAGCACGGCGATGCCATCTTGATCGACGAGGTCGCTCGCCGCGAGGCAGCCGGGTAAGACCGAATTGACTACCGAGCGAAAGGGGCCGGATAGGCAAAGTGCCCATCCGGCCCCTTTTCGGTTCATCCTCAAAAAGGCAATCGAAGCCTACCCCACCGTGACGGATTCCCCAGTAAAGGTGCTCACAAGCAACAAGAAAAAGAACGCCAGATAACTGATGCTCAATAGGTAGGCGACAACCAAAAAGAAGGCCCATCCGACATTGGTCTTGCCGTCGGCACGGCGTTGCTCGCGAGAACGGCAGAGCCAAATCGTCACGCCAATGGCCACAATCAACAGCGCAAGTGCCGCTGCTGCCAGTCCAGCAAGCGCAAACATCACGCCAATGCTCACAGCAATAACCGGGAGCAGCAGCAAGCCGCACCCGCACCCACCAGGACTATACACGGCAGACCATCGGCGTCGTTCCATCGTCACTCCAACCTCAACATCTTTGAGCGCTACAGCGCAACGGCCTGCTGAACGGGAACGATCTTATCCAGTTCCGGTTCGATGCGCCTCTTCTCTGCCTCGAGATCAAACGCCATCTGGGCTCGAAGCCAGTAGCCATCCATCAGGCCAAAGTAGCGGCAAAGGCGAAGGTCGGTGTCGGCCGTCACGCGACGCCTTCCCAAGATAATCTGCCCAATGCGTTGAGCCGGAATCCCGGTCTCCTTAGCAAGGCGATATTGAGAAATGCCCATAGGGGCAAGAAATTCCTCTTTGAGAAGCTCGCCAGGAGTCACCGGCGGCAGCAAATCAGACGCAGTCTCATCACTTGTGATAATCGACGATTTCGACATTCCAAGCCATCCCCTGTCTCCACTCAAAACAGACCCGATAGCGCTCATTGACACGGATACTATATTGACCGGCGCGATCGCCCTTCAACGCTTCAAGACGATTGCCTGGCGGAACGCGAAGATCATCAAGCGAAGCGCAGATCTGCAGTTGGCGAATCTTCCTCAAGGCGACCCGCTCAAAAGGAATGAACTTCCTAATCCGCACACCCATTGCAAAGCGTTCAGTGTCTTCATCTTTATATGATGCAATCATAGTATCGCCTTACGTTAATAACGTCAAACGTTTCTATAGAGCTACATCTCTATTATAGCGTACATCTGTTCGTATTTTCGAGAAGATGCGTCCCCGTCGACTAACAAAGCAAAAGCAATCGTTTGTAGACATCGAGGCCCTTGAGCAAAATTTCCTCATCAAAGAGCATGGTATCAGTGTGAAGAGCGCTCATCGCATAGGCTGGGCAGCCATCAGCGTCAATCGGGTTTTCTTGCGCCTCCGGCACGCCCGTGCCCAGCAGGAAGAACACGCCCGGCAGATGGCGCTGATAGAAGGCGAAGTCCTCGGCAATCAGCAAAGGCTCATCTACGAGCTGTAGCTCGGGCAAGGCGGGCGCGACATTGACAAACAACTCGGGGTCGTTGTCGACCGGCGGATAGCCCTCGGCAAAGTCAAGATCGTACGTGCAGCCCGTTGCAGCGCATGCCTCATCAAGCACGCGGCGCACGCACTCACGCGCACGGTCGAACATGTCGTCCGTAAACACACGCAGACTGCCGGCAACATGGGCCTCCCCCGCCACCGCATTGCAAACCGTACCGGCCTGCAGCAGACCAAACTTGCCGATACAGGGCTCGTCGGTGCCCAAATCGTCCATCAGCTCGCGCTCGGCAACCAAAAACTTTGCTGCCGCCAGTGCCGCATCGTGCGACTCCTCGACCGGTACACCATAGGTCTTAGCGATATGAATACTCGTACCGTGAATATGGATATGCGTCTCGCTCGAACGCGCTAGCAGCGGACCGGAACAACTCGTCAACATGCCGGCAGGCAGATCGGGCCACACATGGAAGCCAAAAATGCGGTCGACCCCGTAGCGCTCGAACACACCGCTCTCGCATACCGTCTTGGCACCACCGGTCGTTTCCTCGGCCGGCTGGAACACAAAAAGCACGTTGCGCCTCATGGCGCCCGGCCGCTCGCGAATCGTACGGTCGACATGCGTCGCGGCGGCAAGTGCCATAGCCATGTGTCCGTCATGTCCGCAAGCGTGCATCTTGCCGGGATGGGTCGAGGCGAACGCTGCCCCTGTTGCCTCGGCAATGGGCAGCGCGTCCATGTCGGCCCGAATCGCCGTGGCATGTGCGGCGCCAACGCCAGCATCGAAGAAAGCGCAGACGCAGCTGGGGCACGGATGGGTCACCTCGCAAGCGAGCGGTGCCAGTACGCCCTCGATATAAGCGATGGTTTGCGGAAGATCGAAATCGAGCTCCGGAATGCGATGGAGATCGCGGCGATAGCGACGGAGTTCTTGGAGCTCGGTCATAGAGGATCCCTTCGTGAGGCATATCTGTTGCAACTTATTGTGATACAGGATTGTGGCACACATGTTTCCAGCATATTGCTGCATTTTTTAAACGTTATATACGAATACTCTTGTTTGGTAAAGTGCAACGTGGTAGGGTCGTTACCACTTGATAGAGGCGCGGGCACGAAGAACCGCGGGCGAGCCGGCAGGCTTTGACCCCGTGGGGAGGCGAAACCCGCCGAACTGGGTTTTTCGGGCACGAACAACCTGGTGGGCCTGTGGGAAACACCCACAGGACTGTCTGCAGCAATGCGGGAGCGCTATCCGGACATTGGGTCCACGCTATGCGGATTCGATGCGCAGATGGCGCCGTCTGGATAGCGAGGTTTACGGGACATGGCATTGACCCCCAACGAGGCATATGCGGCCAAGCAGCCGTTTGTGGACAAGGAGACACTCGAGCATATCGTCGAGCAGTTCCCCACGCCGTTTCATCTATACGACGAGGCGGGCATCCGCCGCAACATGCAAGAAGTGCGCGACGCCTTTGCATGGAACCCGGGCTTTAAGGAATACTTTGCCGTCAAGGCCAACCCCAACCCGGCGCTCATCTCCATTCTCAACGAATACGGCTGCGGCTGCGATTGCTCGAGCTATACCGAGCTCATGATCGCCCGCTCGCTGGGCATCACGGGACACGACATCATGTTCTCTTCCAACGACACGCCGGCTGCCGACTTTGAGCTCGCCAACAAGCTGGGTGCCATCGTCAACTTTGACGACATCAGCCACATCGAGTTCTTTGAGCGTGTTGCGGGGCCCATCCCCAAAACGGTCAGCTGCCGCTTTAATCCAGGCGGCCTGTTCCAGCTCTCCAACGGCATCATGGATAACCCCGGCGACTCCAAATACGGCATGACCACCGAGCAGCTCTTTGAGGCTTTCCGCATGCTCAAGGCCAAGGGCGCCGAGAATTTTGGCATCCATGCCTTCCTTGCCAGCAACACCGTCACCAACGACTACTACCCCAAGCTCGCGCGCATCCTCTTTGAGCTTGCCGTGCGCCTGGAGCGCGAGACCGGTGCACATGTCGCCTTCATCAATCTGTCCGGCGGCGTCGGCATCCCCTATCTGCCCGAGCAGCAGGCCAACGACATTCACGCCATCGGCGAGGGGGTGCACGCGGCCTACGACGAAATCCTGGTTCCCGCCGGTATGGGCGATGTGGCCATCTGCACCGAGATGGGCCGCTTTATGATGGGGCCCTACGGCTGCCTGGTCACCAAGGCTATCCACGAAAAGCAGATCTACAAGGACTATATCGGTGTCGACGCAAGCGCCGTCGATCTGATCCGTCCTGCCATGTACGGCGCCTACCACCACATTACGGTAATGGGTCAGCCGGGTGGCGACGACAAGACCACAGCGCCCGTCACGGACACCTACGACATCACGGGCAACCTATGCGAGAACAACGACAAGTTCGCCATCGACCGCGAGCTACCGCAGATCGACATGGGTGATGTGCTCGTGATCCACGATACCGGCGCGCATGGCTACTCCATGGGCTACAACTACAACGGACGGCTGCGCTCCGCCGAGGTCCTGCTGCGTCCCGATGGCTCAGCCGACCTCATCCGCCGCGCCGAGCGCCCGGGCGATTATTTTGCCACGCTCGACGTGCTGCCGAGCGGCCGAGAGCTGCTGGCCAAGTCGCGCGCCGAAAGTGCCCGCCGTCGCGCCCAAGACGAGCGCCTGGCAGTCGCCGCTCAATGGAACAAACGCATCCAGATCGCGGACGCGAAGGAGAAGAACATGGACATCCGCAATCTCGAGGGCTCAATCGTCGCCCTTGTTACGCCGTTTAAAAAGGACGGCAGCGTCGACTTTGACGCACTCGAGCGCCTTATCGATTTCCACCTGCAAAACGGCACCGACGCCATCCTCACCCTGGGCACCACCGGCGAGAGCGCCACGATGACCGACGACGAGGACAACTCCGTTGTCGCCGCAGTGGTCAAGCAAGTTGCAGGACGCATCCCCGTCATCGCCGGCTCGGGCTCCAACTCCACGCAGACCATGCTCACCAAGTCGCTCACTTACCAGGGCCTGGGCGCCGACGGTCTGCTGCTCATTACCCCCTACTACAACAAGTCCAACGAAGAGGGTATCTATCAGCACTTTAAGACCGTCGCCGATGCCGTGGACATCCCCTGCATCCTGTACAACATCCCCGGCCGCTGCGGCTGCGGCATCAGCGAGCGCAACGTAGAGCGCTTGGCCGCGCACCCCAACATCATGGGCATTAAGGAAGCCTCGGGCAACGTCGCCTACGCGGCCAAGATCGCCCACCTGCTGTCCGACGACTTCCGCATGTACTCAGGCGAGGACGCCCTCACCGTACCGCTCATGAGCCTGGGTGCCTCGGGCACCATCAGCGTGTGGGCCGACGTTCAGCCGCAGCTCGTGCACGACATGTGCCGCGCCTATCTGGACGGCGACGTGGAGCGCGCCCGCGATATCCAGATTGCCGGCCAGCCGCTCATCAATGCCCTCTTTAGCGAGGTCAACCCCATCCCCGTCAAGGAAGCACTCGCCCAGATGGGTATGATCGAGGCAAACTACCGCATGCCGCTGTGCCCCATGGCAGACGACACGCGCTCCGCACTTACCGATGCTCTGAAAGGAGCTGGTCTGCTTGATTAAGACCGTCATTATGGGAACGGGCCGCATGGGCTCGCTCATCCGCACCACCGCCGAGGGCATTGTCAACACCGCTGGAGAGCCCGTTTTTGACATCGTCGCCCAGATCGGCTTCGACTTGTCCGAGCTCGAGAGCGCACCGGCCGCCGATGTAATCATCGACTTCTCGAACGTCGTGACCTTCGATGCCGTTGTCGCCTATGTCGAGCGCACGGGTGCCGCACTCGTTTCCGGCACCACGGGCTATACGCCCGAGCAGGTGGATCGCCTGCGCGAGCTGGGTCAGAACGCCCGTGTTATGCACTCGGGCAACTACTCTATCGGTATCGCCGCCCTGCGCCATCTGGTTGCCCAGGCCACGCGCGAGCTGCCCGGCTTTGACTGCGAAATCGTCGAGACGCACCATAATCAAAAGGTCGACGCCCCCAGCGGCACTGCCAAGTTGTTGCTCGACGCCGTCGTCGAAGCCGAGCCCGAGGCAGGCTACCACCCCGTCTATGGCCGCGAGGGCATGTGCGGCGCGCGCGACCCCAAGGAGATCGGCATGCACTCGCTGCGCGGCGGCACCGTCGCCGGCGTGCACGAGGTAAGCTTTTTCGGCCAGGACGAGGAGGTCACGCTCGCGCACCGCGCCACGAGCCGTCAGATCTTCGTCAACGGCGCCCTGGCAGCCGCGCAGAAGCTCGTCACCCGCGAGCCTGGCTTCCATACGTTCGACCAGGTCATGTTTGCCTAACCAGGTATCAACCGGATCCACTCAAAGGAGAGACAGCAAATGAGTAATGCAGCCGAGATGGATGCACAGGAGATTATCAACTACATCGCAACCGCGCCCAAGAAAACGCCCGTCAAACTGTACGTGCGCGAAAAGCCGGGCATGAAGGTCCAGTGGGGCAATGCGCACGTCTACGGCGGTCGTCGTGGCAAGACCGTCTTTGGTGACTGGGATGAGCTCAAGGCAATCCTCGACGCCAACGCCGACTCCATCGACTACTACGACGTAGAGAACGACTGCCGCAACTCCGCCGTGCCCATGCTCGACCTCAAGGGTATCAACGCCCGCATCGAGCCGGGCGCGATCATCCGCGACCGTGTCGAGATTGGCGATCGCGCCGTCATCATGATGGGCGCCATCATCAACATCGGCTCCGTCATTGGCGAAGGCTCCATGATCGACATGGGCGCTGTGCTGGGCGGCCGCGCCACCGTGGGCAAGAACTGCCACATCGGCGCCGGCACCGTACTGGCAGGCGTCGTGGAGCCCGCCAGTGCCACGCCCGTCATCATCGAGGACGACGTTATGATCGGCGCCAATGCCGTGGTCCTGGAGGGCGTGCGCGTGGGCAAGGGTGCTGTCGTTGCCGCCGGCGCCGTATGCGTCGACGACGTCCCCGCCGGCGCCGTCGTGGCCGGTGTCCCCGCCCGCGTCATCAAGATGCGCGACGAGAAGACCGACAGCAAGACCGGCCTGGAAGAGGGTCTGCGCCAGCTTTAATAGTTACGGCGTTTTACCAAACGCCGTAACGACCCGACGCTGCACCTTTGGTTCCGTCGTTCTAACGAACGACGGATCTCTCGACGCTGCAAACGCCCCTAAGCGGCAATCTGACGTTCAATCGTCGGTCGCGTACCGAAGTACGCTTCCCTCCTCTTTCACGTCACCTTGCTCGCCTAGGGGCGTTTTCGCTCATATGACCCAATCCGCTGTCAAGAGCCACAATGGCCCCGCCGACCGCTTGCAATCGTTCGGCGGGGC